>JBJTMU010000010.1:0-86716 GCA_046070685.1 Flavobacteriales bacterium | reverse complement strand
CAATTGATGGATGAAAAACTAGGTCGTGAAGCAGGAACATCCGAAAAATTAATCACATTTGTCACGGATCGTGCGGGTCATGACAAACGCTATGCAATTGATGCAACGAAAATCTCCACAGAACTAGGATGGAAGCCTTCCATTACTTTTGAAGAGGGGCTTTCTAAAACAGTTGATTGGTATTTAACGAATCAAGAGTGGGTGAATCAAGTAACAAGTGGTGCGTATCAGGAATACTACAAGAAAATGTACCAAACAAAATAAACGTATTCCCCCTTGGTGACATTACATTTACTTCGGCACGCAAAAACGAATCAACAAAGTAAAACGGGTAAGGACTTTGACCGATCACTACAGCCGAGAGGACGAGAACAACTCGCCGAATTTCGAGCTTTTTCCAAAGATAAAAACATATCGATCAGTCGAATTTATTGTTCTTCCGCAAAGCGAACACGCGAGTCGCTTCAGGAGATTAAAGAGTTGTTTCCAAATGCCCTCATTTCTTTTCACGATGAATTATACCTAGCCACTTGGCGTGATTTATTGCTTTTTCTTACAGAGTTAAAAACAAAAGAAAACATCTTACTCATTGGTCATAACGAAGGTCTTTCTGAAGTTGCGAGTTACCTGAGTGGTTCCGAAATTCAACTGAAAACATGCGGGTATATTCAATTGCAATTCCCATTTGAAGATACTGGATTCATTTCCGCAGCAACTGGAAACATCGTTCATTCTTTTCGGAGCAACTAAAACTGTTTTCATCAACAATATAGTTCTGCGAAAACCAAATAGCCCCTTATCTTTGTATCATGCAAGAACTTGAACAAGTACTTTTAGAAAGATTAGCTCCCGCACAATTGACAAGCATCAAACGTCAAGATGAATCGTATCTTCTGATCACCTTACCTGGTTCCAAAGAATTAAGGGTTTTAATGACGAGGCATCTGTCCGATTTTAAAATGAAGGTGCCTGAAAAACATGTCGGTGAAGAATACCGAGAATTGTATGTGTTGATTCCAAGTTATTGGGACATTGAGGACGCATCTAATTTAACGACGAATTGGGTTTTTGAATGGCTCAGTAAAGTAAAAAATCATGTCATAACCAAGGACACATGGCTGGGACATGGACATACACTGGCTACGGGTGCAACGTATCCATCCATTTCTCCGAAAATGAAACAAAATCATTTTATACTTTCCAATCCTATTGAGTTAGCGGAGGAATTAGCCCCGATTCAAGTCAATGGAAAAACGATTTCATTTTTAGCGTTAATTCCTATTTTCGCTGATGAAATGGATTACAAACAAGGAAAAGGAACGGCGAAATTGTTTGCGAAATTGTCCCAACAAAATATCACTGAAAAATTGGATGACTTTCGATCTACTGTTTTAAAATCGAGATGGAATTTCTTTACTAAATGAAAAACAAAATCGTTCAAGCACATATCGCACTTCTTCTTGTGAATGTTCTCTACGGAGCAAGTCATGTGTTGGCAAAAGGTGTTATGCCAAATTATTTGAGTCCAACCGTATTTATTTTATTTCGGATTGTCGGAGCAACAGCCCTTTTCTGGTTGGTTTTAAGTTTCAGTAAGCGTTCGAAAATAGCACCAAAGGATTTTATATTACTGGCAACTTGTGGGCTTTTTGGCGTGGCAATAAATCAATTGTTCTTTTTTCACGGTTTGAATTTATCTTCTGCCTTTAATTCAGGAATCATCATGGCATTAAACCCCATCATGGTCATCATCTTGTCTTTCCTTTTTTTAAAAGAACGTCCGACAGCCTTCAAAATATCCGGCATCACCCTTGGTGCAACGGGCGCTATTTTACTAACACTTAAAGCTTCTACGATCGTTGGGGATTCCATGCTTGGAAATGTGTTTTTGTTTCTGAACGCCCTGAGTTATGCGGTTTACCTTGTGCTAGCCAAACCGCTGATGAAAAAATACAGTCCCATTCAAGTCATCACTTGGGTATTTACTTTTGGATTGATCTTCGTCTTGCTCTTTCCCCCAACACTCAGCGAGTTATTCCAAACAAATTTTGAACAGATTCCTTATTCTATTTGGTACAAAATCAGTTATGTGGTTATTGGTGTGACATTCCTCACTTATCTCCTCACGATTTTTGGATTAAAATACCTTAGTGCAACAACCTCGAGCGCATACATTTACACACAACCTGTGATGGTGTTATTATTTACGTTTCTATTTGCCATCATTGGTTGGTCAGCAGATTATCGAAGTTCCATTACCTCAGAGAAAATTCTCTACATGTTTGTTATTTTTATCGGAGTTTACATGACCTCCAAATCAAGTTCCAAGAAATGAAAGAAATCCTATTCCTCATCATCCTAATCAGCACATCAGTATGCTGGAGTCAGAAAAAAATCATTGATAACCAAGCCTATTTGGAATGGAAAAAACTGGAAAAACAACAGTTTAATCAGAATGGCACATGGATTACTTACGAAGTCAATCCACTCATCGGCGACGGATATTTACACTGGTATGAAATCGCAACGAATAAACATGATTCTTTGCTGAGATCGAAGGACGCTCAATTGGATCCAAATGGACAATTCATTGCTTGGAAAGTTACTCCAGGTTACGATACCCTACGCAACTGCGAATTGAATAAAGTTGATAAAAAGAAATGGCCAAAGGATAGCTTATTTATTTATTTAACAGCGAATGATTCACTCATCAAAATCCCCAAATTAAAATCCTTTAAAATTGCGGAAGAAGGATCCGTTCTAGCCTATTTATCTGAGGTAAGTCCAAAATCAATTCCAGAAGTAAAAAAAACATGGTTTCAAAAACACGCACCATTTAAAAAAGACGAAAAACCCATCGAAAAACCCAAAAGTGATGGACACCAATTAACTATTTGGACCACAACAGCAAGCTGGAGGCAATCGAATGTGACAAAATACTCCATGCCAAAAAATGGAAAATATGTGGCGATAGTTACGCAGCAAAAACTGAAAAACGATTCTTCGCAAGTGCGCATTTATGATGTTGTGACAAAAGAACTGATCAAGGAATTTGACCGTAACACCACGTGTGAAGCACCAATCTGGAATGAAAATGGAACGAGACTCGCCTTTTTTGCCAGTCTTGATACGAATAAAACGAAGCAATATCAGTTAATTGTTCATGACCTTTCCATCAATAAAACTTGGATCCTTGGTGACACCGCAAATGCCGATTTCGATCTTGAAAAAGGAATATCTGAAAATCGTTCTCCCCTATTCACAAAAGATCAACAATTTTTATTCTTTGGTGTTTGTGATCGCGTCAAACAAGAGCCAAAAGATACACTACTTGAATCAGAGAAAGTTCGATTAGATATTTGGCATTACCAAGATCCAGAAATCCAATCACAACAATTAGTACAATTAAACCAACAGAAAAAACGAAGCGATTTATACGTGTTTCACTTTGCAGATGAAAAAATCATTCCCTTGAGTAATGACACATTGAACGTACGCCTTTCTACTCAACAAATTGGAGATTACCTAATGGCAACTTGCGATGAATCCTACAAAATCCAACAGCAATGGAAAACACCTGGATTAGAAGATGTCTATCGCATTTCCATTCTAGATGGTTCAATCGAAATCCTAGCGAAAGGGCTTGCCTATCCTGGAATCCTTTCTCCGAAAGGAAAGTACTTCACATACTTCAATCCAACGAAAAATCAACACGTTTTGTTAGATATCGCAGCGAAATCGATTTCCTACATGAACGCTTATCGCAAGGACATCACCTGGAATGAAGACCTCAACGGTCAACCGATGGAAGCAGGTCCAGAAGGATGGATTGGCTTTGATCGAAGCGAAGATCACGTGTATTTCAAATCTCGCTATGACATCTGGGATTATCAGGTCAGTACGCAGAATTTAAGGTCCTTGACGAATGACTGGGCAACGAAAAACAAGGTCCGCATGGACTTAGTGAAATGGGAATCTGATAGTGTATATGTAGATTTGAACGATTGTTATGTGACCAGCTTTAACCTTGCCACCAAACAAGAAGGACTCCACCATATTGACGCTAGTCAAGCAAATGGATTGCGCCCCATCATTGACATTCCCGCAAGGATATCCCTCATTGAAAGAGCACCAAATAAAAACGCTTATTTTTTCCGTTGGATGACCGTTTCGCGTTATCCAGAATTAGAACTATGGAACGATCAATTCCAGCCACAAGCTATTTTGTCTGTGACCAATCCACAACAAATGGATTACAATTGGGCAACGAGTGAAATCGTTAAATGGAAAACGTATGATGGTCAAAACCTCGAAGGAATTCTTTACAAGCCTGAAAATTACGATCCTTCAAAAAAGTACCCACTTTTATTGTACTACTACGAATTGAATTCAGACAATTTACACAATTACCAGAGTCCACGTCCTTCTGCGAGTACGATTAATCCAACGGAATATGCATCGGCTGGTTACCTGGTATTTATTCCAGATATTCGATATGAAATTGGTCATCCTGCCAAATCGGCATACAATTGTATCATGAGTGCAAGCGATCACCTCATCAAACATTTCCCTGTAGATTCGACTCGTATGGGATTGCAAGGACAAAGTTGGGGTGGATATCAAACTGCACAATTGGTGACAATGACGAAAAGATATGCTGCGGCGATGGCTGGAGCTCCAGTTGGAAACATGATTTCTGCTTATGGAGGCATTCGTTGGGGATCCGGATTAAACAGACAATTTCAATATGAATCTACACAAAGTCGCATTGGAAAAACCATTTGGGAAGCGCCAGAATTGTACATAGAGAATTCGCCATTATTCCATTTACCGAATGTAACAACGCCTCTTTTAATTATGTCAAACGACCGAGATGGTGCCGTTCCGTGGTATCAAGGATTGGAACTTTATAACGGAATGAGGAGGCTTGGTAAACCTTGTTGGATGCTGAATTACAACGATGATGACCATAATTTGACCAAGTTGCCTTATAAGATGGATTTAAGTATCCGAATGCGTCAGTTTTTTGATCATTATTTACAAGGAAAACCAGCGCCAATTTGGCTAAAAGAAGGAATTCCAGCACTTGAAAAAGGTCAAAAGTTTGGCTATGAAACAGAATAAATTTTGGTCCTACATTAGCATTGGGGTGCTAGTAGGCATCTCGGTATTAAGTCTGATTCCACCCAAATCTGGCGTAGAGATTCCATCGAATGATAAAATCAATCACTTTATCGCCTATTCCATTCTCAGTGTTTGCTGCTTGATGGCTCGCTTTTCCAAACGAATCGTTCCGGTGTTACTTTTCTGCATTGCTTATGGCATACTGATGGAATTAGTACAAGGAATGGTACCAGGAAGAGAACAATCCATTTTAGATATTCTTGCCAACATTTCAGGAGTGTTTATTGGTTGGGGTGTTTTTCGAATCCTATCAGTGAAAAACCAGTAAGCTATTCGGAGGAATCCATTTGGCTAGGATTGGGATTTTCTTTGTAGATGTAGGTCACCTTGATTTCACTCGTACTATTTTGAATTGCTTCTTGTTTTAATCTTTCCTCTTCAGCTATTTGACGCAATCGCTCATGGTACATTCCTTCTAAATCTGGCGGTTCAATTCCGAGTTCTTTTTCTATTTCGTATTGGTATTTTGGACGCTGAGGACCCTGCTTACGGTAGAAGAAGGCCAAGATGACACCGACGATCATCCCACTCAAATGTCCTTCCCATGAGATTCGTTCTTTGGTGGGGAAAATACCCCAAATCATCGAGCCGTATAAAAACACGATGAACAGAGATAAGGCTTGTAATGGCAAATATTTTCGCAGAACACCAGAAGTAAATAAAAAGGCTGCCAAGCTGTAAATCACACCGCTCATTCCAATATGATGAGCACCATTGTTCGCGCCAAAAATCCACAGAAATAATCCCGTTAGTATCCAACTAAATAGAAAAACCTTGAGTGCAATTTCTTTGTAAGAATAGAACAACAAACTAATCAGTAAAAAAGCAGGGATTGAATTATTCAAAATATGTTTGACATCCGAATGGGCATGAATCCAAGGCATAAAAAAGATTCCTTTTAATCCTGATAGTTGTTTTGGAACGACTCCCAATCGATGAAAATCAAAAATGAAAAGATAATCAGCCCAATACATTAGCCACATCAATACCAGAACCACCACAGCGGGAGGAATAGCATTTCTTACATGTGATTCAAATGGTGAGGACTGCTGCATGGCGAACGATTGTCAAAAGTTATGCCTTCATAAAAATACTGACAGACTGTCCAAAAAAGTGATCGACTATTTTTAACATTCGCTTATCTTTGTTGCATGGACGAAATTAAAAACAAGGTCAAGGAAAGCGGTCTCATCCAATTAGACTTGGCGGATTTCAAACCCAAAGAAAAAATTGTTGAAATTGACCTAGCAACTCAGCTATGGCAAGGCTTGGTATTAAAAGAAAAAGATTTTCGAACTTGGATAAAATCTGAACCTTGGGAAAACTATGATCAACAAGCTATTTACATTCACTGCTCTGTCGATGCCATCATTCCAACATGGGCTTATATGCTTGTTGCCTCTGCCTTACATTCGATTGCTAATTATGTTGTTGTAGGAACGAAATTAGACTTGGAAAAAGCGTTAATAAAACGCAATATTGATCGATTTGATGTAAGTTCCTTTCAAAAAGGAAAAGTGATTATTAAAGGATGTAGTGATATTGCTTCTCCAGAATTCGCCATGGTTTGCCTCTTAGAGAAGTTGCAAGGTCAAGTACAGTCTATCATGTATGGCGAACCTTGTTCCACTGTTCCCATTTTTAAACGAAAATAAGATGAAATTGAAAGCTTGGCTCAATGCCGCTCGATTGAGAACACTCCCACTATCTGTTTCTGGAATTATTTTGGGATCAGGTCTTGCGGCCGTTTTAGACAAATGGGATGGGACTATTTTTGCGCTCGCAATGCTAACTACCGTAGGTTTTCAGGTTGTCTCTAACTTTGCAAACGACCTTGGGGACAGTCAAAAAGGAACAGACAATGAACACCGTGTTGGGCCTGAACGTACGATACAAGCAGGACTGCTGACAAAAGAAGAGATGAAGCGTGGTATTTTTATTACCTCATTTCTTTCAATCCTCTCAGCGGTTTCACTCATTTATGTGAGTTCTAAAAACCTGAATTCTCAATCGATGTTCGTGTATTTAATTCTCGCTGGCTTGTGTGTGCTTGCAGCAATCACATATACCGTAGGGAAAAATGCCTATGGATATCGCGGTTTTGGCGATGTAATGGTATTTATTTTCTTTGGACTGGTTAGTGTTCTCGGTGTTTTTCAACTCTATGGACTCTCCTTCGAATGGTTGGTCTTGTTTCCTGCTGTGACCATTGGATTGTGGAGTACAGCTGTACTAAATTTGAATAATCTACGTGATATTGAAAACGATCGCAAATCACAAAAAATGACCATGGTGGTTAAACTTGGCTTTGATCGCGGAAAATATTATCATGCTTTCCTAATCATTGGTGGTGCATTGTGTTTATGGACAACCGTTTACTTTTTGTCTAAGATCTCTATGAATTATTTCTTATTTCTTTCATTAATACCAAGTATTTTGCTTTTCATTCACCTCAAAAAAGTGTTCTTAACACTTGAGCCAGCAAAGTTGGATGGTGAATTAAAGAAAGTTGCTTTATTGACATTTTTCACTGCGGTTTTGTTTGCTTTGACCTTGAATTATTAATTTTTTCGAAAGCAAAAATTTGTCCTTTTTTGGAAGATTAATTTCCTTAAATTTGCATCACTTTAAAAAGATTAGAATATGAACATTTTGGTTTGCATCAGTAAAGCTCCAGATACGACTTCTAAAATTGCGTTCACTGAAAATAATACGCGATTTGATGAAAATGGTGTACAATTTATTGTTAATCCATACGATGAGTGGTATGCACTTGTCAGAGCTCTTGAATTAAAAGAAACAATCGGAGGAACCGTGACCATTGTCACTGTTGGATCAGCTGCCGATGAAGCAGTGATTCGTAAAGCCCTTGCAATTGGAGCAGATGAAGCAGTTCGAATTGATGCAGATCCGAAAGATGCCTATTTTGTAGCGATGCAAGTATCCGCTTACGCGAAATCAAAAGGATTTGACCTTGTCTTGACTGGTAAAGAAACCATCAATTACAATGGATCTCAAGTTGGCGGAATGATTGCTGAAGCAATGGATTTACCTTATATTTCACTTGCGACTAAATTGGACGCGAATGGATCAAAACTAAGCCTAGAAAGAGAAATCGTTGGGGGTGTTCAAGTGGTTGAAGTACAAACACCAGCTGTTGTTTCTTGTGCCAAAGGTATGGCTGAACAACGTATTCCAAATATGAGAGGAATCATGGCAGCTCGAACAAAACCTTTAACTGTCATTGCTGCAGAAGCAGTGGAAGATTTAACAAGCTACGTGGCTTATAGTATGCCAAATGCCAAATCATCCGTGAAGATGATTGATCCTTCCAACATGGATGAGCTAGTTGCTCTATTACACAATGAAGCAAAAGTAATTTAAGAAAAGACACATGGTACTCGTATATATCAATTCAACAACTGGATTATCCAAAGCAGCTTTGGAAACAGTAACTTACGGAAAAAAATTAAACAGTGACGTAACAGTCGTTACAAATGGATCTGCTTCTAACGAACAATTGGCTCAGCTTGGAGAATATGGCGCGACGAAAGTATTAATAGACCGTTCGGTTGACGGAGAGGATCCGCAACAATTAACGCGTCTTGTAGCTGCAGTTGCTGATCAAACCTCTGCATCTACAGTCATTTTCTCACACGACATTTATGGTAAAGCCGTTGCTCCTCGCCTGTCGGTTCGCATGAAAGCCGGACTCATTGCTGGAGCTATTGCTACGCCAGAAAACGACGGTTCCATCAAAGTAAACGTGTTTTCAGGAAAAGCTGTTGGATACGTAAAAGTTGCCAGTAGCAAACAAATTATTTCCTTACTTCCAAACAGCATCCAACCTGAAAAATCAGGTGGTTCTTGTAGTGTAGAAGAAATCAGCGGTCTTGCTGGATCGAGTGCAATTCAAGTGCTTGAAACAAAAAAACCAGAAGGAAACATTCCATTGCCTGAAGCTGAATTAGTTGTTTCAGCCGGACGCGGACTGAAAGGTCCAGAAAACTGGGGCATGATCGAAGATTTAGCAAGCGCCCTTGGAGCTGCTACCGCATGTTCTCGACCAGTAGCTGATATTGGATGGAGACCTCACCACGAACACGTTGGTCAAACGGGTGTTGCAATTCGTCCAAATTTATACATTGCTGTTGGGATTTCTGGAGCAATTCAACATTTGGCTGGAGTGAATGGATCCAAAGTGATTGTTGTGGTCAATACAGACACAGAAGCACCTTTCTTTAAAGCAGCTGATTATGGTATTGTAGGTGACGCGTTTGATGTTATACCGAAATTAACGGAGGCGGTAAAACGCTTCAAAGCAACTCAACATTAATCCGTATATTCGTCAGAAATCACTTCTCGTATGCAGAAAATCAAGTTGGAAATAACCGGGATTGCCTATAGCCAAACTCAATCTGGCTCTTATGTCCTTACCCTACTTGAAGTCGCAGGGAAAAGAAAATTGCCAATTGTCATTGGTGGATTTGAAGCTCAAGCAATTGCTGTTGAATTAGAAAAAATGGTGCCATCAAGACCTTTGACGCACGATTTGTTTAAGTCTTTCTGCAAATCTTTTGGGGTGACGGTGAAAGAAATTTTAATTTATAAATTTCACGAAGGCGTTTTCCATTCTAAATTAATTTGCGAGAAAGACGGTCAGCAAACAGAAATTGATAGTCGAACCTCCGATGCCATTGCCATTGGTGTACGATTTAACGCACCTATTTTCACACTTAGTCAAATTTTAGATGAAGTTGGTGGCGTTGAAAGTTCTTCGGATGAATCATTTGATTTTGAAGAAGAAGATGACGCTGATGTAAGTCAAGCTGTCGAAGGAAACGAATGGAGAAATGCTAGTTCAGAAGATCTTTCGAATCAACTGGCAGAGGCGATTGAAAATGAAGATTATGAATTAGCCTCAAAAATACGTGATGAAATTAAACGACGCGATTAATAACTCCCTAGGTACAATCAAATACAAATTAACCGCGATGAGCTTTTTACAGTTCTTCGTTTGGGGTGCATGGCTCACCACCATTGGAACCTATTGTACCGTCGGAAAAGGTTGGTCATTTGGACAATTTGGAGCGATCTTTTCAACCTTGGCGCTATCTTCTATTTTAATGCCATCCATCGTTGGTATCATTGCTGATAAATGGATGAGAGCTGAACGGTTATACGGTATTCTTCACCTTACTTATGGTTTGATTTTACTGCTCATTCCAAATCTTTCCCTACTGCAAGAAAACAGTTCATTTTTTGCTAAAATGCCAGAATATGATGTACTGTATTGGGTTGTTTTCGCAGGAATGATTTGTTACATGCCAACAATATCACTTTCCAACGCGGTATCTTATCGCATTCTCAAAATGTTTAACGGAAACATTGTAAAGGATTTTCCTTCAATTCGTGTTTGGGGAACTGTAGGATTCATCGCTGCCATGTGGACAACAAACTTAAGCGGAAGTAAAGACAATTCTACACAGTTTGTCATTGCTGGAATTAGTGCGATTCTTCTTGGTATTTATGCCTTCACCCTACCCGCTTGTCCGCCAGAAGGAAAAAATGCGGATAAAAAGTCCATCATCTCTATGCTTGGACTCGATGCATTTCGCTTGTTTGCCAATTACAAAATGGCGCTATTTTTTGTGTTTTCAATGTTACTTGGAGCTGCTTTACAATTATCCAACATGTATGGTGATGCCTTTTTGAGCAGTTTTCCTCAAGGATCTGTTGTAGAAAAATATTCAACCATCATCTACTCTATTTCGCAGTTTTCGGAAACAATTTTTATTCTAACGATTCCCTTCTTCCTCAAGCGTTTTGGAATGAAAAAAGTGATGCTTTTTGCCCTTTTTGCGTGGGTGCTTCGTTATGGATTTTTTGCGTTTGGAATGATGCCAATGGGAAGCATTTTTATTGTTCTTTCCTGTATTATCTACGGAATGGCATTTGATTTCTTCTTGATTTCAGGATCCATGTATATTGAATCCACAACAGATTCGAGCATGCGTTCAAGTGCTCAAGGACTGTTCATCATGATGACCAATGGATTTGGCGCTTACTTCGGTACTGTTACAAGTAGTTGGGTCATTGATCGCTTTTTTACCCAAGCAGATGGAAGCACCAATTGGCATTTTACATGGGTGACATTCGCTATTTACTGTTTAGTTGTAGCGATTTTATTTGGCATCCTATTTAAACACGAACATCGTCCGGAAGAAATTGATGCCAGCGCTCATTAAGAAAGGAACTTATAGCCAACTCCACGAATAGAGAAAAAATGCTGTGGACTTTTTGGGTCGGATTCAAATAACTTTCGAAAAGCTAAAATGTAATTATCGATGGTACGGGATGTTGGGAATTGATCTGCACCCCAAACTCGATCCAAAATTTCATTTCGAGAAACAACTTTCCCTTCTTTTTCATGAAACAATTCCAATAACTGAATTTCCCGTTTGGAGAATTGATGTACATTCACTCCTAATTCATTTTCCACATTAAAGGTGGTGAAATCTACCCGAAATGAGCCGATTTTCATAAATTGATTCGATTCAGTATTTATCAATCCTTGCGTGAGAATCTGTACTTTCAACAGTAACTCTTCTAAGTCAAAAGGTTTCGCTAAATAATCATTGGCTCCCAATTTTAATCCAGCAACACGATCTGCAGTTGTTCCTTTTGCGGATAAAAATAAGATGGGTGTCGCATCATGTTTTCTGATTTCCCGACAAATATCAAATCCATTTACATGGGGAAGCATAACATCTAAAATGATTAGGTCGAAATGAAAAGGTTTGGATAACATTTCAAGGGCGGCTTGACCATCAGTAAAGCACTGAACATGATAGCCTTCCATTTCCAAATTCAAGGAAATAAGTTCCACTAAACTTTGTTCATCTTCGACCAAACAAACACGCAACATACCGCAGAAAATTAAGAAAAAGTTCTATTTTTGAGGTGAAATTACAACAAACTATTAAACCATGAAAAAATTAGTACTATCAAGCTTGGTGATGTTGTTTTCTGTGAGTTTCAATTTATTTGGACGCACGGACTCAAACAACATGTATCAAACACAATCCGTCGATCAAGTTCCTGTTCGAGCAGTGGATGCACCCGATCGCGAAAAATTAGCTGCAGAGGATGCTCAAAGAGATCAACAAGGACTTTTGTATCGCATCGCTGTGGCACGTTTAACAAATGTCAACACAGCCAATAGCGGTATTTGGTCAACGTTGCCGAATGGCGATCGTCAGTGGCAATTAATCGTTTCTGCGCCTGGAGCGGAGGCTATTAGTTTCCTTTTTGAAACATTTAAACTATATGGCGGGACAACTCTTCGTATTCAGAACATGAAAGGGCAAGATGTGCACGCTGTGATGACCGCAGCAGATGTGGAAGAACATTTTCGTCAGAATGCCGCACTTTGTTTTGGCGATAAATTGTTGTTAACCTTAACAGAACCAAAATTTACGACGCCATCAGAAATCGACATGGATCGCATCATGTACAATTATCGTTCAACGGGCAATCCAAACTTGGCTAAAATCAATGAATCAGATGCATGTGAAGTAAACGTAAATTGCAGTCCAATTGGTGACAGCTGGCAAAAGCAAAAAAGAGGTGTTGCTCGTTTATATGTGGTAGAAGGAACACAAGCAGGATGGTGTTCAGGCACCTTGATCAACAATACAGCTTCTGATTGCAAACCATATTTTCTTACGGCCTTACATTGCGGTGTAAATGCCACTACAGCGAATATGACACAATGGAAATTCTATTTTGGATACGAAGCACCAACATGTACAAATCCAACAAGTGCTGGAAATTTGGCAAGTCATTACATCACAGGATGTTTAAGAATTGCTGATGCAAATGATGGTGGAGGAAATTCAGGTTCTGACTTTTTATTAGTAAAAATGGGATCAGCTACAAATGAAGCAAATATCATCACTCAATTAAAATCAACAGCTTTCAACGCTTATTGGAATGGTTGGAATGCCAATACTGCTGCAACGACAGGTGGTGTTGGAATTCATCATCCAGCGGGTGACATTAAAAAGATTTCGACATTCTCTGGATCAACTGTAAGTACACAATGGGGAACGGCTTCAGGATCTCACTGGCGTGTGATGTGGACTTCTAATTCAAATGGATATGGCGTAACGGAAGGTGGTTCTTCTGGTTCACCTTTATTTAATGCCTCTCAAGGGTATGTAATTGGCACATTAACAGGTGGTGGCTCTTACTGTACCGCACAAACTTCTCCGGACGAATATGGTAAAGTAGCATTCCACTGGACAAGTAACGGAACAGCAGCAAACCTTCAATTAAAACCTTGGTTAGATCCAAGCAATACAGGTGTTCTCGAGTTTTCTGGCTCAGGAAACCCTTGTTCTGGAGTAGGTTTCGATGAGTTGAGCGCGAATAATGCTATACTCATGTTCCCAAATCCAACAGATGCCGAATTAACACTTGATTTTTCTAATCAAATTGACCAAATTAAATCCATTGAAATCATGGATATGAACGGTAAATTATTGATGAAATTAACAGTAAACTCTAAGTTGATGAAAATTAACACGGAACAGCTGAATCAAGGAATGTATCAAATTCGATTTATTTCTGCAGATCAAGTTTTCATGAAACGATTTGTGAAAAAATAAGCAATTTAACTGAATTTCAAAGGCTCCAGTTTGGAGCCTTTTTTTTTGCGCTAAAAATCAAGTATCGAAATGAATTATTTACTACGCATTTTTTTTGCGTTCTTTTAATTGATTCAATTGGTAGAAGTGAAATGCAACAAGGATTTGAATTGCTCATTTTCTCATTAAAAATGATTGATATCCCTAGATAAATAAAGAAAAATACAAAAGTCTAATTTCATTATATGAATTCATAATTCACGGGATTTTCTTGAATTCATGATTCTTTTGGCCACTTAATCATCGCTTAACATTTTCTTCATTTGAACAGCAAATTCCTAACTTTGTCGAGCAAAAAAGGATTGAAGCGCATGGATAAGATTTCATATGTAGGGAATGCCGATGTTAACGCCATTAACTACCTGTACGAGCAATATCGTCAGAACCCAGAAAACGTAGATATTAGTTGGAGTAAATTTTTTGAGGGATTTGAGTTCGCTCAAACAAATTTCGATGAAAAAGGAGTCATTCCGGAAAACTACCTCAAAGAATTTAAGGTCTTGAATTTGATCACCGGATACCGCACGCGCGGACATCTATTCACCAAAACAAATCCAGTTCGCGAACGCAGAAAATATACGCCAACTCTTGATATTAGCAACTTTGGTTTAAGCGAAGCTGACCTCAATGAAGTATTTCAAGCAGGTGAAGAAATTGGGATTGGTGCCGCGAAATTGAGTGACATCATTGCGCACCTAGAATTGACTTACTGTCAATCCATTGGAATCGAATACATCTACATGCGCGATCCAGACCGCATTGATTGGTTTCGAAATAAAATTGAACTAAACAATCGTCCGTCATTTGACAAAAACCGTAAAATTCAAATTTTCAAGAAGTTAAATCAGGCTTCCGGATTTGAAGCATTTCTTGGTAAAAAATTCGTTGGACAAAAACGTTTTTCCATTGAAGGTGGAGAAGCATTAATTCCCGCACTTGATACACTTGTTCAGAAGGGCTCAAGCCTTGGAGTAGAATATTTCGTCATGGGAATGGCACATAGAGGTCGTTTAAATACCCTAACCAATATTTTTGAAAAACGCCCACGCGATATTTTCTCTGAATTCGAAGGAAAACAGTTTGACTTCGATGGCTATTTTGACGGGGATGTGAAATACCACCAAGGATTTACTTCGCATGTCAAAATGAGCGGCGACAAAGAAATCGGACTCACGCTTGCACCTAATCCATCGCACTTAGAAGCAGTAAACACTGTTGTTGAAGGGATTTCCAGAGCTAAGATTGATCAAGTATTTCATGAGGAAAGCAAAGTTTGCCCAGTGTTAATCCACGGAGACGCGGCAGTTGCTGGACAAGGGATTGTATATGAGACAATTCAAATGGCGCAACTAGATGGCTACCGAGCTGGTGGAACCATTCATATTGTTGTCAATAATCAGGTTGGATTTACCACCAATTATTTGGATGCGCGCTCTTCAACATATTGTACAGACGTGGCTAAAACAACGCTTTGTCCAGTGTTCCACGTGAATGGAGACGACATTGAAGCGGTGGTTCAAACCATCGAAATTGCCATGGAATATAGACAACAATTTCACCGAGATATATTCATCGATTTATTGTGCTACCGAAAATACGGTCACAATGAAGGTGATGAACCAAAATTTACTCAGCCAAAATTGTACAATATCATTGCTAAACATCCCAATCCAAAAGATATTTACTTGCAACAATTGGAGCGTGAAGCGATTTTGAGTTCTGAGGAAGCAAAGAAAATTGAAGATGAATACCAACAGTTTCTCGAAGATGAGTTTACCGCATCTCGAAAAAATGAGAAAGCGTTGGTTTATGATTTCTTAAGTTTGACATGGGAAAAATACCGTCATGGGACTGAAAAGGATTTTGACGCCTCGCCAAAAACTGGTTTGGACAAAAAGAAACTTTTAGAGCTTGGGGTGAAATTATCAACCCTTCCAGAAGGAAAAAAATACTTCCGAAAAATCGCCAAAATATTTGAAGATCGATTAAATGCTTTCAAAGAAGATAAATTAGACTGGGGTTCTGCGGAAATGTTAGCGTATGCTACCCTATTAACAGAAGGTCACCCAGTTCGGATTTCAGGTCAAGATGTGGAACGTGGAACCTTTTCTCATCGTCATGCAGTAGTGAAAACAGAAGACACCGAAGAGGAAATTGAGACCTTGAATTTGTTAACTGAAAAGCAAGCAAACTTCTCCATTTATAATTCTTTGTTATCTGAATACGGAGTGCTTGGATTTGAATATGGTTATTCACTTGCCACACCAAATTCCTTGACTATTTGGGAAGCACAGTTTGGAGATTTCTTCAATGGAGCTCAAATCATGATTGACCAATTTATTTCCGCAGGTGAAGATAAATGGGCAACTCAAAGTGGATTGGTGATGTTACTTCCACATGGTTACGAAGGACAAGGTGCAGAACACTCATCTGGACGCATGGAACGTTTTCTTCAACAATGTGCCGATTTGAATATGCAAGTTGTCAATACTTCTACGCCTGCCAACCACTTCCATTTATTGAGAAGACAAGTAAAAAGAGACTTTAGAAAACCTATGGTGGTGTTCTCTCCAAAAATGTTACTTCGTTATCCAGCAGCTACTTCAAGTTTAGCAGAAATGGCTAGCGGTTCATTCCAAGAGGTGTTAGATGATCCAACTGCAAATGCGAAATCAGTTGACACGGTGGTATTGTGTAGCGGAAAGTTCTATTATGAAATGAAAGTAAAAGCGGAAGAACTTGGCGTAAAAAACATGGCATTTGTGCGCATCGAGCAACTATATCCGTTGCCACAGAAACAAATCGACGCGATTCTTGCTAAATACAAAGCAAAAAACATCCTTTGGGCGCAAGAAGAGCCAGCAAATATGGGTGCTTGGACACACATTGCAATGAGTATGCGTCATCTTCCAATTCAAGGAATTTGTCGTTCAGCTTCAGCTGCATCAGCGGAAGGATCGAAAAAATTACATGAAATACGATTGGCAAACTTGTTTAAAGACATTTTTGCTTTTGCCAAATAATTAGCGAATTTAAAAGAGAAAAAATGGCTATTTTAGAAATGAAAGTCCCTAGTCCGGGCGAATCAATATCAGAAGTTGAAATCGCGACATGGTTAGTGTCAGACGGTGATTACGTAGAAAAAGATCAAGCAATCGCAGAAGTTGATTCTGACAAAGCAACGCTTGAACTTCCTGCAGAAGAAAGTGGTATCATTACACTGAAAGCCGCAGAAGGTGATGTGGTAAAAGTTGGACAAGTTGTTTGTTTAATCGATACATCTGCAGCGAAACCGGCTGGAAGTTCAGCTCCACCTGTTGAAAAACCGGCAGCAGAAGTTTCCGCACCAGTAAAAGAAGAAAAAGCAACACCTGCTCCAAATCCAGATCCAATTAAAACGGATTCTTATGCTGCAGGATCTGCTTCACCAGCGGCAGCGAAAATGATGAAGGAAAACAACGTGAATGCCAATCAGGTCAAAGCAAGCGGCAAAGATGGTCGCATCACAAAACAAGACGTTATTGAAGCGATGTCTGCTGGATTCTCTACTGAAGCGGCAAAAGCTTGGGGTGGATCACGTAACCAAAGCCGTGAGAAAATGTCAATGCTTCGACGCAAAATTGCGGAGCGTTTGGTATCTGTGAAAAACGAAACAGCCATGTTAACGACCTTTAATGAGGTCGATATGAAACCAATCATGGACTTGCGTGCGAAATACAAAGATGCATTTGCGAAACACCATGAAGTTAATTTAGGATTCATGTCCTTCTTTACAAAAGCGGTGACGGAAGCATTAAATTTATATCCAGCGGTAAATGCACAAATTAGTGAAAATGAAATGATTTTCCATGATTATGCAGACATCGGAATTGCCGTTTCATCTCCAAAAGGATTAATGGTTCCTGTTGTTCGTAATGCAGAACAACTGTCATTGGCGGAAATCGAACGCGAAATTAAACGCCTGGCAATCAAAGCTCGTGACGGTAAAATCACTCCGGAAGACATGACAGGGGGAACCTTCACCATTACGAATGGAGGTGTTTTTGGATCGATGTTATCAACTCCAATCATTAACCCACCACAATCCGCAATTTTAGGTATGCACAATGTGGTAGAACGACCGGTTGCGATCAACGGAAAAGTTGAAATTCGTCCAATTATGTACGTTGCGCTTTCTTACGATCACCGAATTATTGATGGAAAAGAATCAGTTGGATTCTTGGTAAAAGTGAAAGAAATGTTAGAGCATCCAGAAAGAATGATTTTCGGATCAAAAGATCCATTGGAAGTTCTTCTCGGAATTTAAAAGATCAATATGAATGAATCCTCGTAAGAGATAGATGCGTCTGTCACTTGCGAGGATTTTTGTTTTCCCTATTCGGCTCGTTTTCGTATATTTGTTCCCCTAAATTATTGGAATGTCGAAAATCAGAAAACAAGATGCCTTGGATTACCATTCTTCTGGAAAACCCGGAAAGATTGAAGTAGTCCCTACAAAACCTTATGCATCTCAACGTGATTTATCCCTTGCCTACTCTCCAGGTGTTGCGGAACCATGTCTCAAAATTGCCGAAAACAAAGCGGACGTTTATAAATATACCAGCAAGGCGAACCTTGTGGCAGTGATTACCAACGGTACTGCAGTATTAGGATTGGGTGATATTGGTCCAGAAGCTTCCAAACCAGTAATGGAAGGAAAAGGATTGTTATTCAAAATATTTGCTGATATCGATGTATTTGATATTGAGATTGATGCAAAAGACCCAGAACTTTTTATTCAAACTGTAAAGGCGATTGCTCCAACCTTTGGAGGAATTAACTTAGAAGATATCAAAGCACCTGAAGCATTTGAAATCGAACGACGCTTGAAGGAAGAGTTGGATATTCCGATCATGCACGACGACCAACATGGAACAGCTATCATTAGTTCTGCGGCTTTGTTGAACGCGCTGGAATTGGCTAAAAAGAAAATTTCCAAAGTAAAAATTGTTGTTTCTGGCGCTGGTGCAGCAGCTATTTCATGTGCAAGACTATACCATTCACTAGGTGTTCAATTAGAAAACCTTTATCTATACGATTCGAAAGGATTGATTCACAAAGGAAGAACAGATTTAGATGAAATGAAATCATTTTACGCGAATCATCCCAAAGATATTCCGTTTGAACAAGCTTTCAAAAATGCAGATGTCTTTTTAGGTCTATCCAAAGCAGGACTTGTTTCGAAGGATATGATCGCAAGTATGGCGAAGGACCCCATTGTATTTGCTTTAGCTAATCCAGAGCCTGAGATTTCATACAAGGAGGCGATGTCCGTTCGTAAAGATATTATCATGGCGACTGGACGATCAGACCATCCTAACCAAGTGAATAATGTATTGGGCTTCCCTTACATTTTCCGAGGAGCTTTAGACGTTCGAGCGACAACAATCAATGAAGAAATGAAACTGGCAGCTGTGAAAGCGATTGCTTCACTTGCGAAAGAAACCATTCCTGAAGAAGTAATTGAAGCATACGGTGGAAAAAACATTTCCTTTGGACGTGAACAAATTATCCCTAAACCATTAGACCCACGTTTGATTTACTATGTGGCTCCTGCAGTTGCTCGTGCAGCGATGGACTCCGGTGTTGCTCAATTTCCTATTTTAAATTGGGAAGATTATGAAAATCAATTGAAGAGTCGTCTTGGTTTAGATAATAAATTATTGAGAAATATTACAACCAAAGCGCAAGGAAATCCAAAAACAGTTGTCTTCCCAGAAGGCGACAATATTAAAATCTTAAAAGCGGCGCAACAAGCGTATGAAGAAGGGGTTGCATTGCCCATCCTTTTAGGTCGCAAACAAAAAATACAAGATTTGATGACCGAATATGGCATCGAATTACCAGAAGTTCAAATCATTGATTGCAAATCAGACGAGGAAGAAAAACGAAGAATCGCTTACGGGTCTGAGTTCTTTGAGAAACGCAAACGCAAAGGAATGACAGAATTCGAGTCCATTTCATTGATGCGTGAAAGAAATTATTTTGGCGCAATGATGGTCGATCGTGGAGATGCAGATGCCATGATTACAGGTGTTACGCGCAGCTATCGTTCATCCGTTAGACCTGCAATTCGTACCATCGGAATGCAGAAAGACGTGAACGTTGTCGCGGGAATGTACATTTTGAATACCAAAAGAGGCCCATTATTTCTCGCTGACACAACCGTAAATTTGAATCCAACGGCAGAACAAATTGCAGAAATTACCGTGAATGTGGCAAAAATCATTCGTCGTTTAAAAATTACGCCAAGAATTGCCTTGTTAAGTTATTCCAATTTTGGTTCCTCACCAGGACCAGATCCAGAGAAAATGGCGAAGGCGGCAGAAATTTTACATGAATCACACCCGAATCTCATTGTGGACGGTGAAATGCAAGCCAATTTTGCCTTGAATGGTGAACTAATGAATGAAAAATTCCCTTTCTCTACGCTTGCCAATAAAGAAGTAAACACCTTGATTTTCCCGAATTTATCGGCTGGAAATATTGCTTATAAACTACTACAACAAATGAATGAAGTAGATGCGATTGGTCCAATTTTAATTGGATTAAGAAAATCCATTCATGTGATGCAATTAGGTGCTTCGGTGAGAGAAATTTCCAACATGATTAAAATT
The DNA here is from genome assembly GCA_046070685.1 of Flavobacteriales bacterium. Lineage (GTDB taxonomy): Bacteria > Bacteroidota > Bacteroidia > Flavobacteriales_D > Crocinitomicaceae > UBA952. The sequence continues at coordinate 66,165 of JBJTMU010000010.1, read as the reverse complement.
GCCGTCATCGACGCACAAAATAACGAGAAATGATAGGCAGACTAAACGGGCGATTGATTGAGAAAAACCCCACAGACTTGTTAATAGAATGTGGTGGAGTTGGATATGAAGTGAAAATATCACTGAATACGTTCTCCCAGTTAGGTAACGACGAAGCGGTTCAAGTCTTTACCAAATTAATTGTTCGTGAAGATGCACATATTCTTTATGGTTTTGCCAATAAAGAAGAACGTGAAATGTTTAATCACCTGATTAGTGTTTCGGGTATTGGTCCGAATACAGCCATGATCATGTTATCATCCCTGGTTCCAGATGAAATTGCACAAGCCATCTTAAGTGAGGATGTAACAACCATTCAAAAAATCAAAGGTATTGGAACGAAAACAGCGCAAAGAGTGATCATTGATTTGAAAAGTAAAGTAGCTAAAATGGAACTTTCTTCAGAAAATATTTTCACTTCAAACAATAGAAATCGTTTTGATGCGTTAAATGCATTGGTCTCCCTCGGATTTGATAAAAAGTCCGCTGATAAGGTATTGGATAAAATCGATACGGGAACCCAAAGTGTGGAAGAACTAATTAAAGAAGCATTAAGAAATTTATAACTACTAAAGAGTGCCTAAACTACTAAACTTAATGAAACGAATGCAGGGAATAAAAGCTATTTACTTGGCTTTGTTTGTGTTCATTTTTCATAGTAATTTGAAGGCGCAAAATGGAGTAAATTTACCTTTCCCCATTTTTAATCCACTTAACCCTTACCAAAATTTACCGCAAAGTTTTGACCTTGGAGATCCAACTTCCATGCAGCAAACCATTGTTTTCGATCCGGAAACAGGTCAATATGTCTTCAAAGAAACATTAGGTAAAAATGGCTTGTTGTACCGAAATCCGTCCATGATGAGCTTGGAGGATTACTTGGATTACAATGAGAAAAAATCTGCCAAAATGGATTGGCAAGAATTCATCGAAAAACAATCGAGTGAAAATCGCGCGTTTGAACTTCCTATAAAAATTGGAAGTAAAGCCTTTTCAAGTATTTTCGGTTCGGATGAAATTAAAATTATTCCTGGAGGGAATTTAGAACTTTCACTCGGACTCAATCACTCTCGTGTAGATAACCCTTTGCTTCCCATGAGGCAACGCAATATTACACGTTTCGACTTCAATCAGAACATCAATATGGACATCACTGGTCAAATCGGGACCAAGATGAAATTGAATATGAAATACAATACCGCAGCCAATTTTGACTTCGAAAATATTTCTAAAATAGAGCATACTGGTAAAGAGGATGAAATATTGCAAAAACTTGCCCTCGGAAATGTCACTTTGGATCTTCCTACTTCGCTAATTCAAGGATCCCAAACGTTATTTGGTGTTAAAACACAATTAAAATTTGGTCGTTCAACAGTAGATTTAATTGCTGCAGCTTCGAAAGGAAAACGAACTGAAATCAACGTCACCGGAAAAGCACAAATTCAAAAATTTGAAATTACTGCTGATAACTATGAAGCAAACAAACATTACTTCTTAAACCTTTATCATCAACAACATTACGATACCGCCATGTCGACTCTTCCAATGGTGAATTCGACGATGTTTATCACGAGAATTGAAGTTTGGGTAACGAATCGAACGAGTAATACGGAGAACACTCGTAACATCGTTGCATTCTCCGATTTAGGTGAAGCCCTTCCTATCAACTGTCAAGGTAGCCCCGGATCTTATGCCGGTTCAGAAATTCCAGATAATCAAGCAAACGGATTATACGATTGGGCTGCAAATCAACCAATGGTTCGAAGCTTCGTAAATTCGGTGACAGCGCTTTCCACACAAGTGAATGCTCCAGGTCCTTTTCGTCAAGCAATTGATTTTGAAAAAGTTGAGAATGCTCGAAAACTGACGGAAGCAGAATTTACATACAACTCTCTTTTGGGATATATCTCCCTCAATAACGCTTTGAATAACGATGAAGTCCTTGCTGTGGCCTATGAATACACGTATCGTGGTCAGACCTATCAGGTAGGAGAATTCTCTACAGATGGCGCAAGTGGTCAGCAAGCATTGATTCTTAAATTAATTAAACCAACCATCACGAATCCAAAAAATAAAATTTGGGATTTGATGATGAAAAACGTTTACTCCATTGGAGCTTACCAAGTTGATCAATTAGGTTTCAAAATTGATGTTTACTACAACAACAAAGAAACCTCTTTACTTCAACCGTTTATGCCATTCCCTGGGGTGGATAAAAAACAAATTGTGACCTTGTTAGACATGGATAAAATCAATCAAAACAACCAACCTTTTTCGGATGGTGTTTTTGATTTTGCGCCATTTAATGTGGTTGGAAACAAAATTGACAACGGAGGAACGATTAACAAGAAAAATGGACGCATTTTCTTTAGCACCGTTGAGCCTTTTGGGAAAACATTAGCAGCTAAATTAGCTGATGTGGGGATTCCACAGGTGAATATCAATAAAATTGCCTACACTGAACTTTACGATTCAACCAAAACTGCAGCACAACAGATTCCTAGTAAGAATCGTTTTGTTTTTAAAGGAGAATTTCAATCTTCTGTTAGTTCCGAAATTCCGTTAAATGTCATGAACATCCCGCAAGGAGCAGTCGTTGTAACAGCGGGAGGAATCAGATTGATTGAAGGAACTGATTATACGGTTGATTACGCATTCAGCCGAGTAAAAATCTTGAATACCGGAATTCTAGAGTCAAATACACCTATTAAAATCACCATCGAAAGTAACTCTGTCTTTGGATTCCAGGCTCGTTCAATGATGGGTGGACATTACCAATATCGTTTAAACGAAAACTTCAAAATCGGTGCAACGGCTATCCGAATGATGGAGCGACCAGTGACACAAAAAGTCGACTTTGGAAATGAACCATTCAAAAATACCATCTTAGGAACAGACTTCTCTTTCCGTTCAAACGTGCCTATTTTAACCAAATTGGTGGACTTACTTCCAGTGATTTCAACCAATCAAATGTCCACCATTTCCTTAACGGGTGAATATGCTCATTTGATTCCTGGTCAACCAAAGGCCATCAATAAATCAGGAACTTCTTATGTGGACGATTTTGAAGCAAGTCAAAGTGCCATCGATTTGCGCCAATTTTCCGCATGGAGAATGGCATCTATCCCACAAGGTCAACCCGATTTATTTCCAGAAGCAAGTTCAAAAAAACTGAATTCAGGCTTTAAACGTGCAAAAGCAGTTTGGTACACGATTGATCCAGTGTTCTATCAAAGTACATCTTTAACGCCACAACACATCAAGCAAAATCCAGCTATGTTAACAGATAGCCGTATGCGTTTGGTCAATCAAGTGGACATCTTCCCGAATTTACAACAGCAATACGGTTCCATTCAAAATATTCCCATCTTGGAATTGGCGTATTATCCGTCAGAACGTGGAATGTACAATTACGACACAACGAGTACTATTGATTCCTTGGGTTATTTTACGAATCCGGAAAATCGCTGGGGTGGAATTATGCGCGGACTCACCACGAATGACTTTGAAGTAGCAAATATTGAATTCATTCAGTTTTGGGTACTTGATCCATTCAATGAAGATGCCGAAAACGCTAACCCAAATACCCTTCACACTGGTGGAGATCTTTACTTTAACCTGGGAAATATTTCGGAAGATGTATTACCTGATTCTCGTAAAAGTTTCGAAAATGGACTCCCTCCAACTACTGATGTTCCGTTAACCGATAATATGGATACAACGGCGTGGTCACGCATTTCAACTCAGCAAATTGTGGTGAATGCTTTTGATAATGATCCGGCAGCGCGTGTCAATCAAGACGTTGGTATCGATGGGTGGAAAGATAACCAAGAAGTGACTGCACATCAAGCCTATGTTAATTGGGTTCAAAACAATCCAACACTGAATGCCGCAACTAAAGCAAGAATGATTGCCGATCCATCGAACGATGATTATACGTATTATTTAGATGACAACTACGATAGCGAGCAATTGAACATTCTCAAACGTTATAAGCGTTACAATGGCATGGAAGGTAACTCTCCGACTTCTGCCATGTCCGATACCGCGAATCAAGCTGGATATCCAACACAAGCAAGTAATCAACCAGACAACGAAGACATTAATCAGGATAATAACTTGGCGGAAAGTGAAAGTTATTTCCAATACCACGTGAGCATGCGTCCAAATGATCTTCAACAAGTTGGAAATAATTTTATCACGAATAAACAAGTGTACCAAAACGGAACAAAAACCGAAACATGGTATCAATTCAAAGTGCCGGTAAAAGCATTTGAAAAACGCGTGAATGGCATCCAAGATTTTCGTTCGATTCGTTTCATGCGCATGTACTTGAAAAACTTTGATGAAGAAGTGGTTCTTCGCTTTGCTCGATTGGAATTAATTCGCGGTGAATGGCGTCGTTACAGTCAAGATTTAAATCAACCAGGATTGAGTGTTCAAACTGATCCAAATTTAACGACCTTCAATATTGCCGCATTGAACATCGAGGAAAATGGACAGCGTCAACCGATTAATTATGTTATCCCTCCAGGGATTACTCGTGAAATCGATCCATCACAAGTGTACCAACGTCAAATGAATGAACAATCACTTGTATTAGAGGTTTGTAATTTGCAAGATGGTGATGCAAGAGCGGCTTACCGTAATGTTCAATTTGATGTGCGCACGTACAAAAAACTAAAAATGTTTGTACACGCAGAATCAGTGGTACAAAATCAATTAAAAGAAAATGAATTGTCTGTTTTCATTCGATTGGGAACGGATTATGTGGAGAATTACTATGAGTATGAACTTCCATTAAAAGTGACTGATTGGGGAGCGACAAACCCAGAAACGATTTGGCCGGAATTGAATAATGTCGAAATTATATTTGATGATTTACTCAATCTGAAGACCGAAAGAAACAAGAAAGTGGAGCAAGGGGCGCCAGGCGTTTCCTATATCAATGAGTACGAAATCACGGATCCTCAAAATGCTCAAAGAAAATTAAAAGTTAAGGGAAGTCCAAATTTACAAGGAATTAGAACCATCATGATTGGTGTTCGAAATCCATTAAAAACAGATCCAGACAATATTTGGCAACCAGATGCAGGAGATGCAGAATGTGTAAATGTATGGGTGAATGAGTTACGTTTAACTGATTTCGTCAGCGATGGTGGGGATGCTGCGATTGGACAAATGCAAGTTCAATTAGCTGATTTCGCCAATGTTTCTGCTTCCGGAAATTACTCAGGTATCAATTGGGGAAGCGTAGATAGCCGAGTTCAAGATCGTCAACGTAATCAGAAAATCGGATTCGACATGAATACCACTGTTCAGTTGGGTCAATTCTTCGGGAAACAAGCACGAGTTTCACTTCCATTCTTCTATGGCTATTCATTGGGATTAATCAATCCTGAATACGATCCATTCAATCCAGATATCAAACTGTCAAGTTATGATATGGCGACCCGTAGAGAACGAGCAAAATTAGGACAAGATTTCACTGAGCGCAGATCGTATAACTTTACAAATGTGCGTAAAGAAGCGAAAGCAGGGACGAAAGCTCAATTCTGGAGTATTTCCAATTGGTCAGCGACTTATGCCTTTGCTGAAAATCTCAAACACGATTTCAATATCACAGCTGACCGTACAAAAACTTGGACAGGTGCATTGAATTACAATTATACGTTTGCAGGAAAAGCATTTGAACCATTCAAAAAATGGGAGCCTGTTCAAAAATCCCCTTGGTTAAAATGGGTGAAAGAATTTAACCTATTCTTATTACCTAAAAACATCACATTTACGAACGATTACTCGAGAATTTACAATGAGCGTCAAGTGCGAAATATTGTCGTTCCAACCTATCAATTTGACCCGATTTACTTAAAACGATTTGATTGGAATCGCAACTATCAGGTTGGATATGATTTAACGAAAAACTTAAAAGCGACATTTAGCGCGACGAACAAATCGATCTTTGTGGAAGGAAATCATGGCGTGGATCGCGTGACAAATCCTGCAGGATACCGTGAATTCATGGATACCATTCGTTCGCAAATGAACACCTTTGGACGTACCATGGATTACACCCACAATTACAGTGTGAGCTATAATATCCCATTAGATAAATTCCCATTGACCAGCTGGATTACTGCCAATGCGAAATATGCCGGAACATTCAACTGGCAACGCGCACCACTTGGTCAAGCGCCATTTGGAAATACCATTCAAAACAACAGAACCATCAACATGACGCTTCAAGGAAATTTGGTGACACTTTACAACAAAGTTCCCTATTTCAAACGTGTATTATCCGATGGCAAAGGAATGAAGGGAGCCGTTAATTCCAAAGTTGGAAGCGAAGGCGGAGATGGTGCAGCAAAACCAAAACCAGGACCAGCAAAACTACCGGAATTCAAACCTGAGAAACCGGTGGAGGAGATGACGGAAAAAGAATTGAAGCAATACGAACGTCAGAAAAAACGTTTTGACCGCAAACAATTACGTCTGCAAGAAATCAAGGATAAGGAAAAAGAAAAAGTGAATCCAATTGGTGGCTTTATTGCACGCTTAATTATGAGTGTTAGAAATGTCTCTGGAACATATGCCTTAACAGATGGAACGATGCTTCCAGGATACAATCAAGAATCAAGCATACTTGGAATGAACGGTTCAAGTCTTGGGATGTCCGCTTTTGTTTTCGGAAAACAAGGATATGATTTACTTGGAAGAAGCAACGGATACAATGTGAGTACACTTGCACGGGACAATCAATGGCTCGTTCAGAATGAGAACTTGAATAAACAATTTACCACAACTCATACGGCGAATCTTCAATTGAAAGCTACTTTAGAACCAATTAAAGACTTGAACGTGAACTTAAATTTAAGTCGAAATTATAGTGCGAATTCTGGAGAATTCTATCGTTGGAATTCGACCACAAATGCATTCGAAAGTCAAAGTAAATTCGAAACAAGTACCTTGACATATACAACTGTGACTTGGGGATCGGCATTTATCAAAGAAGGCGCAAATTTCTCTTCAACTGTCTTCCAAAACATGTTGAACAACCGCCAGCAAGTTTCACAATTGTTAGGTTCACAAAATCCAAATGCAACTTTGTTGCCAAATGGTTATTATAGTGGTTACTCAGGATCTCAACAAGAAGTTGTCATGGGCGCATTCTTAACAGCCTACACAAATTCATCCATTGATTCAAAATCCATTCATCCATTGTCAAATGTTCCTATGCCAAACTGGACCATCAATTACAATGGATTATCCAAATTTGCCTTTGCCAAAGATGTGGTGAAATCATTTAAATTAAACCATGGCTATTCTTCCTCAGTGACAGTAAACGGCATGCAAACCAATTTAAATGCGACTGTTGATGCGAACGGACACGCGACTGCTCAAGACATAAACAACAACTTTATTGCACCGATGCAAATTCAAAATATTACGATTTCTGAGCGCTTCTCCCCTCTCATTGGAATGTTGGCAACTTGGAACATCCTTGGAAAAAATATTACCACAAACTTTGAGTATAAGAAAGATCGTCAGACGACACTTTCCTTGAATAACAACCAAGTAACCGAGGTACTAGGGAAAGAAATCGTGGTTGGAACTGTGATCAATGTTCCAAAATTAAAATTACCAGTTCGCAGCTTAAAACCAAGTGACTTATTAATCAATATTAATTTCTCCTTCCGTGACAATTCAACGGTGATTCGAAAAGTCATTGAGCAAACGAACCAGGCAACAGCCGGTCAAACAACGGTTAGTTTTAAATTGGATGCAAACTATAAGTTGTCCGACCATTTAAGTGCCATTTTCTATTACGAACAGTTCCTGAATACACCGAAGGTTTTTATCAGTTATCCAACGGGGAATTTAAAAACAGGAATCACATTGCGATTCGATTTGAACGGATTGAAATAATGGAACCAAAAATACGCCCTGCACAAGTATCTGATGTTTCCGCTATTTTTGGCTTGATTCAAGAATTGGCCATCTATGAAAAAGCACCTGAACAGGTAAGCAATACAGAAAATCAACTTTCCATTGATTTATTTGACAAGCAACTTTGTGAAGCCATAGTCGCAGAAATTGATTCAGAGATTATTGGGTTTGCTTTATACTACACCTCCTACTCTACTTGGAAAGGAGCTTGTTTGTATCTAGAAGATTTTTACGTGAAAGAGTCCAAAAGGAAATTAGGTGTTGGACAATTATTATTTGATGAAGTCCTTCGCGTGGCAAAGAGGAAACAGGTAAAACGAATGGATTGGCAAGTCCTGGATTGGAATGAACCGGCCATCCGATTCTATCAAAAACAACACGCTATTTTAGATCCTGAATGGTTAAATGGTCGACTTTTCTTTGAATAAAACACAAGGATTTCGCTGCACGAACATCTAAGGAACATGATGCCGGTCGAAATAGACATTCTTTCTTTGCAACGAGGCGACATTCAAACCTTTGAATTGTTGGTTCAACACTTTGAAAAAAAAGTCCTGAATATGTGTTGGCATTTGTTGCAAAATCGAGAAGAAGCAGAAGATGCCACTCAAGACATCTTTATTGCCATTTATCAGTCCATGCATTCATTCAAAGGGGAGTCGCAACTTTCCACTTGGATTCATCGGATTACCTTGAATAAATGCCTCGAATATATGCGACGAGCAAGGCGAAAAAAACGCTTTGGCATCCACGTTCAAATCGATGAAACGTTGATTCAATTTCCTGATCAAGGGGAGCTTAATCCGGAAGAAAAATTAATGGAAACCGAACGAGCAAAAGTCTTTTTTACCGCCTTACAACGATTAGCTGAAAACCAACGAGTGGCGTATAGTTTACATCATTTTGAACAATTCAGCTACTTAGAAATTAGTGAGAGTATGCAGTTATCCTTATCCGCAGTGGAATCTCTCATTTTTCGAGCAAAGCAACAATTAATCAAACAACTGAAGGATCCTATTCTAAAAAACTGGCTTTAATCCACAAGTTAACAAGCTAAAAGACATCCAAATAAACACATATTCCACATGAAACCAACCACTGAAATCATTGAAGTAAGCGCCAAACTTCACGAGCAACTTTTGAAGAGTCCCGTTTATGTTCAAAAAATAAAAACACGAACTGTTCTTGTCAGTATCCTGACGAGTGCCTTGATTGTGTTCAATGTGATTTATTTTCTGTCCGCAAAAGAAAAATGGAACGAGGATCAGATTTTTGAAACACAATATGCTAATTTTGGCTCAAACCTGACAATGTAATTCAAGAAGCATGAAAACGAATCGTATTTTATTAGTTTGTTTAGGAATCATCGTCATATTGAACGTCATCTTCCTTTTTTCGTGTCCGAGAGGACTGCATCACATGCCTCCTCATCCGCCAAAATTAAGTGTGGCGCTCGGAATGAAAGGTGAAAATGCTCGCTGGGTGGACCATGAATTCAAACGACACATCCAGGAAAAACAAAAACTTTTAGCTCAGCAAAAATCCCTGCGAAAAAAAGTTAGTATTTCGGCAACACATTCAACGAAAAACCAACAACTATTTGAAGAAATTAGTCGCATTCAATTTCAAATCGATTCTTGCACGTTTAATCATTTTATTCGGGTGAATGAAAAATGTAATCCTCAAGAAAAAAAAGCATTGAAACGCGTGATCCGTCGAATGATTGAAATGGCTGGCAAGCCAATGCCAACTAAAAAGCGATGAAGTTTCTGATTCTTTCTTGTTTTCTACTTGTTTTTAAACTTGATTCCTTTGCCCAATTACAGGTTTCGATGCACTGGGGAACTGAAGAAATTGCCTTGGGGAAATGGTACCAACTAGGATCCGATAGTCTGACATTTCAAGAAATAAAATACTATTTATCTGACTTTACTTTTGAAAAAGAAGGGAGAAAGCAAGTCATTGTTAAACCAATTCTTTGCGATGCTGAAGATTCAAGCACTTGGACAATTTTTAAGGATTTCCCTGTAAAAGACTACAAATCCATCAGCTTTCATTTTGGCATGGATAGTTTATATCATGTTTCAGAAATACTCGAAGGTCCGCTTAATCCAATGAATGGCATGTATTGGGCATGGAATTCTGGATACATTCAATTTAAATGCACCGGTATTTCCTCTTCATTGCCTATTTCAGACCAACAATTTGAATACCATTTAGGAGGTTATCGTCAACCGTATGAAACCATGGTACCAGTTGAATTAGTCCTGAAAGGAACTCATTTAATCCTCGATTTAAAACCATTTTTTGAAAACACAGTTGACTTTCAGCAGGCTCAACGAATAATGATTCCAGGAAAAACAGCAAAAGATTACTGCCAAAAACTCTCCCCATATTTTTATTCCGAATGAAAAGATTTGCCTTGTTTTTCGGATCCCTTTGTTTACTGCTTCTTTTCTTTGCAGGTGTGAGGAATGACACGCCTTTTTATATACCCACCAAATGGCCAAAACCAAGCTATGATTTTTCGTACAATCCCCTTTCTGAAGAAAAATTTGAATTAGGTCGAACATTATTTTATGATCCTGATTTATCAAGAGATAGCACTATTTCATGCGCCAATTGTCATTTGCAGTATTCCGGATTCACACACATTGACCACGCGCTCAGTCATGGAATCGATGGTCAAATAGGAACCAGAAATGCTCCGGTATTAATCAATCTTGCTTGGCAAAATTCTTTTCATTGGGATGGAGGAGTTAGTTCCCTAAACAAACAAGCCATCAATCCACTCACCCATCCAAAGGAAATGGACAATACGCTTGAAGAAATATTAAGACGACTGAATGCCTCTACATTTTATCGATCTAGATTTTATGCTGCTTTTGGCGACAGTGCGATTGAAGCTTCCCATCTACTCAAAGCTTTGGCAAATTTTACGGTGTCGTTGGTTTCTGCTCAATCCAAGTATGATCACGTAAAGAATGGAGAAAGTTCCTTTTCTCCGCAAGAAAAATCAGGCTATCAGCTTTTCAAAAAGTATTGTGCTTCATGTCATCAAGAACCATTATTTACCAAAAATGAATTTAAATCTAATGGCTTACCGTATTCAACTGCGCTTAAGGATGTGGGTCGAATGGGTATTACGCATCGAGCATCGGACTCCTTATTATTTAAAATACCGACCCTTCGGAATATTGAATTTAGTTTCCCGTATATGCACGATGGACGATTTAAAAGTTTAAAAGAAGTGCTGTCTCATTACGCAGAACTACACTCTCATCAGACTTATTACAGTAAAGAATTGAAGAAATTAAATCGCACACTTTCAGCCCATGAGCAAAAGGATTTACTGGCCTTTTTAAAAACCTTAAGTGACCCCACGTTTTTATTTAATCCGGCATTTAAGTTTCCAAAAAACGAGCGAAGCGCAAGTAATGATAAAAATTAACTTCTAACTTTAAATACAATTATTTACCCATGAGAAAAAATGCACTATTTCTATTCTTGTTTGCATGCGGATGGCAAGCATCAGCGCAATTGAATCCAGCCATTGAACATTGGCTCATCAATACGGCCGGAATAACTGGAAGACATTATGTTCAAGGTAATTCTACACCTATCATTGAAACAACGTTAGCAAATGTCCAAAACGTTCAATATTCCACTAATTGGGTCTATGTGACGACAACAGGCGTACCATCTTACATAACAGGTCCATTTATGGATGGAAATCCATCTTTGGCGACAAATCAAAATGCCATTTTTAAAATTCCGTTAAATCCAGCACAAAATACAGGGACCTTAACCGCAACTACTGGTGGAAACATCGGGATTTTCGTGAATGGCGTCGCTTTGTTTGACTACCGAGATGGTGTGGCTTGGAATACCGCGACGAATGCCTTGTGTGGAGGCCCAGGAAATCCACCTTGTCCAGGAGGACCCGCTGCGAACATGCCATGGAACAGAGATGCTGTTCCAGCTGAAAAACCAGGGTTTGATTGTTCAAAAGGACATCCTGCACAAGGAAATTATCACCATCACCAAAATCCAAGTGCATTTAAACTCGATTTGACCGTAATTTCGAATGTTTGTGATTTATATGACGCCGATGGATTGTACGTGATTGACTCAATGGTTCATTCACCATTGATTGGTTATGCATACGATGGTTTTCCTATTTACGGAGCTTATGGTTACAAAAATGTTGATGGATCAGGTGGAATCACCCGAATGAAATCAAGTTATCAATTACGAAATATATCCACACGAACGATTTGGGCAGATGGAACAGATGTTCCAGATGGTCCAGCGGTAAGTACAACTTATCCTTTGGGCTATTTTCGAGAAGACTATGAATTTATCAGTCATCCAGAAGGAGATTTTTTAGACATTCACAATGGCCGATTTTGTGTTACACCGGAATACCCAAATGGGATCTATTGTTATTTCGCCACTGTTGACGATCAATGGAATTCCGCTTATCCGTATGTTGTTGGACCCACTTTTTACGGTGTGAAGACGGCTGCTAAAGTAAGCTCTATTACGGAGACAGTGACGACATACACATCAAATGTTGGTTTGATTGAATTAAACGAAAATGATTGGTCTGTTTATCCTAATCCAAGCAACGATATCATTATGGTTCAATTGAATGATTTAACAAATCAAACGCAAACAGTTGAATTATACGATGCATTGGGCAAACTAATTCAAACACAGCAAATCGTTCAAGGAAGTACGATTGCCTATTTTAACGCAGATGTGCTTTACAAAGGCATTTACCATGTTAAAATCAAGGGACAAAGTAGTTCCAAAAAAATCGTTCTGCAATAGAAAGAATCCATTAAAAGGAAAGGCGCATCGAATTATGCGCCTTTTTTGTTTCTGTAAATTTCTTCAAAAATGAAGCACTTGAGAAAATGAATATTCATAAAATGTGGCACAATGTTCATTTCTATCGCCACGATATTCATTTGTCAGGTTTCGTTTGAAAGTTCCTACTTATTTTTAATTCGAAATAAGGAGAGAAACAGGATTCTTCTTATATGTAGAAGTTGACAGACTGCTTGGAGAGGCAGTTTCATTTTCTAGTTTGATAAGAGTTTAATAGTTTTTGTCGACGTCCTACGGGAATATATATAAGAAGTTCCTGTCCTTATTACTGAAATCGTACCACTCAGACTTTAATGTCTACTACTAGGAAGGGCTGAAAAGCCCTTTTTTTATTGCAGTTTATACAATACAGGTCGACTAGGACTGGCATCGTTTTGAAAAGCCGCCATTTGAATTTCCAAGATATAGTTTCCGTCTTCAACTTCAGTTGGAACATAAATCAACTCTGTAATGGTTCGTTCGAAATTTGGTTTTTCTGGGACATTCCAAAAAGCATGATGAAATGCCAACGCTCCTCCATCTTCTTCACGGTCCACTGATGGCTGATCGACTAAGAAATGTTTCACGCCATATTCATTCAATAATTCAACGATTTTCACATCAAAATAACATGGATTTGTACCTGAATAATTTTTAGATTTTTTAGCTGACTTATTCGGTAGAGTGCGAATGATGATTGCCTCCGAATAATCTTTATTTAGGTATTCTTTCAATTGTTCTGCTTTCACCACCATATCGCCATTTTCCAAGACAATCGGTTGAATTGTCAGCAAGGTTGCACGATAAAAATACTCTTTCAACACTTCATTAACCGCATATACTTCTTGGGTGATATGTCCACAACATTCCGTATGGGTTCCATGTCCATGTGGGTTAAAAAAAACATCACGAAAGTTAACACTTCCTCCTTCTTGGATGCTTCCGACAAAACCATTGGCACGAACGACCTCCATTCGCGGTGGATCAACATACCATGCACGAACATTTTCTATGCTCGCTTGCAAGCTCATCGAAATATCAATAGGTTCACTTGTTTCAATAAATTGGTCAGAAGTAAGGTATAATCGCATGGTGTAAAAGTAAACAATCAACGGATTCTTTCCATAATGAGGTGTTGAAATTGTTTTGAGATTTTAGTGCGCCATTCTCAATTACAACTAACTTTGTGCTATGGATCAGAATCAAGACAAATTAAAAGACATTATTTCACATTCAAAGGAGTACGGATTTATTTTCCCTTCCTCTGAAATTTACGACGGACTTGCAGCAACTTATGATTACGGTCAGTTGGGTTCTGAATTAAAAAACAACATCAAAACTTACTGGTGGAAAGCAATGGTTCAAATGCACGAAAATATCGTGGGTATTGATGCTTCCATTTTTATGCACCCAACGACTTGGAAAGCTTCAGGACACGTAGATGCGTTTAATGATCCATTAATTGACAATAAAGATTCGAAAAAAAGATACCGTGCTGATGTGTTATTGGAAGAGCACATGGAGAAAATCCGTCAGAAAATCGAAAAAGAAGTCGAAAAAGGCATCAAAAGATTTGGAGCCGACTTCGATGAAGCTCAGTTCAGAGCTACGAATCCGAATGTTCTCAGAAATGTCGAAAAAATAGCTTCCATCGAATCTCGCATGCGTGAAGCGTTAGAAAATAGCGATTTAGAAGCGGTTCGAAATTTAATCATTGATTTAGAAATTGTTTGTCCGATTTCAGGATCTAAAAACTGGACGGAAGTTCGACAATTCAATTTGATGTTCTCCACTGAATTAGGTTCAGTAGCAGGAGATGCGTCAACCATTTACTTGCGCCCAGAAACAGCCCAAGGAATTTTTGTAAATTTCTTGAATGTGCAGAAATCAGGAAGAATGAAAATTCCTTTTGGAATCGCTCAAATCGGTAAAGCTTTCCGTAACGAGATTGTTGCGCGTCAATTTATCTTCAGAATGCGCGAATTTGAACAAATGGAAATGCAATTCTTTGTGCGTCCAGGAGAGGAAATGACTTGGTACGCCTATTGGAAAGATGCCAGAGAAAAATGGCATAAAAACCTAGGTTTGGGGGCGAATTTATACCGATTCCATGACCACATTAAATTGGCTCATTACGCCAACGCAGCTTGTGACATCGAATATAATTTCCCAATGGGATTCAAGGAATTAGAAGGTATTCACTCCCGAACTGATTTCGACTTGAAACAGCACGAGCAATTCTCAGGTAAAAAACTACAATTCTTTGATCCAGAGATGAATCAGAGCTATGTTCCTTATGTAGTAGAAACATCTGTTGGACTTGACCGCATGTTTTTATCTGTTTTAAGTGCAGCCTATCAAAATGAGAAATTGGAAGATGGATCAGAACGAGTTGTTTTGCGCATCCCGCCCGTATTAGCACCGTACAAAGCGGCAGTTCTACCGTTGGTCAAAAAAGATGGACTTCCTGAAAAAGCACGTGAAATCATGAAGCATCTTCAGTTTGAATATTCCATTCAATATGATGAAAAAGATTCAATTGGCAAACGCTACAGAAGACAAGATGCGATTGGGACACCATTCTCCATTACGATTGACCACCAAACATTGAGCGATGAAACGGTGACTGTTCGCGACCGAGACACGATGGAACAAATCCGTATTCCGATTGCTTCTCTAGAAAATCTCCTTGCAGAAAAAGCAAGTTGGAAAAGTGTGTTGAGTACTTTATAGGCATCCGTTGAATGTAAAAAGTCTGCTTCTGTTTCTTCTATTCATTCCCACGGTTGGGATGAGTCAACTTTTGCTGAATCAAGAAGGGGAAGCGTTTACTGAGCAGCCATTTTTCAATGCAGATGTCGTTCGTTCGAATCACATCAAATCCATCGAGGGAAACTATTCGACAAAAAAACCTGGTGAAGTCATTAAAGAAACAAGTGACTGGGCTCGCTATAAATTCGATGAATTAGGCAGACTTATTGAAAGCTTAGATATTCACACGGTAAAAAATAGAAAGGACACCACATTGCATCAATACGCGTACAACGAAAGGAATCAATTGACCGAACATCGCAAGTCTGAATACAATGGATTTACTACTTACAAATATAGCTACGACACCCTACATCGCTTGATGAGTGAAGAAACGTATCGCGATATTTATTCTTATGCAACACATCAGTTAGTCCAATCCTATTTGATCAATACGGAGTATTTTGAGTATGTCAATCGACCGGGGGAATTGGAGCAAATTCGACTCAACAATTACCATCTCCCCTATTTAGATGAAGTTTCTTATTACAATAACGATGGCTATCTACTGAAAAAAACCATTCATTATCGCATGAGTTCTATCGAGCATCATTATGTTTATGGATACAATGAACGCGGACTACTCGCATCCAAAGCCCACTTTAATGAACAAGATGAATCGGCAGAAATCGAATGGAAATATCGGTACGACACATTTGGGAACCTCATTGAAGCACATTTTTTTCGTTATGGCGATTTTCAAAAGGACCTTCAAATCGTTTTCGATACAAAAACACAACTACTTGGTTCCACTATTCAGCGAAATGTAGAAACAAATTTCCTCTTGATTTTACGCTTCACGAAGTACACGTATTACAAGTAAATTCATTTTCAAATCCTTGGCGACCATTGTTCGATTTTTTTTCTCTTTGAATTTTTCGGAAATTTGGCATGAAAATAGGTAAGCCACCTCAAAAGTTAGTTTATGAAAAATTGGTACATTCTCAGTGTCATCATCTGTAGTTTTTCCTTTGCGAAAGCTCAACACATTTCCTACGACACACAATCCAAATGGTTTTTTGGCATTAACGCTGGTGCTACCTGGAGTTCAACAGATGTTAAGAAAGTAAATAGCGGTGGCTATGGATTTACTTTTGGCCGATCCTATAATTATGATTACGGAAAGAGAATCAGTTTTGATTTAAGAGGCCGATTTCTAACAGGTACATGGGTTGGTCAGGACACCAATGCTTTTTCATTAGTCAATTATAGCGGTGGACCATTAAGTGCTTATCAACTTGATAGTTCTTCCGTTTATGTCAATAATTTCCAAACCGATGTAAAACGTCTGAGCTTAGAATTAGTTCTACACTTGAACAACCTTCACGAAAGAACGGGATTTGATCCGTATATTTTTGGTGGAATTGGTGTTACATGGTCTCAAACCTATGGAGATTTATTACAAGGAGATTCTGCAAGTATTTACGATTATTCTTCCCTCCAACAAAATGGTCCAATCGGACCACAGCTTTCCACCACATTAGATGGAATTTATGAAACACGTTTGGATGGAGGCTCTAATCATTCTTATCAAGCCAAATGGATGCCAAGTTTAGGCTTCGGATTGGGGTATCAAATCGGGAAAAGAGCCAGTATTGGTATTGAACATAAAACGACTTTCACACGTGCCGATTACTTTGATGGATATATTTCCACTTCGCCAAGAACTAAAAACGACTGGTATCATTATACTTCCGCATACATTAAAGTGCATTTCAAATCTCGTGGAAATGGACACACTTCCTCAAATAATGCAAGTAACATTAATAACTATTCCACCACAACAAATTGTCCAAAACCTGTTGTAACCTTATTATCAGGAAACAATAAAACCGTAACCAATAGTCAATATCGTTTAGAGTTTAAAGTAAGTAACCTGAACAACGCTAGTGGAATCACCTTGTATAATGACCAGAATCAACCGGTACTTTTCAATTACAATGCTGCCAATCAACTTGTTGACGCAAACGTTCAATTACACATCGGACAAAACACCTTCCGTTTAACAGCAAACAATAATTGTGGCAATGAAACAGCTGATGTCCTCGTGACTTTATTGAATTGTGTCACACCAACTGCCGTATTTACGAATCCAACTGGTGGAGCTATTACCGTGAAATCGAGTGATTTTGCTTTTAGCGCTATGATTCAAGGTTCCGTTCAAGCCAATAATATAAAATTGCTCATGAATGGAATGGCATTAAATGGTGCTACTTTCAATCCTTCCAATGGATTATTGCAAAAAGCTTTGGTATTAAATCCAGGTGTCAACACGATTCAATTAACGGTTTCAAACGACTGTGGAACAAATACATACACCGCAACTATTCAATATGATAATTGTGTCCCCGTACAAGTTCAATTCTTAAATCCAAGTGCATCTGGAACAACAATCAATAGTGCTTCCTTTAACTTGAGTGCATCTGTATCTGGTTCATTCACCAATGCTGTTGTTAAATTAAGTCAGAATGGTGTCATCATTCCGAATGTAGTGATTCAAACAAATGGTCAAATTCAACTACCACTCACACTTATACCGGGACTAAATACCTTTAATTTAACTGTTTCCAATGGATGTGGAAATGATGTAGAAATGACCATCATCAACTTCCAAAATTGTTCGGCACCAACCATTACAATTCAAAGTCCAACGCAAAATCAAAGCATCACTTCTAGCACGGCAATTCGCTTAAAGTCTGTAGTGACAAATATCACCAATAAACAGAACATCAACGTACTTGTCAATGGAATCGAGCAATCGTCCTTTACCTTTAATTCGACCACAGGCGCATTAGAGTTAGGGTTAACCCCAATTAGTGGCAACAATAGCATCACCATTACTGCTACAAATAATTGCGGGTCCGATGTCGAAACGATCCAATTCAACTCCATCAATTGTACGGGCATTACGCCAAATGTCACCATTCTTTCCGCTGGAGGCTCAACGAATAATGGCATTTACAATTTATTCGCAAGCACAACGTCCACAGCAACTATCACCCAAAATGGACAAACTATTTCAGTTATGCAAAATGGTGTCGCCATTCCATTTAATCAACTTTCAAATCAAATAAATGCCGTTACTACGTTGATTCCAGGTGTCAACACCTTTGTTGTTTCTGCAACAACTTCAGCTTGTGGATCAGATTCAAAAACGATTACGGTTAATTACAACAACTGTATAGCTCCACAAATTAGCTTGCTTCAACCAAGTACGACTGGTGGAACAACGAATGTTAGTCTATTGAATTTCCAAGCTGCAGTAAGTAATATTTCACAATCACAAAATGTTCAATTGGTAAAAAATGGACAACAAATTCCTTTCACATTTGCGAATGGTCAAGTGCAAGCGAATATAAATCTCTCCAATGGAATTAATACCATTACCTTGTCAGTAAACAACGCGTGTGGAAATGACGCCGAGACGTTTACGGTGAATTTTGTTCAATGTACGCCACCTGTTCTACAATTGACCTCCACTGTTGTGAATGGATCAACTGTAACCAACTCACTTTATTCCTTGAATGCAAGTGTAACCGGGGTGAACTCCGCTCAGAATATTCAACTTAAATTAAACGGAACAACGATTCCATTTACCTATACAAATGGAACCATTTCTAGTTCTGTATCCTTGACTCCAGGTCAAAACACCTTGGTATTATCTGCCTCGAACGATTGCGGATTAGACGCTGAAACGTTTACCTTAATTTACGACAATTGCATTGCCCCAAGTATTTCGAATTTCTCCAATAATCCACAAACGGTATTATCTAATTCAACACAGACCTTTACAGCAACAATTGCACATGCAAACACACAACAAATTGTGTTCACTCAAAATGGAATTCAACGTCCGTTTACCTTTGTGAATGGACAATTTAATGCGCTTATCAATTTAGTGTCTGGAAATAATTCCTTGGTCTTATCCGTTGCCAACAACTGTGGTTCAGATCAGCACCATTGGGATGTAACATTTACGCCGTGCACTGCTCCAAGTATAACGATTACCAATCCAAGTAATAGCGGTATATCCGTAAACACGGCAAACTATTCTTTCCAAGCGAGTATTCAAAACATTTCCTCTACGCAAGGAATATTGTTCACCTTGAATGGAACAGCTATTACTAACCTTTCATATAATAATGGAAATCTTTCTGCCAACATCAATTTACAAAATGGCTTAAATACACTCGTATTAAAAGCAACAAATGCGTGTGGTACTGATATTAAAACGATCACTATTTTCTATAACAATTGTGTGGCCCCAGTGATTACTGTGACGAATCCATCCATTAACGCAAGTTCAGTTTCAACAGCGAGCTATACGTATTCTGCGAATATTCAGCACATCACCAGCGGACAAGGAATTCTCTTAAGTTTAAATGGAAACGCGATCACCAATTTCACTTATTCAAATGGTACAGTTTCGGCTAATGTTAGCCTATCCTCAGGAATGAATACATTCGTTTTAACCGTGAGCAATGCATGCGGATCAGATATGAAAACATCGACTGTTACTTATTTGAATTGCACACCGCCTTCTGTTCAGATAATCAATCCATCCAATGGAACAACAACAGTCAATAATGCAACCTATTTATTCCAAGGAGCTGTTCAACAATTGACCAGTGCCCAAGGAGTGAATCTCACGCTAAATGGAACTGTCGTTAACAATTTCACCTATTCGAACGGACAGATTTCTGCGACAGTGAATTTAACATCCGGATTGAATACATTTGTTTTAAGCGCGACAAATGCCTGTGGTTCTGATTCCAAAACACAAGTCTTAACCTATAATCCTTGTTCGGCACCTCAAGTAAATATCTCTGATCCAGCCAATACAAATTATGGTGTTTCGAACCCACTCATTCACATTCAAGGGACCATTTCTAATATGTCCAATAGTCAAGGAATTAGTTTAAGTTTAAATGGAAATTCCATTTCTAATTTCAGCTATAACAATGGGCAGTTCAGTGCGGATATCACCTTGTCAAATGGCATGAATACGATTGTGTTAACGGCAACAAATGCGTGTGGAAACGATGCGCAGAGCAGAGTGATTCGTTATGAACCATGTAATGCACCAATTTTCACAATCACCAATCCAACCGGAACAAATTACATTGCAAACACCAATTCAGTTGCGTTCACAGCAAGTGTTCAAAACATGACGAATGCACAAGGATTAAGTGTTACCTTAAATGGCGTTCCTTTAAACAACGTTCAGTTTAATTCGACTACTGGACTCGTTAGTGTTAATTTACCATTATCGAACGGAAATAATAGTGTTACGATCAGTGCGAATGGATCTTGTGGAACAGATAGTAAAACGATCAATATTTCCTATAATCCGTGTATTGCACCGCAAGTTCAGATCACAAATCCATCCAACAACGCGTTAACGGTTAGTTCAAGTACATTTGTTTTCGAAGCAAGCGTTCAACAAGTGACCGCACAACAAATTAATCTAAGTTTAAATGGACAGGCGATTACTAATTTCAACCTGCAAAATGGTCAGTTAACGGCTACGTTGAACTTGACAAATGGCAACAATGAAATCAATCTAAGCGTTACAAATACCTGTGGATCAGATAGTAAATTTGCCTATATCAAATATGAAGCATGTCTGACTCCAGTTGTTAACATCACGAATCCATCCTCCACGAATACGTCGGTAACGAATGCCAATTATTCCTTCTCTGGAAGTATTCAAAATATGGGAAGTGGACAAGGAATCAGTTTAACCTTAAATGGAAATATCATTCCAAATGCTAGTTTCATGAATGGACAAATTTCCGCCATGTTAAACTTAGCAAATGGGCTAAATCAACTTGTTTTATCAGCGCAAAACGCCTGTGGATCAGCGAATGAGACAACGACAATCATCTTAGATCAGTGTGTTCCACCCGTGGTTACCATCATCAATCCTGTGGACTTATTCTACGGAGTAAATAGTCCTATTTTCCCTTTCCAAGCGAACATACAAAATATGTCAAATACGCAAGGCATCAACTTGACAGTTGCGGGAGTTCCAGTCAACAATTTCAATTTCAGCAACGGATCCTTTACCGCCACGTTAAATTTACCAGAAGGCGTAGATGAAATTGTCCTTACGGCAACAAATGCGTGCGGAACCGCATCTCAACTAAGAACAATTCGCTATCAAAGTTGCATTCCACCAGTGATAACAATCACAACAGATCCGGCATCTGGTAGTACCGTAAACACCAACAATTTATCCTTTACATCGAGTGTTACCAACTATGCACCGAGTACAAGCATCCAGTTGTTATTGAATGGAATGGAAATTAGCACATTTGGGAATTCAAATGGAAACATTTCAGCAACGTTAAATTTAGCAGTTGGCATGAATACGATTCAAATCACGGCAACTAGTTCATGCGGTATTGATACGAAATCGTACGTGATTACATACGACGACGGAAGTCAAAATGGAGGCGGTTCAGGAAGTGGAAATTCAGATGGAATGATTCAACAGAATCAACAACCAAGTCAATACAAAACCAATAATAATCAGACCAATCAGAATCGACCAGTTCAGCAAAAACCTGTTCAAACACAACCTGCTCCTGTTCAAACAACTCCGACTAATAGACCGGCACAAACATCACCTCAGGCTAGGCCTGTACAGCCGGCACGACCAACGACCACACCGACTCCGAGTCAGGCAAAACCAACAGTTACGCCGACTCCTACAACAACCAAACCTGCTGGTGGAGGAGTGAATAATCCGTCACCTGTTCAGCAGAGCTCACCAAACCCACCAAATCCAATTGCTCCGAAAGGAGGAACACCACAAAAAGGAGGAGGCAAATAAGCCTCCTTTTTTATTGGAAATAGTAGCAATTTTCATCTATTCTTGCTATATTCGCAATCTTAAAATTTAGTGAAATGGCAATTATTGGAAAAATTCGTAAGAAATCTGGTTTATTAGTTGGAATTGTAGGTCTTGCATTAGCAACGTTTATCTTATCTGATTACCAACATTTATTAGGTATCAACGAAGGTCAATATGGAATAGGTACAGTCTATGGAGAGAAAGTAGATCCAAAAGATTACAACATGGCAAGTGCTAAATTCCAGGAGCAAGGCAGAAATCAAGCCATGCAAAACAACAAGGAGTTTACGGATGCAGATATGGAGACTGCGAACGACAATAGTTGGAATTATTTAGTAGATTCTACCATTTTAAGTAAAGAATATAATGCCTTAGGTATTTCTGTTTCAGAGCGCGAATTCAATGCCTATTTAATGGCTACTGATGGTTTTAACATCATTCAAGACTTGAATCAATTTTTTGTTGACTCAACAACTGGTGCTATTTCGCCTCAGTCAATGGTGGAAGGTAGAAAAAAACTTCAAACCACTTTAAACAAGTTAAAAACAAGTAAAGAACCACAAGCAGTTCAGCAGTGGAATGGCACGAAGCAATATTACACTGATACAAGAAAACGTGAAAAATATTTTGGTTTATTGGATCAAGCAGCTTACGTTACAAATTTAGAAGCAGAAGATAAATACTATTCTTCCAAAGAAACAAAATCCATTTCATTCGTTTTTAGACCTTATTCTGATATTGCTGATGCAGATGTAAAAGTTTCGGAGAGTGAAATTAAAGCGTACTACGATGAGCATAAGGGAGATAAAAAATATGCCATTCGTTCTTCATCAAGAGAAGTGAAAGTTTTTGATGTGGTTGTTGCTCCATCTAAAGCAGATACAACTAAAATGAACAAGTTATTGAATGAATTAAAAGCTGGATTCATTACCTCCACAAACGATTCATTGTATGTTTTACGTAATAGTGATGTGAAAATTTACTTCAACAGCAAACGTTCAACAGCTGTTCCTGAAGGAAATCCAAAAGCGAATCAATACCAAACTTATCCAAATTCTTACGATACTATCTTTAAATTGGCAAGTGTTGGACAAGTCGTTGGACCGTATTCAATGAAAGAAAACATGGTGATTTCCAAAGTCATTGGATTCACGCCTTCTCGTTTGAAAGCAAGACATATCTTGTTGTCAACTAACGGTACGAAAGATGCTAAAGTAATTGAAGCAAAACGCAAAACAGCTGATAGCTTATTGAAAATCATTAACAAAGAAAACTTTACGGCACTTTCTGATAAATTTTCTGATGATACGCAATCTAAAAAGACCGGTGGTGTTATTGATAATTTCCTTGAAGGAGACATGGTTCCAGAATTCGGTTCATATTGTGCAACAGCTCCATTAAACAAATTTGGTGTTGTAAAAACAGAATTTGGATTCCACATTGTGGAAGTAATGGAAAGAGATGCTTCTAAATTACCGGTATTGGTTTCTATTTCAAAACAATTTAAAGCATCAGAGGAAACGATCAGCAACAAAGAAAGTGAGATCAACAATATCCTTTATAAATTGGACAGAAAAGTTGGTAAAACAACGGATATCCTTAAAAAAGTGAGCGTGTTCGATACCATTGTTCGTCAAGCAAATTATGTTTCCCGTTCTATTTTATTAGAAGACAGAGCGCCGAAAGCTTATGGATTTATGACAACTATGGCTGCCGATAAAATTTTAGAATTAGCCTATAGTGATGGTGTAGAAGTTGGTTCATTAACCACTTATCCAATCAAGGATAAAGACAAATATGTAATTGGAATGGTTACTTCAATCAAAGAAGAAGGTGAACCAACATATGAAAATGTGAAGGCAGAATTGGAACGTGAATTAATTACAGAGAAAAAAGCGAAACGTTTCATGAATCAAATGTCCAAAGGCAATTCATTGAAATCCGTAGCGAAAAAATGTAACCTAATGGTTCAAACAGCTGAAATCACTTTTGCAAATCCACAAATTGCCAATGTTGGATATGAGCCAGAAATCATCGGTATGTTGTTCTCTTCAGTGATGAAAAATGGAAAAAGAACATTGCCATTAAAAGGTAAAAGTGGTGTTTATATGATTCAAATCATGAAAACAACAAAAGCTCCTGCTTCTACTGTTTTCAAAGTAGAAAAAGATGAAATGACCAAAACACTAAAAGGTTCATTCCAAGGACAAGTTATTGGTGCCCTAAGAAAGAAAGCTGAAGTGATTGACAATCGTAAATTAAACGAGTTAAGATTACGTATGTAATCATTTTAACCGCATTTTGATGCTCAAATCTGAGATCAGAACCTTATTTAAGGAGAAAAGAACAAGCCTAAGTTCTTATGAAATAACAAGAATCTCATCACAAGTTCAAACACTTGTGATGGATTCTTTTTCATTTAAGGGAAAATATGTTAGTCTTTTTTTACCCATTGAAAAGCAACATGAAATCAACACATACGGTTTACTGGAAGAGATTGTGTTGAATGGTGGTTCTCCCGTTTTATCTAAATCAAACTTTGCTGATCACAGTCTGAGTCTTTTTCTCTATGAAAACTCGAATCAATTGGAATTATCTTCATTCGGAATTCCAGAGCCGAAATCAGGACAATTAATAGATGCAAATCGTTTAGATTTTGTCTTTGTTCCTCTCTTAGCAATTGATGGTCGTGGTCATCGTGTAGGTTACGGAAAAGGATTTTACGACCGACTCCTGTCGAACTGTCGACCAGACTGTCTTTTTATCGGCTTACATCTATTCGATGAATTTACAGCAATAGAAGACCTCAATAAGGACGATGTGCCCTTACACATGTGTTTTACACCAAAAGGAATTTATGATTTCAGATAAAGAATTACAAGGTAGATTTCATCTACTTGCTATTGTGCTCATACCAGTGAATATGATGGCTATTTTTCTTTCCAAATCGATTTGGCTAGAAATCATCATTCACTTAGTCTCAATAAGCGTTGTTATTTTTGTTTTGAGGAAGAAGAAGGGATAAGTACTCCATCAGAAAGAAAATTCAACTCAATTCTCGGAGAAACAATTTTATCGATTTCTGATTGTGGTGCATGCGCATCCTCTAGAAAATGTTTTTGAAGCTGAACAGAAATTGTATCATAATAAGCCGTTCCATGAAAATAAGCCACATTCCCAGTTTCTGTTTTTGGAGGAATGCCAAAATGATCTTTAAAACGAATACGCATTAAATCGCCATCTGTCTTTTTCACATTCACCCAACAACCAGCACTTTGACAAACATTCACAATTGGTGCTGAAAAAGTAAACGTATCTTGCTGCGGATTCTGATTAAACTGCTTCACCATTTCATCCATACTTATCGCTTTGGACATATCAACTGACGTAGGGCCATAGTGTTTAAACGCCTCTTTTTGAGAACCACAACTTTGTAAAATAAGGCCTAAACCTAAAACTGACGCAACTATTCTTTTCACTTTTCTAAAAATGTTTGATAAAAATCTTGTAATTGGTATGACTTACCTTCTACAATTACTGTTTGAATTTGATTAGCAGATAAAAATCGCAAAATGACACGGCGAGATTCAGGTGTATTCGAAACCATCTGAAACGTTGCAATGTGATTTTTTGAATTGAAATCCACGAAGAAAAAAGGCTCGTAATACTTCGCATAACTTGCCACATCTTCCGGACTTAATTGACTCGGTAATATCACTTCAATATTTCCGGAAAGAACGCCCTCTTTTACATTTTTCGTTGATGAACAACTTGCTGTATTTGCAGTTTGAGCAATAGAAATTGATCCTGTTAAAAAGAAAAGGACGGCAAAAAAGACATGTTTCATAGCGCGACGGTTTAAATCTTATGTGCTAATCTACAAAATATTTTGCAATTTTGAATCCAATGTCAAATTTATTAACATACTACCAGTTAGGTCAATTAGAATGTGGTTGTGATGAAGCTGGTCGCGGTTGCCTAAGTGGTCCTGTCGTTGCGGCTGCCGTGATTTTAGATATCAAAAATCCAATTTCTGCGCTGAACGATTCCAAACAACTAAACGAGAAAAATAGACTTATTTTACGGGATCAGATTATGAAAGAGTCACTTGCGTATGGCATTGGCATCGTTTCACATGAGGAAATAGACGAAATAAACATTTTAAATGCCAGTTTTCTCGCCATGCATCGGGCAGTGGATCAACTGAAACAAAAACCAGAATTTCTCCTAATCGATGGAAATAGATTTAACCCATATCCTGGCATTCCACATGCATGTATTGTGAAAGGCGATGCAAAATACCAATCCATTGCCGCAGCTTCCATTTTAGCCAAAACAGAACGCGATGCCATCATGTTAGCATTACACGCCGAATTCCCTTACTATCAGTGGAAAAAGAATAAAGGCTATCCAACGAAAGAACACCGCACAGGAATTGAAGAATTTGGCCCAAGTCCTTATCACAGAATGACATTTCAATTACTTGCAGACAAGAGTCAACTTGATTTATTCGATTAAACATTCTTCTGTTAATTTAAATCGACATACCTCGTTCATCTGGCGCTGAATTCCTTCTATTTTTGAACAAATTCACATTATGATGAAACGCATCTTTCTTGTACTTTTCGGCATCTTTGCTTTTTCTTGGATTGCATTTGTCTCCTACAACTTATTACATAAAGAAAATGCCCAGGATTTTAGGTCATACTTTAATGAGAAGGATGGATTCATTTGGGCCATTCATCACCCAGAAGAGGTGAATTGGACAGATCACAGCATTCAAACACTTTCACTGAATCAATCGATCTATTCATCGGTCGAACAACGAATGAAAGAGCCAGCGTCGTTTATTTTTAGTTCAAAACGCATGTTGTTTCTCATTGAAAAAAGAACATCATGGGACAAACGAGAAATCCAATCGCTTTTCAAAGATGGATTATTTCCAATGGAACTCGGTGACTTGAACTCCTTTGAGTATGGAAAATTACACGGGATTTATAAAGGAAATCAACTATTAATTTATGATGGAGAGTTAGATACACCTTTATCAAATAGCTTTCAACTCGACAATAAATCCAGCCTCAGCAAAATTTCTCTGCATAAAGATAAATCCAAGGTTCGAATCAGTGATATGTATATAAAAAGTGGTCGAATTTACTCCTATACGAAAAGCTATATTTCGAAAAATCACATTAAGGCAGTTGACGATCGACGCATTTTTTCACCTTTTATTCCTACGATGATTGATTCGTATGCCTTTTACGAAACCGCGTATTTGTCCCATATTGATCCTGTTTTCGCCAGTTCTCCATTTGCCAAAAACATGATTGCGAACGGCATTGTATTTATCACGAAAGATTCCAATTCAGCAGCCATTTTTGACTATGAAGAAGAAAATAGTCCAATAGAAAATCTGAATGAACTCCTTCAAATAGAAGGGAGTAACGAAGAAAATGAAGTGTACAATAAATTATCTTTTTCTTCCATTTTAGGTAAACAAACTCCTGAACTTTTTATCAGTATATCTAATGGATTAGCTGTTGTTTCATCCTCCAAAGAACTGGTCGATTTTGTCATTTCAGAAGCCGATTTAGCCAACACGCTTTCGCAGGATGAAAAACGTATGAAGCTTATTTATGGATCACTTCCTCAAAAAGTTGCCTCGCGCCAAATATCAAGAAAAGGTCAACTTTCCATCAGCATTTATGGAAATAAAATCCTGGAAACAAGTTGTCGTTTAATTGACGTTGTCGAAAAAAATGACACCCAAAAAACGAAAGATTATTTTGTGATGAATCCGGGTGAACGTGTAATGGATTTTGCTGCGTTTCCTGAACGAGGAAATGTCATTGCCTACACAGACAAAAACAAACTTGTTGGTTACATTAATGGCTTGAAAAAATGGGAGAAAACTTGTTCTCAAGAAGTACTTTCAATGGACTTGATTGAAGTAGGTCAATCCTTTATCGCTGTTCAATTTTCAAATGAAGTCCAACTATTTGATAAAACAGGACGTCTTGTGTTCCGTATGACCAATGACGCACATGTAAGGCCTAACGCCTATTTTTTCAAAAATAAATTGGAATTCATTGTAGCGAATTCAGCTCATTCTGTGCAATTGTTAAATGACAAAGGTAGCGTTGTAAAACCATTTACTGTTCAAGGGGACATCAAGCAATTGGAGGTTACCTCGAAAGCAAAAAAACCATTGCTAGGCATCCTAACTAATTCTATGTATTACACCATCGATTTGGAAAAACGAAAAACAATTTCAAAAATTTCGATCGACTCAACATTCAATTTGGTGAATACAGGCAATGAATTACTACCTGTTTCCATTAAAAATGGTAGTCTGAGCTATTTGAAAAATGGAAAAGCTTCACAATTTAACGTCAAAAGCAACGTTAAACTCCAAGGTTCGTACTTAATAAACAAAGAATTGGTGTTCTTACTGACGAGAGGAAAAGAATTATATGCTTATCAACTTACCGGGAAAATACGCTGGGAAAAAACCATTTCAGCGCAAGAAATCAGTTCCATCAGCATCAAAAATTCGAAAAATGGGACCCCTATTATTTGCGTACTTGATGCACTTGAAAATGAATTATTTATATTCGATCAACTCGGACGAGATAGCGACCAAAATGAACGTCATGGAGAAACAAAAATACAGGTAAGTCCATTCGGTACTAACGCCTACTCCATCACAACCATCCTTGGTTCCTACCTCATCCAATATACCAAACAATAAACTATGAGAAAATTAATCGTTTGTCTTTCTATTTTTGTTGTCCAAGCACAGATTCAAGCTCAAAGTTATCTTGGACTGGGCTCCAGCAACTACGCTGGCGTAATTGGAAATCAAGTCAATCCTGCAAATTTTGTTGATGGTCGATATAAATTCGACATGTTGCTTTTTGGGACGAACTTAAACGTCTATCAAAATTTCGGGTATTTCGATGCCAATGCGATGCGCACCGCTCAAGGTGGACAAGGTTATTGGTGGTTGAAATCATTCAATGATTCTACAATTTTGAACGCATGGTCAAAACCTGACTCAAGTTTTATTGATCGATTCATTGTTCATAATTACAATGAAAATTCAACCAAAACATTGGGAGCAAATATCAATTTCCAAGTTGATTTATTGAATACCATGTTCCATATCAACGAGAAAACAGCGATTGGATTTAATATTCGCAATCGCAGCATCGTGAACGTGGACAACATGGATCCAAAATTGGCGGTGTTAGCAGAAGACGGATTGATTCATCCAAGCTTGTGGAATGCGAAATTTAATGAACAATTGTTTAATGTCAATTACATGACTTGGACCGAAGTTGGATTTAATTATTCGCAGGTGGTTATGGACAATAAAGAACATTTCTTGAAAGTTGGGATTTCTCCAAAATTATTATTGGGTCACGCTGCTGCATACGTTTATACGGATAATTTTTCCTACAATTTAAAGAACGAAGATACGTCTCAATACCTTTCTGGAACATTTGATTATGGCTATTCCAACAACGTCAATGGGATCATCAATAATGGAATGAACGGTCAAAATCCAAGTATTCAGGATTTACTTCGTCCTTCTTCCAAATTGGGATTTGGTATGGATATCGGAGCTGTGTATGAATGGCGTCCGAAATATGCAAAATTCAAATACGACATGGATGGGGAAACCAACCTATGGAGAAGAAACGAAAATAAATATAAACTACGTGCGGGCTTGTCCATTGTGGATATGGGTAGCATGAAGTTTACAAAAGGTGGATTAAGTAGAAATTTTGCTGTCAATACGACCAATTTATTCAATTTACACCGATTTGAATCAGCCACTAATTTAGAAGGATTCGATGGCGTGATTGACACCTTGATTCAACAATCTAGTGCGGCTGGAAATAAGGATTGGGTGGCACTACAAAACACTTCTCAAACGTTCCGAATGAGAACACCAACAGCGGTTAGCGTTCAGGTGGATTATCAAATTTGGAAAGGCTTTTATGTGAATGCCACTTCCATGGTGAATTTAATCTCACAAGGAAAAGATACTAAAGTGAAAACAGCTAATCAATTCTCCATTACGCCGAGTTTTGATAGTCCATACTTTGGTGTGTACATGCCCATTTCAATGAATCAATACAGCGGAATGAAATATGGTATTGCAACAAGAATTGGCCCATTGGTTATTGGAATTACAGATATGAAAACACTCCTAGCAAAAAACAATGTTAGCGGTATTGAATTCTATGCTGGAGCACGTGTTCCAATTAATTATACCCGTGTAAAAGACAAGGACAATGATAAAGTATCCAATAAAAAGGACAAGTGTAAAGATGTACCTGGCACTTGGACCTTTAAAGGTTGTCCAGATACAGATAATGACGGCATTCCAGATTCTGAAGACGATTGTATCAACGAGCCTGGCACCGCTGAGTTTAAGGGCTGTCCGGATAAAGATGGTGATAAAATCATTGACAAAAAAGACGCTTGTCCAGATGTTGCTGGATTAAAAGAATTTAAAGGTTGTCCGGATACGGATGGTGATAAAATCATCGACTCAGAAGATGCGTGTCCTACAGTTGCTGGACTACCAGCATTGAAAGGTTGTCCAGACAAAGATGGTGATGGTGTTCAAGATGGTGAAGATGCTTGTCCAGACAATGCCGGACCAGTAGCAAATAAAGGTTGTCCAGATAAAGATGCCGACGGAGTTTACGATTTCATTGATGAGTGTCCAGATGTTGCTGGTCCAAAAGAAAACCGTGGTTGTCCTTATAAGGATGGTGACAATGATGGTATCCTAGATAAGGATGATGATTGTCCAACCCTAGCTGGACCTGCAGCAAATAAAGGATGTCCTTATAAAGACAGTGATAAAGATGGATTACTTGACAAAGATGATGATTGTCCGAATACACCTGGACCGAAATCAAATAAAGGATGTCCGGTGATTGAACAAGCAGTGATTGAAGTACTTAAAACTGCCTTTGACAATTTAGAATTCGAAACTGGAAAAGACATCATTCTTGAAGGCTCGAAAGTATCACTAAGCGAGTTAGCGGAAGTATTAAAGAAAAAAACAACATGGAAACTGGAGATTACTGGTCATACGGATAATCAAGGAGATGATATGGCGAACATGGTACTTTCAAAGAAACGTGCCGAAGCTGTAAAAGCTTTCCTAGTAACTCAAGGAATTGATGCCACTCGTTTGATCACGCAATATTACGGTGAAACAAAACCAATTGCGACGAATGATACGCCAGAAGGACGTCAGAAAAATAGACGTGTGGAAATGAAAATTGTGTTTGATTAAACCAATAACAATTAGACGAAAAGGCGGGTGAAAATCCACGAATGGCCGGGAGAAATTCCGGCCATTTTTTATGTTATGTAATTGTTACCATTTGCTTAGACTAACTTAACAGAACTTTAACCTTGCATTAATTTACTCATCAAGGCTCTTGCGTTCCTTTGCGGTGAATTTTAAAGTCTATTCACATGCGTTTTAGCAAAAGTATTGTTCTTGTTGGTTTTATTCAGCTTATTTCGTTTTTCAGTTTTGGTCAATTGGGAATAATTTCCGGAAAAATCACTTCGGAAGGGGCAAACGAAGCTTTGTTTAATGTCAAAGTAACTTTACTTGGAGCGGCAAAAGGCGCCTACACCGACCTAAACGGAGAATATGTCATTCGTGATATTCAAACAGGAACTTACACCTTGTTATTCAATGCGGGTGGTTTTCAGAAAGTGGAAATGAATGAAGTCAACGTGAAGGCCAAAGAAAACACGGTCATCAATGTTTCCTTATCCTATTCCGTTTCCACCAAAAAAGATGTGGTCGTAATTACCAAAGCAAATACGGAAACGACGGCTGCAACGACACAAATGCAATACAAGAGTGCCGTCATGATGGACATTCTTCCCGCGGAAATTATTAAACGAAGTCCAGACAAAACAGTTGGAGACGCTTTGAAAAAAATCAGTGGCGCAAGTATCCAAGATAACAAGTTTGCCATCATCAGAGGATTAAATGACCGATATAATGCTGCGTATTTAAACGACGCTCCGCTTCCTAGTTCAGAGTCTGACAGAAAAGCGTTTGCCTTCGATATTTTTCCAGTGAACATGTTGGAAAATCTTTCCATTGTCAAAACAGCATCACCTGATTTGCCTGGGGAATTTGGCGGTGGAATCATTCAAATTAAAACAAAAAATATTCCAATTGATAATTTTCAATCCATTTCCATTTCCGGGGGATACAACACCATTACCACATTTAAAGATCGCAAATATGCCAAAGAAGGAAAATTGGATTGGCTCGGTTTGGATGATGGATCAAGAGCACTTCCTTCGTCTATTCCTTCGGTTTTAGACTATCCCAGTCTAATGAGTGACCAAGCTGCTTTAGCTAAATCCTTCCAAACCAACTGGAAGTTAAGTGACGCGACCTTTATGCCGAATTTTAGTTTGCAATATGCGGGTGGGTATCGAAAAGAATTCAAAAACAAAAAGGAATTCGGGTTTATTGGATCCTTGTCCTATAACAAAACCAACAATTACAACGAAACGATTCGAAAATCATTTACGGACAATACTGGAGGCGGAGGTACTTCACAAATTGAAAATCAATTTTTAGACAAAGTCTATTCCACGCAATTGTTAACTGGTTCGATGCTCAATTTCTCTTTAAAATTGAATGCAAAAAATAGCATCAGTTTCAAAAACCTTTACACCATTAATACAGATAATCGGATCATTAATCGCACTGGCGAGATCAATCCGCTCGATTTGAATCCTTCTCTTCTCCGCTCAAACGCGAATTGGATGACCATCAATCAAATCTTCTCGTCCCAATTAAGTGGTCAACACGCATTGGACAAAGCCGGTAAAATGAAAATTGATTGGATGATGGGATTGAGCAATATTCAACGTAGTATTCCAAATTTACGCAGAAGTATTTACTCTCGCATGAAATACGTGAATGACCCAAGTAGTCCGGATTATCACGATACGATGTATGTGGCCAATATCTCTCAAACAAATGTTGGACCTGATTATGGAGGGAATATGTTTTTCTCTAACAATAAAGAAAATTTGTCAAGCTTTAAAGTGAATTTCACGAAAGAAGTTTACCAACAAGATTCAACGAAACAAGAGAAAAAGTTAAAATTCGAATTTAAATCTGGTGTATTTGTTCAATTAAGAAACCGTGATTTCCAAGCAAGACAATTAGGCTATACAAAATATGGCGCCGTAGGAGGAGCCATCAATTTCAATACAAATTTGTTGTATTTGCCAGAGGACTCTATTTTC
The DNA here is from genome assembly GCA_046070685.1 of Flavobacteriales bacterium. Classification (GTDB taxonomy): domain Bacteria; phylum Bacteroidota; class Bacteroidia; order Flavobacteriales_D; family Crocinitomicaceae; genus UBA952. The sequence goes on along the minus strand of JBJTMU010000010.1, from coordinate 32,312 downwards.
CAAGCGCAAAATATGGGACTCATCGCACCTGGTGTTGGTGGATTTAAATTATCCGATGGAACAAAAGCATCTGATTCATATTCAGCGAACTCACAATTGTATGCCGGATTCGTTTCCATGACACAACATTTCGGTAAAAACAAAATCCTATATGGTGCAAGATTGGAGGACTTTACACAAAATTTAACAGCGAAAAGAGCCGATAAAACGCCTTTGGCAGTTCATATGCACAATTTAGATGTATTGCCTTCGATCAATTTCATTCACAATTTCACCAAACAAAAAGTTTTACGAGTGAGTGGATCACAAACTTTAAACAGACCAGAATACCGTGAGTTAGCTCCTTTCGCTTTTTATGATTTCAATACACAATTCGTTCTTTCAGGTAATGATTCGTTGAAACGTGCTAAAATCACCAACGTAGATGTTCGCTACGAATGGTATCCAGGAAAAGGTCAACTTATTTCAATCGGATCTTTTTACAAGTATTTTGTCAATCCGATTGAGCAAATTACGCGTCCGGATGTAATGAATGAGATTTCCTATAAAAATGTGCCGAATGCAACGAACTATGGTGTTGAGTTTGAGTTAAAATCTAACATTGGGGCACTTTTGAAACTTGATTCCGTTTCGAAATGGAACCAATTTGAATTTTTTACCAATCTTGGTTTTATTCATTCGGTGGTGGATGTTTCAAAAAACATCGGAACGCCTTATGACACGCGTCCTTTACAAGGTCAATCTCCCTATGTGTTAAACTGCGGCGTGATTTATAAAACGGACAACGATTTAACCTTGGCAATGAATGTCAATCGTGTGGGCTCAAGAATGTACATTCTTGGAAGCGTATTACAACCAGACATTTGGGAGAAAAGTAGAACATTCTTGGATTTTCAAATAGCGAAAACATTTGATGAAGGGAAACTTGAGTTGAAGTTAAACTGTCAAAATATACTTGCACAACGATTGATGTTCTATCAAAACAACTACTCGTCAATTGCAAATCAAAACGTCCTTCAAAGAGCCGGAAACCTTTTATTCACAGGCGAATCAAGTGGTCAAAATCGTTTCGATAAAAATCAGGATGATTTAATTTGGAATACGAAATTCGGAAGAACGATTAGTTTTTCACTTACCTACAAGTTTTAAGACTTAACATTTTCTTTTTATTGCCCGCTTTTCTTCACGATTTCTTAACGATTACTTAGTGTAAACATAGACTTATGCTAACGCTTTGTCTACAACGATAGCAGAACTTTGCATCAGTTAAAATTTAAGAAAGATGAAAAAAATTACCTTAACCGCTTTAAGCTTCTATGTAAGTCTTATCGCATTTGGACAGAGCTTCTTCCAACCAACTAATTACCGAGGGGCATTCGCACCTGCTCCGACTGCACAATGGACGGACACTTGGACAAATTGGGATCCGCAAAATACGGTTTATCCAAGTTCAAATGTTACCGTTTCTGCGGCTATCACAACGAACACCACATGGACTTCCAATAACGTTTACTTGTTACAAGGTCAGATCTACGTGAAAAACGGAGCAACGTTAACCATTCAACCAGGAACGATTGTCATGGGAGATAAAACGGTTGCTGGATCTGGATTATTTATTACACAAGGTGCCAAATTAGTAGCTGATGGAACAGTAAATAACCCGATCATTTTTACTTCTAATCAACCAGCAGGTCAACGTGCACTTGGTGACTGGGGTGGAATTATCATGATGGGGAAATCAACCAACAATAACGCTGGTGGAATTGCCAATATCGAAGGATTAGCACCAACTTTTGACACACAATATGGAGGTGGAGCAAATCCAGATGCAAACGATAACTCAGGAACTTTACGTTATGTAAGAATCGAATTTCCAGGATACGTTTATCAACCAAATAAAGAAATCAACGGATTGACCCTTGGTTCAATTGGTCGTGCTACAACCATCGATTTCGTTCAAGTTTCTTTCTCTAATGACGACGCATTTGAATGGTTTGGTGGAACAGTAAATTGCCGTCACCTTGTTTCTTACCGTAACTTAGACGATGATTTCGATACAGATAATGGCTTCTCAGGACTTGTACAATTTTGTCTTGCTGTTCGTGACCCATTGATCGCTGATAATCCAACTGTTTCTACTTCTGAAGGGTTCGAGTCGGATAACGATGCGGCAGGTTCTTCAAATACCCCACAAACATCTGCGATTTTCTCAAATGTAACTTATGTTGGTCCATTAAGAGGAAACACTGCGGCAACAGTTGCTTCAGGCTTCAGAAGAGGTGCACGTATTCGTCGTAACTCAGGATTAAAAATCTATAACAGTATTTTCATGGATGGTCTTCGTGGAATTCACATCGATGGTACCGCTTGTGAAGGAAATGCAACCAATGGGATTTTGAAATATAAAAACAACCTAGTTGCAGGACATATTACTAATTACTCCGTTGAAAAAAATGCAGGAAGTACATTCGGTATTTCAACATGGTTTGGTTCAAACGGAAATGACTCTTTGACCTCATCCGCGAACATCTTGACCTTGCCTTATGGTGTGAACAACACCTATTTAAGTCCAGATTTTCGTCCAATTTCTGCATCTCCTGCTTTATCAAACATTTCTTTTGTTGATGCAACGATTAATGCGGTAATAATCCCAGCTCCAACGACAACAGCAACAATCAACTTATGTCAAGGTGCTACAGCAACTGCATTAACAGCATCAGGTAATCAAGATTGTACGATTAATTGGTACACAACAGCAACCGGTGGGACAAGCATTCCTGCACCAACCCCATCAACTACAACGGCTGGAACTTCAAATTACTATGTTGCTCAAATGAATGCATTAGGATATGAAGGTCCACGTTCCATGGTAACTGTAACTGTAAACGCTTTACCAACGACACCAACAATTAGTGCAAACGGTCCGACATCTTTCTGTACAGGTGGATCAGTTGTATTATCGTCAAGTGCTACAACTGGAAATGTTTGGTCTCCAAATAACGAGACAACAAACACTATTACGGTGACAACTTCTGGAACGTATTCAGTGACCGTTACAGATAATAATGGGTGTTCTGCGACATCTTCAGCTACGACCATCAATGTTTCAAATGCACCTGCACCAACCATTAATGCAAGTGCCACACAAGCATGTGAAGGTGAAGTAGTAACAGTTACGGCTTCAACATCTGATAGTTATTTATGGTCAACAGGAGCAACGACTCAAAGTATCAACGTAACAGCAACAAGCACAGCAATTACCGTTACAACAACAAATGCAAACGCATGTAATGGTGTTGGTACTTCCGCTCCAATTTCAGTGAACTTCAACGCTGCTCCAACTGCTGCTGGAACAATGACATTAAATGGAAATGTTGCAACATTCACAAATACATCTGCCGGTGCAACATCTTACTCTTGGGATTTCGGTGATTTCACGAATTCATCAGCTGCCGCACCAACGCATGCATACGCTACAAACGGAGCTTACACAGTTGTATTAACTGCCATCAATGGAAACTGTACAGATACATTAAGCTTCTTAGTAGATGTAACTGTTGGAATCAATGAGTTGACAGCGACAAAATTATCCGTTCATCCAAATCCAGCGAATGAAGTGGTGAATGTAACTTTCGAACAAACGAATGAATCAATGAATATCGAATTGATTGATGCTACAGGTCGTGTACTTTCCAACCTGATTTCAAATCAAATGGGAACTAATCAGGTAACTTTCCAAGTTGCTTCATTAGCATCTGGGTTCTACACCGTACGTTTGACCAGCGCAAATGTGAGCGAGACTCAAAAATTGATGATTCAAAAATAATGTAACACTGGCTGCTAGTCCTTTTGAACTAGCAGCCTTTTTTTATTCCTATGGAAAACTCAAAAGGACATACCATTTTAATCGTTGATGACGAGCCAGACATCCTTGAATTCCTTTCTTACAACATTCGTAAGGAAGGTTATAAAGTTTATGTCGCTTCCAATGGTCAAGAAGCATTGCGAATCGTTCAGCAAATTCATCCATCATTAATTTTACTTGATGTGATGATGCCGGTGATGGATGGTATTGAAACCTGTCAAATTATTCGCAAAGACTTGCATTTGAATCAACCAATCATTGCTTTTCTAACTGCTAGAACAGAAGACTACGCACAAATTGCGGGATTCGAAGCTGGAGCAGATGATTACATTAATAAGCCCATTCGACCGAGATTGTTGTTAAGTAAAATCGAATCACTATTACGCAGAATTAAAACAACAGAGCAACAAGCAGATTCAACTATTACAATAGACCGAGATCGATTTGTGGTTGTGTTAAATGGTGAAACATTGGCCTTGCCAAAAAAAGAATTTGAATTACTTGAACTATTGGCAAGCAGACCAGGAAAAGTGTTCAACCGCGATCAAATATTAGCGGTAGTTTGGGGAAATGAAACAGTCGTTGGTGAGCGAACCATCGATGTTCACATTCGAAAATTACGCGAAAAGCTTGGAGATGATTATATTCGCACCATAAAAGGTGTTGGATATACCTTCAAGGAAAAATGAAAACGGCGAGACCAAGTATTTTAATTCTTTATGGAAGCATCGCTTTTATGCTGATTAGCTTTCTGATGACACTCATTGTTCATTTCAGTTTAGTTGAAATGAGTATGAAATTAGTTGTTGCCATTCCAGTCGTTTCTGGAATTTGTTCTTACCTGGTTTTTTACTTTCTCTTGAAAGGATTCATTCAATATCGACTATCCTTTATTTATCGTTCCATTCAAATCAATCAGCCAGAGAACACCACCTTTTCCAAATCCATTGATTCATTAATGGAACATGCCGAAAAAGAAGTATCTGAATGGAAGGAAAATAGCAACATTGAAATTTCGAAATTAAAAGAACAAGCTGCTTTTCGCAAGGAGTTTCTCGGTAACCTTGCTCACGAATTAAAAACCCCTGTATTTTCTATTCAAGGATATCTTTTAACCTTGTTAGACGGAGGACTCGAAGATCCAAGTGTCAATCGTGCTTTTCTTGAAAGAGCATCCAAATCTACCGATCGAATTTCAGCTATTCTGGATGACCTCGATCAAATTACTCGAATGGAAACGGAAAACCTACGTCTTGAAATTCGTTCATTTGACGTGGTGGAGTTATTAAAAGAATCCTTTGAAACCTTTGAGTTAATCGCCAAAGAAAAAAATTACCACGTTATTTTCGAAAAAGTATATTCACCGAAATATGTTCAGGCAGATCGAACCAAATTGGGACAAGTTTTCACGAATTTAATCTCTAATGCCATTTCTTACGGAAAAGATAACGGGACCTTAACCGTTTCTCTTCTAGATATGGATGATCGATTCTTGGTTGAATTCAAAGACAACGGACCCGGTATTGAGCCTCATCACCTTTCGCGCTTATTCGAGCGTTTCTATCGAGTTGAAAAAAGTAGAAATCGAAATGAAGGTGGTTCAGGTTTAGGTCTTGCGATTGCCAAACACATCATCGAATCGCATGGACAAACAATTCAAGTTAAAAGTCAAGTCGGAGTTGGAACCAGTTTCGTTATGACACTTGAAAAAAGCAAAAATGCAGGTCCAGTTAGCTCCAGAGGGATTCCGTTAAAATAAGGCTGCCATTTTTTAGCTATCTTTATTTTCAGAAATTCACACATGAGTACCGAAGATAAACACGTTTTTTCATTGAAACAAGTGGTTCAATCCATTCAAAAAACCATTGAAGAACGGTATACAAGTACGTATTGGGTGAAGGCAGAAATGCACAAAATGAATCGCTATCCAAGTGGACATGCTTTTCCTGAACTTGTGCAAAAAGAAGAAGGAAAAATAGTCGCACAGATCACCGGGACCATTTGGAAACAACAACTTGAACGAATCAACGATGCCTTTATTCGCGTTGTAAAAGAGCCACTTCAGGACGGAAAAACACTCTTGCTTCAAGTCAAAATTCAGTTTCATCCAAGCTTCGGATTGACCCTGCAAATATTGGATATTGATCCCTCCTACTCCTTGGGGGAATTACAAAAAGAACGAGAGGAGACCTTGCGAAAATTGGAGAAATTAAACCTAATCAATGCCAATCAGCAAAGAACTTTTCCACTTTTACCGAAACGAATTGCCGTGATTTCAGGTGATGCAAGTAAAGGACTTTCCGACTTTTATCAAGTGTTGAACGAAAATCCATATCACTATTATTTTGAAACGACTTTATTCGAAGCCTACGTTCAGGGTGATCTTGCCGTTCAATCCATACAACAAGCCCTTGGGAAAATTAAACAACAAATTGACCTTTTTGATGTGGTGGTGATTGTTCGTGGCGGCGGCGCTGAAGTTGGTATGACCTGTTACAATCATTTTGATTTATGTCAGTCCATTGCCTCCTTCCCTATCCCCGTGTTAACCGGTATCGGACACTCCACAAATCTCACGGTAGCAGAAATGATCTCCTTCAGAAATGCCATTACGCCAACGAAACTTGCTGAATTTCTCATATTGACATTTCGTGAATTCGACTTAGAAATCAATTCCTTTGCCCAACAATTGTATATCGATTGTGAACGCATGTTATCCAACAGAAAACAAGGCCTAATCACCATGGCGAATCGCTTGCAACAAGGCGTTCAAAGAAGAGTACAAGTATCAAAGGAGCGCGTGTTATCCTTACAACACCTCGTTCGGCATCAAACCAACAGCGAACTGACAAAGCGGCAACAGCGCATTGAAAATCATGCCATTCGCATAAAGCCTCATGTTCAATTCTTGTTGGAAAAAGAAACAAGAAATATATTTCAACTCGAAGAGAAAGTGAAATTCTTGGATCCTATCCACGTGTTGAAACGAGGATACAGTATTACCCGAATCAATGGAAAAATCATTACTGATCAAAGCCTTATTGAGCCGGACATGGACATCGAAACGGAAACCATTCAAGGGAGCTTCACCTCGAAAGTAACCTCCATTCCAACGAAAAATTAATGCGTTCTGGTCATTGATTCAGGCACACAAATGATAAAGTCTGCCCGTCCATAATGTTCCTTGTCTAATTTATTGATATCTTCTTGAGTCACGGTTGATATAGTTATGACACGAATATTTGGTTGCTTTTGTTGCACGTACCAAAGGATTCCCTGATGAAAATCCGAGTGAAAGGCGCCATTAAAATGAAGTACAACTGTTCCTTCTTTTCGTCCGGGGTTCGCTAAGATAAATTGCGCCATGGTTGCATCTTTGAACGCTTGTGATTCAACCATATTCATCCCCATATTCGCCCCCATGTGTCCGCCCATAGCAAATACTTCTTTGTATTGTGATAAAGTTGTATCAACAATAAATTGGATCGGTGCCATTTGTGCTTTTATCGTTGGACTCAAAGTATCAAGTGCCGCTCTCCCCTTTTTAAATAATAAGGAAGCGTATTTACGCTGCACATTCGATGCAATGCAATACAATTGATTTTTTTTCGCGAATTCGATCAATGGAGCATAATCTGTTTCATAATTCGGCCACAAACGAAGTGAATCCTTCCATTGCTTTTCAGTCAATTCACCACGCACATATTTAGAAACTAATTCCTGTTGATCTTGTTCAAACATTTCAAATCCTAATTCCAATTTGGGCCCCAATTCTTCGTGCATTTCTTTGCTTAGTTCCAATTGAAGCCAATGAGAAATTGGGTTATCATGAAACTCTCCAAATAAGACAAGGTCTTTCGCTTCCGTCGCTTCCACTAATTTATTAAAGGTGGTTTTTTTACCTGTCGCCGTGTAAATGACGTAAGCCGGTTTATCTTGGGCAAAGGTTTCGACAGACTGAAAAAGTAAACTAAAAAAGAAAATAAATGTCAGTTGTTTCATTTGGAAGCATTTAAGGTTTGTTCGACTAAATTTAATATATTTGGTCAAACCCAAGCGAAACCTGTGAAATCTTTATTGCAACATTTTTCTGTATTCTTGATCGTTTTCCTCACTTCTTTGTCGTTTGGACAAGGATTTCAAGTGAATTTTCAAGGACAAAAACAGCAAGGCATGGGTTGTGCCGGAATGGCTGCCAATATGGATGCTTCAAGCCTCTTTTTTAATCCCGGAGCCAGTGCTTTTGCCAATCAATCCGAGATAAACCTTGCCGGAACACCCATTTTTGCCAATGTATTGTACACGGATTCGGCAACTCAAAAAAGTTATCGCACACAAAATCCCGTGGGAACACCATTTTCAGCATACGGATTATATCATTTTAAACAGGCACTCGAACCATTGAGCGTTGGCATGGCCATATACACACCTTTCGGAAGTACTGTTCAATGGGAACCAAATTGGATTGGGCGTTTTGCACTTACCCGCCTTTCATTGAAAGCCATTTTCTTTCAACCCACATTTTCTTATCGCATCAATGAACGCATTGGAATTGGCGCTGGGTTTGTATTAAGCGACGGTCAAGTAAATTTGCAAAAGGATATTCCTGTACAAGATAGTCTTGGAAATTATGGTCACGCAGAATTATCTGGAAAGGCACTTGGATTTGGCTATAATGCTGGCGTTCTTATTCATGTCAATCATGCCTTGTCGATTGGTTTTAATTATCGATCGAAGGTGTCGATGTCCGTAAAAAACGGAATGGCATCTTTCTCGGTTCCCCAAGCCTTAAATGCAAATTTTCCCAATGGCTCTTTTACCAGTCAATTGCCACTACCTCGCGTGATGACCATTGGTTTCAATTATTCAATGAACAAAAAATGGCAGTTCGTCTTGGATATCAATCATGTGAATTGGAAAGTATATGATACATTGGCATTTGATTATGCATTGAATACAAGCTCCCTTTTAGACACAAAATCAGCCCGAAATTACCATAGTATCTTTGCTTTTCGCGGTGGACTGTCTTACACAGCTAACGAAAAATGGATCGTTCGAATCGGAAGTGGATTTGGTTTTTCACCCGTTCCTTCTGGTTTTGTCACGCCGGAAACACCAGATGCAAATCGATTATATGGAACATGTGGACTCAGTTATCGTTGCAACCAACACTTTTCGATGGATGCCTCTTTTTACGCCACTCGAATGAGTCGAACAGATAAAAACAACGAGTCACAACTCAATGGAACATTTACGACGATTGCGCTTGCTCCTGGGATTTCATTAAACTACAAATGGTGATGAAAAAAGTTTACTACCCACTATATCTGCTTTTCCTGAGTCTCGCTTTTTTGGCTTGTAAACCAAACGTTTCCGAACCCGCACCTTCAAAAGGAGATTTAGACTTATCTCGAGTGATTTTTATTGGTGATGGTCAAATGGCAGGTTATATGAACGATGGATTGTATTACGACGGACAACTGAATTCGTTGGCAACTATACTATCAAATCAATTTTTGACCGTTGGTGGTAAAGTTGCTGTTTCGCCTTGGATGAGTGCTTCGTCTATTGGTATCAGTACTTCTGGACTTGCTCCCTTCAAATTGGCTTTTCACACAGATTGCAAAGGAATAAGTTCTTTAGCACCTGTTCGTGTTGCATCTTTGGGAGACGCTAGTAGTTTGAGTCAATCCTGCTACAATTCAACCTTGCCTTTTACTAATTTTGGCATTCCCGGATTGAAATTAACGCAAGTTACACAAACAAATCTTGCCGCAACGAATCCGTTCTATCAACGCATGTGTTCCTCACAAACAATTAGTTTACTCGATGAACTCATTGGACAACATGCTACGTTTTTCCAATTGTATATTGGTTTGGAAGATGTCTTAGATTTCGCCAAATCAGGAGGTACACATGAAACGCTTCCTTCAGATTTGACCTTCCAACAAAACTATGCGCAAATTGTCCAAAATTTAACGGAAAACGGAGCAAAAGGCGTTTTAGCGACCATTCCGGATGTGAGTCAATTTCCATATTTCACTACGATTCCTTGGAATGGACTTTCACTCGATCAATCAAACGCGTTGACGTTGAATAACATTTACAATCCATTAGGCTATTATTTTGAAGTTGGAGCAAATCCCTTCATGATGGTCGATTCCACAGCAAATATGTTTGCTGTTCGTCAAATTCAGTCCGATGAACTTTTGCTGTTAAATTTACCTTTGGATTCTGTTAAATGTCATCAAATGGGCGTGTTGTTTCCCATTCGCGATGAGTTTGTATTGGATGCCGGGGAACTCCACGAATTACGTAGTAAAATTCAGGCGTATAATCAATTCATTCTTCTACTGGCTCAAACATATCATTTGGCACTCGTTGAAACAGATCAATTCGTTTCACAATTAGCGGATGGCTTTACATACAATGGTGTAAGTTTGAGCGCAAAATTTGTTTCTGGAGGAGCGTATTCGTTAGATGGCATCTATCTAAACCCACGTGGAAACGCCCTTTTCGCTAATGTATTTATCAAATCAATAAACCAATACTATCATTCTTCTATTCCCCAAGTGGATGCCAATTCTTTCGATGGCATTCGCTTCCCTTAAACCCATCAATTATGAAAAAAATTACGCTCATTTTTACCTTGCTCATCAGCCTGAAAAGTTTTGCTCAATCTCCTTGTGATGGTGGACGGTATGCAACGGATGTATTTACCAATTTCAACTTGACTAGCGATATTGTGTATGGACAAAACAACACATGGAGTGGATCTAGTAGTCAATTGAAACTAGATTTTTATGAACCAACTGGAGATACGCAACTCGCTCGACCATTAATCATTTGGGTTCATGGAGGAAGTTTTATTGGCGGATCTAAAACGGACAACGACGTAAAAACATGGTCAGAAAGTTTTGCAAAAAAAGGATATGTCTGCGCAAGCATCGATTACCGATTAGGCTTCTTTCCTTTTGATTCAGCGAATGCCGTTAAAGCAGTTGTTCGAGCTGTACAGGATTTGAAAGGAGCAATACGCTTTTTCTATAAGGATTGCCAAACCGCTAATCAATTTAAAGTGGACACCAATCATATTTTTATTGGCGGAAGTTCTGCGGGTGCCATCACGGCATTACATGTTGCCTATTTAAATGATGCATGTGAAATCTCTGATTATTTGAACGCAAGTGCCATGCAAACCCTAGGCGGACTAGAAGGAAATAGTGGAAATCCCGGATATTCTACAAAAGTTCACGCCGTGATCAATGGATGTGGCGCCTTGGCTCGCTATAGTTGGTTACAAGCAGGAGATATTCCGTTGTGTTCGTTTCATGGAACATCAGATGGCACAGTTAAATACAATCGAGGAATGGTAAATCCCGGAACACCCCTCATGTACTTAGATGGAAGTCGCATGTTACATGAACGCGCTTGTGCTGTGGGAGTCGAAAATCAATTTTATACCTTTCCAGGAGCTCCACATGTTCCGTATTTATCAAATGCATCCTATATGGACACAACCATTCGATTTGTGCGGGATTTTTTAGTGAAGCAAATGGGATGTACTGAAACAGCACTTCAACCTGCAAACAATCCGATGCAAGCAGCCATTCTCTACCCAACAAGTTATTGCGATGGAAGTCCGGTGAATGAAGTATGTTCAACTTCTGGATTAGCGGAAGAAACAAATCAGGTAGCCATTTTTCCAAATCCGAGCAACGGAATGATTCACATTCAAGCTGAGGGTGCCGAAGTTGAAGAAATACAAATCATTGATTTAACCGGGAAAATACGCGATAACATGAGAATTAATTCCGATGGCTTGATCGATTTATCAGATCTACCGAATGGATCATATTTCGTTTCGATAGATTTAAGTAATGGAGTGAAGCGAATGAAACAACTGATTATACAGCATTAAAAACCTAGTGTAATTAGTAAATAATTAGAATGATAGACAAATAATTCAGTTCATTCGCATTTAATTTGTCTGATTTCATAGAATTTTTATATTTTTGCAACCCTGATGGTCTCATGGCCGAGCGGTTAGGCACCGGTCTGCAAAACCGTCTACAGCAGTTCGAATCTGCTTGAGACCTCTAGAAAAAAGCTCTGTTTTCACAGAGCTTTTTTTGTTTATCCGCTTTCCGATCAATCTAATTTACATTAAGGATATGTTAAGTTTTCATGGTTAGATTTGTGAAATCTTTGCGTATTTGCATCGTAATTGATGTATTCTGAAGGATAAAACCATAAAAATGTTGATTTAACTGAACTTTCTGTGAAATGTATAGTTTAGGAACTAATAAAAGTTTTATATATTTGGCATTCGAAAAATTTAAAATTAGAAACACTAAAATCTATTTATCATGAACAAAAACAAAAAGACGGCCGGAGGATTTTCAGCAATCGTTTCGTTTCTCGCAATTGCTATTGCACTAGTTGCAGGAGCTTTGATTTACAGTAAAGTTTTTGGAGATCCCAACAACTTCGTTGACCACGATCCGAAAGGAGAGCCTATGGAAGGTAACCTTTACGGGGTAATTTACAAAGGTGGATTCATCGTACCTATCTTGGTTGCCGTAAACTTAATTATTATCATTTTCTCTATTGAGCGTTTGGTAACTCTATTATTAGCGAATGGTAAAGGAAATACAGACAAATTTATCGCGTCTATCAAAGGGCACATGGAGAAAAAAGATTTCAAAGCTGCTATCGCTCAGTGCGACAAGCAAAAAGGATCTTTAGCGAATGTTGTTCGTGCTGGATTGGAGAAATATGACCACATGAACGGAGATAACTCGCTAACGAAAGAGCAAAAATTGGAGTCTTTGAAAAAAGAATTAGAAGAAGCTACTGCATTAGAATTACCGATGTTATCTAAAAACTTAGCGGTTCTTTCTACAAGCGCATCTATCGCAACCTTGATCGGTTTGATTGGAACGGTACTCGGGATGATTCGTTCATTTGCTGCGATGTCAAAAGGTTCGCCAGATACAGCAGCGTTAGCAACGGGTATCTCTGAAGCCTTGATCAACACTGCATTCGGTATTACCGCTTCTACATTAGCGATCATCTTGTATAACTTCTTCTCTACGAAGATCGATACTATGACTTATAGCATCGACGAGGCTAGCTTCACGATTGTTCAAGATTTCTCTGCATCAAACTAATTGTTGATCCAACATTAAATTAACAAGCAATGCCAAAAATTAAAATACCCAAAAGTTCCCCGTCCATAGACATGACGCCTATGGTGGACTTGGCGTTCTTGCTTGTGACATTCTTTATGTTGGCAGCTTCTTTCCGCGCAAGTGAACCCGTAACGGTAAACACGCCATCAAGTATCAGTGATAAATTTATCCCTGAAAACGTTGTGATGGTGACGATTGACCAAGATGGGCGAGTGTTCTTTAACTTGTCTGGAGAAGGAGCGAGACGTGAAATGCTTACGAACATGCTTGGTAAGTATAAATTGAAACTTAATGATGAACAAATCAATAAGTTCGCGTTCATGTCAACATTTGGTTGTACCATGCAAGAATTACCTTCTTACATTGATACAGGTGCGGATGACCGCATTACCTTCCAAACCAAAGGTATACAAGTGGATTCAACAGAAAATAACGAATTACATGATTGGCTTGGTTATGCAGCAACAGCCGCTTTAAACAGTGCGAAAACAGCATTTGAAGAAGCGAAATTAAATGGTGAAAATCCAGTTGCTGATGATTTTAAACCAAAGTATATTCTTCGTGTAGACTCAAAAGCTGTATACAAAAAGGCGGAAGAAGTGATCAATGTTTTTAGAGATTTAAATCTCAATAACTTGAATTTCATAACCTCGTCGGAATTAGTTCCGATTAATTAATCGAACATGGCAGAAATCGCAGAAAGCGGTGGCGGAGGCCACGGCAAAGGTAAAAAAAGAGCAAAGAAAAGCTCCACGCGAGTAGATATGACGCCGATGGTTGACTTGGCGTTCCTACTATTAACCTTTTTCGTCTTGACTTCTACATTTAGCAAACCTAAAATGTTACCCTTAGCCTATCCAGCGAAAGCAGAGGATATTCCTGAAGGAGCGAAACCTCCTAAAATGAATAACGGGATCACTTTTCTTCTTTCAAAGGATAAAATTTTCTACTACCAAGGTGAATACCATCCAAAAGAAAACCCTGATAAAGACGGGTCTGTAACAGAATTAATTGAAACAGATTTCGGTCCTGGAGAAAAAGGTGTAAGAAAATTGTTAGGAAAATTAAATAATTACGTTTTAGTTAAAAAACAAGGTCTTGATGACAAGCTACGACGTAAAGAAATTGCTGACTCCACTTACCTAAAATCACTAGATAAGTTAAAAGTTGAGTCGGATGCTTTGAAAGCGTTGATCAAAACAGACGATAAAGCGTTGTGCAAAAACTTCATTGACCTTGTAGATGAGTTAAAGATTGCAGAAGTCGGTGTAATCGCACCAGTTGACATTACTCCAGGCGAGCTGCAATTATTAAAAGCAAAACTTAAAAATTAATTCGTATGCAAGTCCTCTATGTCATCGTTACTTTGGTCACAGGATTTTCTCTCCTTGACTATCTAACTGCTCGTAAATGGCAGCAAGTAACATCAAACACGAGAAATGAAGTTGTTTTTGAACACCGAAACAAAGCATACGGTGCTTATGTTTTAAGAAGCAGCTACAACAAACGAATGGTCATGATTATGGCTGGAATGGTTCTTTTCGCTGCACTATCTTTCGGGATTTCCGAGCTGATGAAAAGACTTCCGAAGGAAAAAGTGGAACTTCCGAAGGATACAAGTGTGAATACAACCATTGAACAATTGAAAGAAAAGGAACCGCTTCCTGAAACACCACCACCACCACCACCACCCCCAATGGAAGCCATGACGGCATTTTTGCCTCCTGTCATTGAGGATGATGTTGTGACAGATGTCCTACCAACACAAGATCAGTTGACAGAAGTGAAAGCTGGAAATCAAACGGTGGATGGAACAGACGAAGGTTGGGTTTTGCCAACGGACGAACCAACTGGAGGTCCAGCTCTTACACAAGATGTGGTTGAACCGATCGAAACATGGGTAGAAATTGAAGCTGAATTCAATGGTGGATATGAAAAATTAAATGAGTTTATCAACGATAATATTCATCCTCCTGCTGAAGCAGCTGACCTTGGTGTCAACGGTCGTGTTATCGTACGATTTGTTGTCGAAAAAGACGGTACAGTTTCGAATGCAACTGTTGAAACCAAATTGGACGAATGTCCAGCTTGTGATAAAGAAGCTCTTCGCGTAGTAAGCAGAATGCCGAAATGGAAAGCTGCCTCTAACGCTGGACGAGAAGTAAGAACATATGTTCGTCTTCCAATCAAATTCGAATCACAATAGTAAGCACTTTAATATCGAAATCCCCAATAGAATTTTCAATTGGGGATTTTTTTTGTCATGATGAACGGTCAATTTATACAAACTATTATCGGAGGACTTGTCGTAGTCACAGCCCTTCTATTCGCAGGTCTTTTAGCTTTTACGAATGTCATTGATTACATGATCGGTTGGCGTAGAACGATGATGATCATTCTACTCATCATGTATGCATTTTATCGATTCACCCGTGTCTATCAAAGTATCAAACGTCAAAAAATGAAATCCAATGAAGATTAATTACGTTCTGGCTTTTTTTTCGCTTCTTGTTATAACTGCAAGTTGCGATTCAACTAAAAACCCTTTGGTTTATTCGAAAAACACGCACGAAAAGGGGAAAGCAATGATTTACGTGGAAGAATCATTCAAACCCTTGTTTGAAACCTCCATTTCTACCTTTCAAAGTTTAAATCCTCAGGCTGATATTTCAGCGAAATACATGACCGAAGGAAAAATCATTCAAGCATTTCTAGAAGGAAAGGTTAAGACAATTACCATCACCCGAGAATTTACCAAAGCGGAAAAGAAATACCTAAAAAGTAAAAATGTTGAAGTGAGCAGCGATCGTATTGCTCTTGATGCAGTGGCATTGATTGTCAATCCAGAAAATAAAGATACCATCATCAGTGTGCCTCAGCTGAAAAAATATTTAACGGATTCTAAAAGCACATGGCCGTCATCGAAAAAACCAATGACCATCGTATTTGATCAGCTGAATTCAGCAAATTTTAATTACATCACCGAATTATTACAGACCCATAAATTGTCTGCCAATGTTTTTGCAGCAAAGTCTAATGAAGAAGTGATTGCATATGTAAAGAAAAACAAAGAGGCTATCGGGATCATTGGATTAAATTGGATTTCAGATCAAGAAGATTTTGAAGTGTTGAATTTCTTAGATGGTATTCATGTGATGGATGTCCGTCTAAATGAAAATAGCCCATCCTTTAAACCAATCAATGGCGTGATTTACACGAGAGAATATCCGCTCATCCGCGATGTTTGGATGATTAATAAAGGTAGTCGTTCAAGTTTAAATACGGGATTTGTCAATTTTATGGTTGGCGAAAAAGGACAAATCATCATTCATAAATCGGAATTGGTTCCCGCAAATAACCCCGTTCGATTAATCCAAATGAACTAGAATCAACAATTAATACGTAATTCCACTTACTTTTTTTTGTCATACCATAAAACAAAGCTATTTTTGGCAAGCAAATTGATTAGCATAAAAAAAACACTATCATGAAAACCTTATTTTTAATCGGAGCGGCATTTTTAAGTAGTTTGACTTTTGCTCAAACCTTGAAAGATGCGATTTACAAAACGGACAATGAGCGCTATGCTGATGCGTTAAAAGAATTTGCCGCTTTAACCAAAGCAGATCCAACAAATGGAGAAATCTATTTCTATTATGGCGACTGTTATTTTGATAAAGGCTTGATTGATTCTGCCAAAATGATGTGGAATAAAAGTTTAGAAGTTGACAAAGTAAGAGCTTTGCCTTATGTCGCTGCTGGACGTGTACTTTGGTTGAATGGGAAAAATGCAGAAGCAAAATTAGAATTTGACAAAGCGTATGGCTTGACTAAAAAAGATAAGCTAAAACGTGCAGAAGTGATTCGCGGCATTGCAAAAATCTACATAAAATCAGAAAACAAAAACTACGATCAAGCTTTATTGATTCTAGAAGAAGCGATTGAAAAAGATCCAAAAAACACAGATAACTTATTGTTGAAAGGTGATGCATTATATGCGAAAACACCAGATAATGCAAGTGCAGCAATTAAAGCCTATTTGGCCATTTTAGATATTAATCCGAAGTCAGCAAGTGGTGTTGTTAGAGTGGCGAAAATTTATCAAGCTGCACAAAACGTGGAAAAAGCGAGTGAAATGTTTAAGCAAGCAAAAATGACAGATTCTACTTATGCTCCAGCATACCGTGCAAGTGCTGAGTTGAACATGTTATATGGTAAAAAAGCGGCTGCCATTGCAGATTGGCAAAAGTACTTGAGCTTAAACAACAATTTAGAGGCTCGTTACATGTACACAACTGCTCTTTTCAATGCAAAACAATATTGTGAAGCGATCGCAGAAGTAAAAAACTTAAATGCAAACAACTTAACGAACTTCTATACGGAACGTATGTTGGCTTTCTCTTACCTGGAATGTAACACGGATAGTTTAGCGATTAAAAATGGTTTAGCAGCATCTGAACGCTTCTTTGCCATTGTTCCTGCAAACATGATTAGCTATTTGGATTATAAAACAAAAGGATCGCTTTTAATGAAAGCTGGAAAAGATTCACTTGGTTTATTAGAATATGAAAAAGCGATCAGTATCAATGAAATTGCTGCAAAAGAATTGACGAGCGAAACGGCGAGTAAATACTTTAAATTAAAGAAATTCGACAAAGCGATTGAATTATATAACAGACGCGCAAAAATTGCAACTTTGACTTCAGCAGAACAATATGAACTTGGAAAAGCGATTTACTCTGGTCCAAAAGATTATGTACTTGCAGATTCAACTTTTGCAACGGTGATTAAATTATCTCCAAACTATGCACCTGGATACTTATGGAGAGCAAGAACAAATTACAAATTAGATTCGAATAATGAACGTTGGGCTGCTCAACCTTATTATGAGAAAGTAATTGAACTAATCAAACCAGAGGACCGCACTGTGCCGGCAAATAAAGGGATGGTATTAGAAGCTTGTCGTTACTTGTGTGATTACTATGCAAAATCACCAGCGAAGGATTTAGCTAAAACAAAATCTTTCTATGAAATTATTTTGCAAGTTGATCCGAACGATGTTACAGCAAAAACGGCTCTAGGCATCAAATAAGGGCAACAAAAAGCATCAAAAGGCGGGTGAATATTCATCCGCCTTTTCTTTTTTCTATCCCTTCCTCCTAATTTTCATTAACTTAACGATAAATTAAGGGACATGAAGATTTCAATTCAACTATTTTTGATGAGTAGCCTGTTTTTTTATTCTTGTAAAAAGGATAAAGTAACTCCTCCTGTCAACATTCCACCTTTCGATTTGGTCATCACGGATACTTTAGGGAAAATTCAAGTGAATTTATCTGGCATGCATAATACCAATGGGAAAATCAACTTTGCACTATACCAAAATAGTTCAAGTTTTAACGACCCGAGTCAAGTTTATAAATCTTTGATTCTTACGCCATCAAGTAGCAATATGGTGTTTACCTTAGATAGTATTCCAGCCGGTTATTATGCGTTTGGCGTGTTTCACGATGAAAACGACAACCAACAAATTGACCAAAATTGGTTAGGAATTCCAACAGAAGGATTTGCGTTCTCGAACGATGCCATGGGAAGTTTTGGTCCACCAAGCTTTGAACAGGCAAAATTTCAAGTACTACCAGCCCAAAAGCACGTGCAAACCATCGGCTTACATTTCTATTAACGGTTCATGAGTCGAGCAACATATTTGCCGATAATGTCAAATTCCAAATTGACCTCATCCCCAACTGAAAGTGTATGAAAATTGGTGTGTTCAAACGTATATGGAATGATGCAAACCGAAAATGCCGAATCGGAACTATCAACAACCGTTAAACTTGTCCCATTAATGGTGACAGACCCTTTCTCAACGGTGACAAAATCCGATTGGTATTCAAATCGAAATCGCCAACTTCCGTCCTCATCTTCCACTGATACACAGCGAGCGAGTCCATCGACATGTCCTTGAACGATGTGTCCGTCTAGACGTCCGTTAAGGCTCATACAACGCTCCAAATTAATTTTAGAGCCAATTTTCCAATCAGATAGATTCGTCTTCACTAAGGTCTCATGAATTGCTGTGACTGTATGCGTATCGTTTTGGAGATCCACCACCGTTAAGCAACAACCATTGTGTGCGACACTTTGATCAATTTTCAACTCTTTGCTCATAGCAGAGCTCAGCGTAAAATGAATGTTGCCGGCTTCTTTACGAATGTCGGTAATCACTCCTATTTCTTCGATAATTCCTGTAAACATAGGTGTCAAAATTACGTGAATTTTCAGCAATCTGATGAGCGAATATCTTTAATATTCAATTGAAGACTTGTTTTTCCATTAAATTCATTGGACTCAATCGTGTAGGCCATGTCAAATGGTAATCCTTTCAATGTGTGAACTTCCTTATCCGACAAATTAAAACCAATGGCCTCAAATACCAATTTAGAATGAGACTGAACTACTTTTAATTTCAAGTGGGCATCTTTTAAAATCCGGGAGTCGGTGGCATATAATTCCTTCGAGCAAAAAACTGGTTTCATATTCCCTGGTCCAAATGGTTCAAATGCGTCGATGATTTTCTTTATGCGAGGTAATTTTCCATTCCATTCGGTTTGAATGTCGTTAAAGTCAATCTTGACATCTATTTGCTGAATGGCTTCCAATGGATTTTTAGCTACTATTTTTTGCACTTCTGATTCAAAGGCCTGTCTGAAATCTGTCAATTTTTCCCGGTGCATGGTTAATCCTGCCGCGTAATGATGTCCGCCAAATTGAATCAAATGCTCGCTGCATGATTCCAATACGTCATATAAATTTATCGGGCCAACACTTCGAGCAGATCCTGTGACTAGCCCGTTCGATTCAGTTAAAACAATCGTTGGTCGATAATGTGTTTCGATAATTCGCGAAGCAACAATTCCAACTACTCCTTTGTGCCAAGTTTCATGAAAAACAAGATTGGTATGTAACTTTGAATGATTTTCGTCCAAGGCTAATTGTGCAAGCGCTTCCTCCGTCATTGCTTGATCAATGGTTCGCCGCAATGCATTATCCGCATGGATTTCTTCGGCTAACTGTTTAATTTCTTCGTTATTCAAGGATAACATCCAATCGACAGCTGTTTTACCACTGCGAATTCTTCCTGCAGCGTTCACTCTTGGAGCAATCACAAAAACGACATCCGTTAAGGTCATGGGGAACGTTTTGCCAGCGAGCAGAAGTAATTCCTGAAACGCTTTTCGAGGATGTTCATTCAATCGTTTCAGTCCATGGTAACAAAGAATTCTATTCTCACCTGTCACATCAACGATATCAGCACCAATGCTGAGGGCTAATAAATCCAAACTTTGAAACAAGCGCTCTAGGGGAATTCCTTGTCGTTCATAAATTGCCTGCATCAATTTAAAACCAACTCCACAACCTGAAAGTTCCTTAAATGGATACAAACAATCCGTTCGTTTTGGATCAAGAACAATTGCTGCTGGAATTTCATTTCCTGGTTGATGGTGATCACAAATAATAAAATCAACGCCTTTTTCCTTAGCGGATTGAACTAATTCATTCGATTTGATGCCGCAGTCAAGCGTAATGATCAACGTTTTATTGGATGCAAGTGCATATTCAATACCAGCTTGACTCAGTCCATAACCTTCTTTGTAACGATCAGGAATATAATAATCTAGGTTTTCGTGCAGTTGTTTCAATTGTTCAAACATCAAAGCAACGGCTGTTGTTCCGTCCACATCGTAATCTCCAAACAGTAGAATGCCTTCTTTTTGTTGAATGGCTTGAAGAATTCGATCCACCGCTCTGTCCATGTCCTTCATGTCAAAAGGCGGATGAAGTTTTGTCAAATCTGGCCGAAAAAAAGCACGTGCCGCTTCTTCTGTTTGAATTCCTCGTTGCACTAATAATTCGGCAAGGAAGGAATTTACCTTTAACTGTTCACTTAATTCACGAATTTTCTCTTCTCCTGCACTAGGTTGAAATACCCATTTTTTCTCCATCTCACTTATTGTTTACTTTAAGTTAGGTATTTTTTTTGAGCTGGAAACCAACACGTCTAATCTACATAACTTAATTTCAACATATTTGATGCACCAAGATCTTCCAATGGAATGGAAGCAATATTGATGACTAAATCCCCAATATTTAGGTATCCTTCAGACTTCATGATGTATTTAATATCCGCAATCGTGTGATCGGTAGAAATTCGCTTATCATAATAAAAAGCACGTACTCCCCACACTAAATTCAATTGTGCAAGAATATTGCGATTACTGGTGAAGACATAGATTTGACTATTTGGACGTTGGGAAGCGATTTTATAAGCGGTATATCCAGAGAAGGACATGGTAATGATGGCTGTTGCTTCAACACGTTGGGCCAAACGACAGGCGTTGAAACAAATGGAATCAGAGATGAATCGCTCACTGTTTTTAACAGGCAATTCCTCTTTATGGTACATGGCGTCATGTTTTTCCATTTCCTTAATAATATTCGCCATGGTTTGAATCACTTCAACCGGATAATTCCCTACGGAAGTTTCTCCTGACAACATTACCGCATCTGCACCATCTAATACGGCATTTGCCACATCATTTACTTCCGCTCGACTTGGTGTTAAATTAGAAATCATGGATTCCATCATTTGGGTTGCCACAATAACCGGTTTGGCTTGTGAAATACATTTTGATATGAGCATTTTTTGGATGGAAGGCACGGTTTGATAAGGAACTTCCACACCTAAATCGCCACGTGCAACCATTAATCCATCACTTTCCGCGATGATTTCATCAATATTCACCAAAGCTTCCGGCTTTTCAATTTTAGCAATTACCTTCGCAAAGTGTTTTTTCGCAGCAATACGTTGTTTTAAGTCAATAATATCCTCTTGAGAACGCACAAAGGAAAGTCCAATCCAATCTACTTTTTGTTCCAAGGCAAACTCCAAATCTTGGATGTCTTTTTCGGTTAGGGAAGGCATCGAAATTTTAGTGTTTGGGAAATTCACTCCCTTTTTAGAGGACAATATTCCACCCTGAATAATCACACAACGGATGGTCGAGTGTCCATCTGTTTCGCGTACCTCAAGCACAATTTTTCCATCATCCAAAAGTATGCGTTCACCCGGTTTAACATCTCTAGGCAGTAAGGTATAATTAATTGAAAATCGTTCCGCATTACCAACAACTTTGTCCACGATTAACAAAATTTCTTTCCCGATTTCTAATGGAACACCATTGTTTTCCATTTCATTGGTGCGGATTTTTGGACCTTGTAAATCGGCCAGTATCGCCACGTTAAGTCCAAGTTCTTCATTCAAGGAACGAATCATAGCAACTGCTCCTGCATGATCATCATAAGATCCATGGGAAAAATTCAAGCGGCACACATTTAATCCCTCCAACATCATGTTTTTCAACACCTCGCGTTTTAGTGATGCGGGTCCTAGTGTGGCAACAATTTTCGTTTTTTTCATCTTAACTTGTTAAATAATCTATTGTTTCAAATTCATCCGTTGGAAAATCGAATACAGCGACAATCCCATTTATTTTTCTTAATCGTTGCACCAACTCATCTTTTTGAAAAGAAAAATTTTCTCTCAAGACAAGAAAATAGTCAATCATGGGTCTTTCCGGATGAAATGTTCCCAAATCTTGTTTGTTTTTAATTAAGAAAAAGCGTGTTAGATTTTCCTCATCTTCAAAGGAAAAATAACGATAAGGCACGATATCTTTGACTTTGTTCGACCGAACTTCAAAAACATCACTGTTCTTCATGAGGTTGATCTCCAAACGTTGATTTAACTCCCAAGCCAAACGATAATCAGCAAAAGCAGATGAGATTCCATAAACCTCAAATGACGTTTCGTCATCCAAGATTAACTCATATTTTTTCACTTTTGCCATATCTTTTCAAAATTAACGATTCTGATTGAATGAGAAATACACAATCCCTTGTCAATTGATGGATTTAAACAAAAGTTTTTGGCATCAATTTTTAATTACTTTTGTTTTAGTAACAAGACAAAATGAAAATTCGTACATTCTCCCTTTTCCTATTTATCTTTCTTTTCGGACTCAGTTTTGCTCAGCCGACGAAAAAAATCACCAATCGCGACAATTATGCTTGGCAATTTGGCGCATCTTGGTTACTTACAGATGATGACGGATATGAATTAAATCCATTTTCTTCTTCAACATTGCAAAGTGCTCCTTATCCCACGAGAATTTTTGTTGACAAATACATTTATAATGGCTGGAGTGCTGACGGAGCCATTGGCTTTCAAAAATATGATCCATCAAAAATGGTGAATGATTCAATGGGGATTACAGGTAGTATGATTTCGACTGATTTCGCTCTGAAATATTCTTTTTACAAACAATTAGGCAGAGGAATTGTAGATCCATACATTGGTTCAGGTCTCGGATTAACATTGAGAACTTCTAACAAAAGAAATACAGCTAAAACGATTTCTCCAACTTGTAATTTCACTGTTGGGTGTACCTTTTGGATGAGTAGTAAACTTGGATTACAGGCACAAGGAACCTTGAAATTAGGACTAACAGATTTATTTAAAAGTTCTGATTACATGCAATACAGCATCGGATTAACCTACCGAATAGAAAAAACGGATGGATACAAAAGTGATTTCGATAAATCAAAGTATAAGATTTCGCATCACCGCACACGAATCAAAGTGAAAAAACCAAAAAGTGAATCCTAATTCTGGATACTGAATCGCTTTTGCGTTTTTTGTTTATTGGTTTCGATACCAAAATAGTAGGTCCCATTTGGCAATGTTGAAGTGTCAAATTTTAACAAATGTCCACCCTTATCATAATCCTTTTGGGTTAATTGCAATACTACCTGATCCGATTGCCAGATATTGAAGGTAACACTTGTTAATTCTGGACAAACGAAATAAAAACTCACTTCACCAATGGCCGGATCATGGTCCAAGGAATACAATTCACAAAACAACGCTTGATTCACACGACCTCTTGAAAGGTAGCGCAATAGATAACGATACCCAATAATGGCCAACAAGATCAACAATGTGATAAATAAAAACTCGACTAATCTTTCCATTATAACGAAATTACACCTTTAATTTTTGCTGCTTTTTCATAGATTTCAATAATTGACTCTACGGAAAGCATGACTTCTTTCACACTCACACTGACATAGTTGCCTTTTCCAGATTGATGATACGCAATATCCGCTTGTTCATCAAACAAAGCACTCACTTGAGCCATGTGCTCGTTGTCGTTTGGCACGATGAATTTGAACAAATAAACATTCGGCCACTCCAGTTGCTCTAATTGAGCTCTTAAATTATCAAATACACTCACAAAGCAAAGTTAAGGAAGCATTTTCATTCTCAGCTTGAAGATCTTTTTAATTTTGTCATAAGATGAAATTATTTTCTTTCAGTTTACTATTCATTAGCTTTATGTTGGTTGGATTTGGACTACTCAAACCGAGTGAACAAATCGAAGCCAAGGTAAAAACAACTGTGCCCGCTACACAGATTGATTTTGGGAAATATACCCAGAATCAATATAGTGCGAAATTGAATAACCGACTTTGTGAATACATGGATCGATCCGTAAAACAAGGTGTGCCGGCTTCAAAAGATAAAAAAGGAATTCAAGCGTTCATTCGCAAAGGAAAACTGGAACTAATTGATCGAGGCATTGGTTTTGAATTGGATACCTTTCAGTATTCGTATGCTGTGCTTACCCCTTATGCCAAAAAAGTATTGAACGAAATTGGAAAAGCATTTCATGATTCGCTTCAAGGCACATCCCTTTCAAACGCCAAATTACTTGTAACTTCAATGACACGAACGCATTATACAGTAGCTAAACTCGTACGTCGCAATAGAACAGCTGTTCGAAAAAGTCCGCATTTAAATGGGAATAGTTTTGATTTTTCTTTTTCTCGATTCGTACATGAATCCCAGTTAAGTTCGGAGGAAAAAAAATATTTACAAGAACTGAGCGCTTCCATCCTTCTACAATTCAAAAAAGATTGTAAAATTTGGGCAACATTCGAACGAAATGAAGAATGCCTTCATGTGGTTGCTCGTATGGGAAAATAAGAAAAAGTGTATTTTTGTCCCACATGAAACGTATTCTGCCATTTCTCCTTTTCTTTCTTTTCCATCAGTCATTTGGACAATCTTCTTCGATCCCTACGCAACAAATTTCAGCGAAACGAATCCAAAGCCAGATTACCCTCGACGGACAACTAAAGGAACCCATTTGGAAAGAAGTTGATTGCGTGCATTCATTTACCCAATTAAAACCCTATCCAGGAAATCCAGCAAGTAAACGCACAGAAGTACGCATGGTTTATGACGATGACGCTTTGTACATAAGCGCGATTTGTTTCGATAATCCTGATTCTGTTTCAAATGTACTTTCAATTCGAGATGATTACAATCCGAACTTGGACGTTTTTCAAATCTACTTGGACACCTATAACGACGATCAGAATGGATTTTATTTTGGGGTGACGAGCAGAGGTGTTCAAATTGATGCGAAAATTCAAGGAAGTAATTACATCGGAGAATTAAACCTCGCTTGGGGAAGTGCTGTTTCATTATCAGATCAAGGCTGGATTGCTGAAGTCAGAATACCCTATAGCGCCATTCGTTTTCCAAAAAAAGAAATACAAACTTGGGGAATAAATTTTTCGAGGGATATTTCGCGCTATCGAGAAGAATCGACTTGGGTCAAAGTGAATCCCGATTTGGAGAATTTCTTAATTGAAAATGGTGAGGTAGTTGGTGTAAAAGGCATTGAACCACCCTTAAGATTGGCACTGATGCCTTACATTTCTTCTTATTTAGATCGTATTCCAAAAGGTGATGGTGGTTTTGGCTGGAATCGTTCGTTAAATGGAGGCATGGACATTAAATACGGTGTCAATGAAGCATTCACACTGGATGTTACGCTTGTTCCCGATTTTGGCCAAGTCGTATTTGATCAGCAAGTTCTGAATTTGAGTCCTTTTGAAGTACAATTCAATGAGAATCGTCAATTTTTTACCGAAGGAACGGAACTATTTAACAAAGCAGGACTTTTTTACAGTCGAAGAATTGGGATTCAAGCACCCAGAAAGGTAATCACAACGATGTTGAATCCGGATGAGTACCTCAAAAATGTACCGATTGGATCGAAGTTGTACAATGCCACCAAATTCTCAGGTCGGATGAAAAACGGACTTGGGATTGGGGTGTTTAATGCCGTCAATGCTGCGCAATACGGAACCGCCGTAAATTACGATAGTGGACTGGAAAGACAAGTGATGATTTCACCATTAACGAATTACAATGTTTTTGTGTTGGATCAGAATTTAAAAAACAATAGTTCGGTCACCTTCACAAATACAAGTGTTCTTCGATCAGGCGAGTTCTATGATGCGAATGTCAGTGGATTGAATTTTAATGCGAATACAAAAAACAACAAATTCAATGTAAATGGTAAAACAACCGTTTCTGTTCAAAGAGGACTACAATCAAACATTGGTTACAACTACAATCTGAATCTAAAAAAACAACGCGGAACATGGATTTATGGGCTCGGTTATTTAGAAGAATCCGATAAATACGATCCAAATGACCTCGGGTTCAACTATAACAATAACAAACGCATTATTGAAGCCTCTGGAGCCTATCGCAACTTCAAACCTAAGTGGAAACAATTGACCAAAATCATAGTGAGTAGTTCCGTTTCAAGTTACCGTTTATATGCTCCGAACAATTATGTTGGTACCTATTCTAATTTAGGATTTGTTTTAGTGTCAAAATCGTTTAATGCGACAGGTTTGGGGAATTATAATACGCTGACAAAAAATTATGATTATTTCGAGCCGCGTGTTTGGGGAAGTTGCTTTGTTCGTCCAAAAACATACAATTTTACTTGGTGGATATCGACCAACTATCAAAAAAGAATTGCCCTCGACGCTGGAACAAATTATACTTTCGTTCAACGAAATAATTGGAAAGAATATGGGTATTATTTTAGTCCTAGATTACGCTTTACTGACTTTCTATTCATGACATATAGTTGGAATCAAGACTTTGAAATCAACAGCGAAGGATATGCGGTGCCATTTGATGAACCAGTGAATTTACCCAACGGCATCATTTTCGGAAATCGTGATCGCATCAATACCACACAATCCGTTTCAATGGATTATATTCTGACCAATAGAATGGGAATTACCTTCCGACTTAGACACTATCGTTCAGCCATTAATTATCACTTTTTTGGAACATTAAACGATCAAGGTTACATTGATGCTTTACCAAACTACGAAGGACTGAATAGTCAAGGGGCTTCTGCATATAATATCAATTACAACGCCTTCACCATTGACTTCCAATACCGATGGGTGTTTCAACCGAGCAGCGAATTCAATATTGTTTGGAAAAATTCAATTTTCAGTGCAGATAAAAATGTCCAACAACAGTATTGGTCAAACCTTCAGAACACCTTAGCGAATGGTCCAGTGAACAGTTTATCCTTTAAATTAATTTATTGGTTGGATGCAGGACGAATCATCTCGAAATTAAAACTCTAGTTACCATTTCGAATAATGTCCGTTTCCTGAAATATAACCGTGCTGGTATGTTTCATTTGTCTGAATATCATCTTTCAGCCATTGCGGATAAATTTCATTTTTTTCATAGATAATTGAAGATCCACGCGGAACTGAAATCATGAATTTCACATTTTGATCACGGAATTTATCCTTCACTGGGAATGAATACATGGACTCAATTTGAAACTGATTTCCATTAATTTGATAGGCACAATTCACATTTCGCGCATTTTTCAACGCTTGCTCATGAGACCTCCCTTGGGCATCATTTATTTGACGAATATGAAATACCGAATCCGAAGATTGCGTATAAACCAATTCAATGCCATGAAGAAACACGTGTCCGTTCTTGATGGTAATGAATCCTTCGTCGCCATTACTGGTTACTTTATAACCATTTACCTCTACATTTCTCAGTGGGTTAATTTGGAGGACTAAAGAACGCCCGGAAACGGTCCCAAGTTCTTTCTGTACTTCACCATAAATGGCCATGGAACGTCCGATTTGAATGCCACCGAGCGAAACAAAAACAATTCCAATCACACTAGTAATTCCAAAAATGACAGAAAGCATTTTCATGTAGCTAGCTTTGATACGTGTAATTAAACGAATTCCAAAAAGATAACTTTGAGCAACAAGTGCAATACAGATTAATGCAATCCCTCCGTAGAAATAAGATTTGTGTGAGCTTGATTCAAAAAGTAATCCACCGAAATCTTGAAAGGACATAAAATGACCATTCATTTGAGCAGGAATAATATCAGGATTGACAAAGAAAAATAGTATCGCCAAGACGAAAACACCCGTCCCGAATAATAGTGCCCAAATCCCAATAATTACGGAAATTACGCGTAAAACCTGCGCAATATTGGAGCTTAATTTGGCGTTTCTTTTAAATTCCTTCGCTCCGTTTTTCAAGCGATTCGCGGCATCATCCAATTCCGATTTCATGTTTTCCACATTGACAGCTTGACCTTTCATCCGAAGTTTCTCACTACTAGTTTTAGCCAATGGGATCATCGCCCACAAAATAATATACAGCAGAAAACCAAGGCCTAAGGTTAAAAAAGCAAAAATGTACAAGGCTCTAATGATCACAACATCAACATTAAAGTACGCAGCAACTCCAGCACAAACACCTCCTAACATTGCATGATCCCCATCGCGAAACAACCGTTTTTCGGAAGGAGCTGCTTCTGTATTTGATGATTGAAAATCCGACTTTTCTTCCGAAGAAAACTCCTCCGGCTGACCCAATTTTGAAATGATTTCTTCCACTGTTTTCAGTTCAATCACCTGTTTGAATGGCGTTAAACCCACTTGAAGTAATTCCACAATGCGCAATTCGACATCTTGCAAGATATCATCACGACCTTGCTCATTTTTCAAGACCTCCTTTAATCGTGTCAAATAATCTTTTAAAAGTTCGTAGGCTTGTTCTTCAAAAATGAAGTTCATTCCTTGAAGATGGATAGAAACTGTCTTATTCATTTTCTTTGTTTTTAATGTTCGTGATGTGTTCAACTGCCTGTTGTAATTCTAACCAGGTACGTTCAAGTTCATTTAAAAATAGTTGACCATCCGGCGTAATCACATAATATTTTCGAGGAGGACCTGAATTACTCTCTACCCACCGGTATTCCAATAGTCCCATATTTTTTAACCGAGTCAATAAGGGATAAATCGTTCCCTCTACTACTTTCAGTTGAGCGAGGTCCATTCTTTCTAATATCTCAGACGGATAAGCTTCTTTCTTCTTAAGAATACTCAAAATGCAATATTCAAGTATTCCTTTGCGCATTTGAGATTGTGTGTTTTCAACATTCATCCGGAAATATTTTATACAAAGATATATGTTTTAAATTGTATTATGCAATACATAGTAGTAGGAAAAATAAAAAAACCTTACAATTACTTCAAACATTTAAAGTAATCATAAGGCTCTAAGCATGATAGACATTGATAATGAGCCTTACAAGCAGTGCTGCCAAATTGACTCACCATTTTTGTTTCTTTCGAACCGCATTTAGGACAAGGGACAACTGTTGGGCTTGAAAAAAGCACACTTTTATCCACCTCATCTTCCGGCGGAGCAATTCCAAATTCCAATAATTTTTTTCGGCCGTTTTCGGTCAACCAATCGGTTGTCCAAGCAGGTGATAGCACCAATTGAACGCGCACATTTTCAAGGCCATTTTCGCGAAGTTTCTGAAGGATGTCGTCCTCCATGGTTTTCATTGCAGGACAACCACTATACGTTGGAGTGATGGTGATTATCCATTCATCACCGATACATTCGATGTCACGAAGCACACCGAGGTCATATAGTGACAAAACGGGAATTTCAGGATCACAAACCTCAGTTAACCAGGCTTGAATATCTTCCTTTTTTACCATTTCATATTCGGATATGCCCTTTGCATGTATTGCAAATCAGCCAACAAATAACCCAAATGTTCGGAGTGCATTCCTCTTCTTCCTCCTTCAAATTGCCAATTATTGGTTGGTATTTCAAGTGTTGCTTCCGAAAACACTGCGTTAACGGTTTCCAACCAAGTGGATTTAATGTGAGTCATTGCTGGTGCAATTCCTTGATTCACCAACAACAAATCATCCGCTGTCTCTAGGAATAATTCATCCGTATATCGCCATAAAAGGTCCAATGCTTTTTGAGCACGGGTGTGTGATTCTTCTGTACCATCACCCAATCGAATCACCCATTCTGAGGAATGTTTGAGGTGGTATCTCGTTTCTTTCAACGATTTCTCTGCAATCGCGGCAATTTGCTGATCACTTGAGGAAATTAACTGTTCAAAAAGTGGCTTACGGAATGCATCGAATAAGAATTGACGAATCATTGTTTGAGCAAAATCACCATTTGGCTGTTCTAACAAAAGTGCGTTTCGGTATTCTTGTTCAAAACGCAAGAAAGCCAAATCATCATGATCTTTTCCTTGACCATCAATTTCCCCAGCATAATCGAGTAAACTCATTGCTTGACCAATTAAGTCTAAGGAAATATTTGTCATGGCGATGTCTTCTTCTAAAATTGGACCATGTCCACACCATTCTCCAAGTCTTTGACCAAGAATGAGACTATCATCCCCTAAACGAAGAACATAATTATAAAGTGCTTCATTCTTCATCTTACATATGTTTTACGCCATCAGGCACTTCATAAAACGTCGGGTGACGGTACACTTTTGAATCTGATGGTTCAAAAAAGGCATCTGAATCTGAAGGATCAGAGGCATGAATTTCATTCGACTCCACAACCCAAATACTAATTCCTTCGGATCGACGTGTGTAAACATCTCGTGCATTTTCTAATGCTAATGTTGCATCTGGCGCTCTTAAACTACCAACATGCTTGTGATTTAATCCTTGTTTGCTGCGGATAAACACCTCCCAAAGAGGCCATTCTCTGTTTGACATCGTTCTAAAAATTGATTGTTATGCTGTTTTTTTCATTGCTCTCTTCTCGGCATACGCCATGGCCGCTTCACGCACCCACATGCCTTCTTCTTTTGCTTTGGAACGCGCTTCTATTCGCTCACGATTACACGGTCCGTTCCCATTGACTACTTGCCAAAACTCATCCCAGTTAATCGGACTAAAATCATAGTGTCCACGTTCTTCGTTCCATTTTAAATTTGGATCTGGAATCGTTAATCCAAGAATTTCCGCTTGAGGAACAGTTGCATCAACAAAACTTTGACGTAATTCATCATTTGAGAACCGTTTGATTTTCCATTTCATGGATTGTGCAGAGTGCGGAGAGTCGGCATCACTTGGACCAAACATCATCAACGCAGGCCACCAAAAACGATTCATCGCATCTTGCGCCATCGCCTTCTGTATCGGCGTACCATTACACAATGTGACTAAACTTTCGTATCCTTGACGTTGGTGAAACGATTCTTCTTTACAGATTTTCACCATTCCACGCGCATATGGTCCATACGAACAACGACACAATGCCACTTGATTCATGATCGCAGCTCCATCAACCAACCAACCAATGGTACCAATATCAGCCCATGTGACAGCTGGGTAATTGAAAATGGAAGAATATTTTGCTTTTCCGGAGTGCAAATCATCAATTGTTGCTTCACGATCAGCACCAAGTGTCTCAACAGAACTATACAAATAAAGTCCATGTCCAGCTTCATCTTGAACTTTTGCCAACAACACCGCTTTGCGTCGCAAGTTTGGTGCTCTGGTAATCCAATTTCCTTCAGGCAACATTCCGACAATTTCTGAATGAGCATGTTGCGAAATCTGACGAATTAAAGTCTTACGGTATTCATCTGGCATCCAGTCATTTGGTTCAATTTTTATTTCCTTGTCGATTTTTTCCTGGAAGCGCTTTTCTAGTTCTTGTAAATCCATTGTTTTCATGTTCATGCGGCTTTTCACAAATATACAAAATATCAATTGTAGGAAGAAACAATTTGGATGAAACAATGTTTCAAAAAAGCCCACAATTTACTTCGGATTGTGTAAATTTGACTTCAATTTAAATTTCAACTTGAATGACGCCAAAATTTCATTCTCTTCAGATCAAAAACATACGCAAAGAGACCCCGACATGTGTTTCAATTAGCTTTGAAATACCCTCCACACTGAAAGAA
>JBJTMU010000009.1:0-11586 GCA_046070685.1 Flavobacteriales bacterium | reverse complement strand
TCTTGTGCATTGAAGTAAAGCTCCATTGTTGTCGCTTATCGACCTAAAAGTACAAATTGAAAGCGAATCACAACAGCGTTTGCTTCGACTAGTCTAAATTAACAGTTGTCGCTTATCGACCTAAAAGTACAAATTGAAAGCGAATCACAACGCAATCCTCCTTCATCAACGTACATCAGAAGTTGTCGCTTATCGACCTAAAAGTACAAATTGAAAGCGAATCACAACAAGCTCACAGAAGTGAGAAAAGAAGCGTTAGTTGTCGCTTATCGACCTAAAAGTACAAATTGAAAGCGAATCACAACACAATACAAAGACATTGAGCTACTAAATCGTTGTCGCTTATCGACCTAAAAGTACAAATTGAAAGCGAATCACAACAAATGCAACCGTTAATTGATAGCGATTGACGTTGTCGCTTATCGACCTAAAAGTACAAATTGAAAGCGAATCACAACTGATATCATCCTTTGTGATTCCCGATTTGAGTTGTCGCTTATCGACCTAAAAGTACAAATTGAAAGCGAATCACAAACATCTCAAAAAAAAACCCCAACGAGATCGTCGGGGTTTTGTTAGTGGTGCCTCCAGGAATCGAACCAGGGACACAAGGATTTTCAGTCCTTTGCTCTACCAACTGAGCTAAGGCACCAACTATTGGTGGGGCAAATTTAATACTTTTTTTTATTTCTCATCAAAAAGTCAGGTAAATTTCTTTGAAAGTCGCTTAACTTTGTGTCGTGCACAACAAAACAAGAGCGTATTTACTGGATGCCGGCAACACACATGTGAAGCTCGGTGAAGTTCAACAAGATGCAATTTCGAATATTAAACGTTTCGAAATGAAGGACTTTCCTTGGGGTGAATTGAATGGTAACATTCCATTGGTGGTTTCGTCTGTACTGTCGGAAGAATGGAAAAAATCCTTGGAAGATTTTTTTCAAACAACGATTTATATCCATGCACACATGAAGCTACCTTTTCAACTTAGATACCTAAGTCCTGAAACACTCGGAATTGATCGACTGTGCAATATGGCAGCGATTTCTCATTGGATGCCATCAAAAAATCAACTTGTGATCGATCTGGGAACATGCATTAAATGTGATTTATTAACTAGTGAAGGCATTTATTTCGGTGGATCCATCTCTCCCGGAATACAAATGCGGGCGAAAGCGTTGCATCAATTCACTGCCAAATTACCTCTGTTGCCCATTAACGCGCAAGCAAATTTAATTGGAAGAAATACGCAGGAGTCCATCGAAAGTGGTGTGTTTTTAGGTTGGAAAGCAGAAATTACGGCTATGATTCAAAACTATCTCGATATTTACCCAGATTTAATCGTTTATATCACCGGTGGGGACGCTCGATATTTTGATTTCGGCCAAAAAAGTAACATCTTTGTACACGAACATTTAACCCTAGAAGGAATTCTAGAAATTTACCGTCTGAATGAACATTCTTTTTAGTTTTCTGATTCTCTTATTGAGTACTTCACTTTGGTCACAGTCAACCACTAATCAACCTGCCTCCTTCTACGGATTAGGTGAAAGTGCTGCTCAAAATCATGGGATTTTTGACGCGCTTGGTAAAAACACCATCAATGTGTTCGATTCTTCCGTGATTAATTTCTATAATCCTTCTACGTATAACTTGTTGAGTAAAGGAAATACTTTGTACTCATTTGGAATTCAATCGAGACTCTCAAGTTATGGGGAACAAACTAATTCACAGATTGGATTTGCAGGAATGGTTGATCAAATTGCTTTGGGAATGCGCATTAAAAAAAATATGGGACTCGCTTTTGGATTAAAGCCATTTGCTGCGAAGGGTTATGAAATCATTGATAAAGTGTACACCGGATTTGATTCTCTTCAATATACCTACAAAGGTAGCGGTGCCATTCAAAATTTATTTGTTGGATATTCTTATGGATTGGTCTATCGTCCGAAAACAAAACTATCATTCGGAGCAAACGCTTCTTATCTCTTAGGTACGGTGTGTAATGAACGTCAATCTAAACTTATCGCTTCCGGATCCAATCAAGGTGGACTTAATAAACAATCACTCATCATTCGGTCATTTCATTATGAACTTGGCGCATATTTTCAACAAAAAATTGGAAAAAGTCATACCATCGATTTGAGCGGTGTTTATATGCCAAACCAAAAGTATGGCGGCTATTACCAAGATGAATTTTATACGGCTTCAAACATCAATACAAGCTCAACTTATGACACCTTGGCTTTTAGTCGCAGTAGAATCCATATTCTGCAATCCTCTACCCTAGAATTTGGGATCAATTATGGTGTTCTGTTGCCAAAAATCCGACGACAAACCAGAGAACTTCATCCGAAATTAAACCTGATAGCTAGTTACCATCAATTTGGTTCTATGTCACATGATGCGCAAGATTTATTACCAAGTTTCGGAATGAATAATTTTAAACGTTTGTCATTTGGTGCTCAATTCAGTCCAGAAACACGTATGATTGAAAACGTTTCCACCTTGAAAGGCTTGGAGAAAATCACTTATCGAATGGGGTATTACACGCAAACTCTTCCATATACGAAAAACGGGATTCAATACACAGAGACCGCCGTAACATTTGGACTGGGCCTTCCAATTCTGGCTCAAATGTCCGCGTCTTCTGTCAATTTTGGCTTCAGTTTAGGGAACCGAACAAGCAATCAAAGTACCGGAATTCAAGAGAAATTTGTGGCATTAAACATCAGCCTTATTTTGGCTCCATCCAATTTTGACAAGTGGTTCAGACAACGAAAATTGGATTAATCTTTGCGTTTTTTTTACTCGGGATTTCCTCGTGTGAAAATGACCTAGAAGCCATCGAACGGATTAGTTTTGATGCACATTCTCCGGACGAAACGACGAAGAATTTAAAAATGATCTATGCCGATGACGGCTATGCGCGTGTAGAAATCTACGCAAGTCTTGCTGAAACATTCCGAGGAAAAGAAGAAATCACCAAAATCAAAGACAGTTTGAAAGTTCACTTTTTCAATGAAAAAGGTGAAATCGTTTCTAAACTAACTGCACTTTATGGAGAGATCAATTACTCTAAAGGCACCATGATGGTGAAGGACTCTGTTCGACTCTACAATTATGAGAAAAAACAAACTCTAGAAACGGAAGCATTGTTTTGGAATCAAAAGGATAGCTCCATTTATTCAAAGTCATCGGTGATTGTTCGTTCGCCGAAAGGAACCATTTTTGGGGAAGGAATCCGTACCAAACAAGATTTTAGCAAATACGAATTGATCAAACCAGTTGGGAAATTCGAAATGGAAAATGAATTAGAATTTAATTGATATGAATCTGTACAACACCATCATGAGTTACTTTTGGTTAGCAGTCGCTGCTGTATCCTTTGTAGCTGTTACGTATTACTGCATCACGGAAGGATTTGATAAGTATGCTTCAAACTATATTTTTTCCATTGTAGCCATTTCAACCTACTTTGTGAAAAAATGGATGATGAAACGCATGGGAAATCACACCAAACACATGCAGGAACAAGACAATAAAAAAGAAGCTTAAAACAATTATACTGTGTAACAAAATCAAGTTTCACTTGTATTATCATTGTATGAAAAAGCTTTTGTTTTTCCTATTTCTCTTCAGTCATTTGAATGTCTTCGCGCAAAATTTTGTTCGAGGAAGTGTCATTGATGAACGAAAAGCGCCCGTTCCATTTGCCAAAATTTATGTCAAAAACAATAGTGATCAACGCACTGTTGCCAATGCTGAAGGGAAATACGAATTATCCCTCATGCCTGGTGAATATTTTATTGTCGTATCTGCCATAGGATTCCAAGAACGAGAAACTTATGTATCAGTTAGCAACGTTGATATCGAGAGAGATATTCATTTATTTCCTGTAAAAGAGCAAGATTATAAAGAGATTGTTATCAATACGAAAAAGGGTAATGTAGGTCGCGAAATCATGTTGGAAGTCGTGAAAAGACGAGACCAAATGAATCCTTGGAATTATGAACATTCGGTTGATGTGTACATCAAAGCAACGGAACAAAAGGAAGTTGTTGAAAAAGAAAAGAAACATAGAAAAGCGGAGTCCAACGAAACAACTAATGACAACGATCCTTTAGCATCTAGTGAGCCAAAAGCTCCAAGTTGGGTTGATCACATGAATTTATTGGAAGTTCAATTGACACGAAATTATGCTCCAGGAAATAAGGTAAAGGAAATCCGAAACGCCTATTCATTGCATGGATCTGACCAAGCATTATATTACAAAACAACGGTAAAATCGAATTTCAATTTCTTTGAAAATTTACTGCACTTGGATGACCTTCATCAAACACCGATCAGTTCTCCAATTTCCGTTCCTGGGATTTTATCCTACAAGTATCGAATGGAGGAAACCTATGTGGAGGATGGATTGACGATTTGTAAAATCAAAATCATTCCGCGAAACACCGCTACCACGACTTTGGAAGGGTACATTTATGTGATTGATTCCTTATTTCTGATTCAGAAACTTCAGCTGACCATGAACAAAGGAAATTTACTTATTTATGATCATTTTCAAATCGAACAAACGTATTCGATTGTTGGAGATACCCTTTGTGTTTTGGATAAACAAGTATTGAATTACGGCGTAAAGTACAAAGATGAAACATCTGCCTGCCAAACAACTGCTCTATTTACCAACTACAATTTTCATCCTGCCTACGGAAAAAAATTCTTTAATACGGAACTTGCAGTCACAACTCAGGAAGCTTATGAACGTGATACGAATTACTGGTCCACGGCTCGTCAAACAAGTTTAAGTCCAGAAGAACAGCGCTTCATCATAATCAAAGATAGCATTCGAGATTATTACAATCGAAAAGAATACCTTGATTCGGTAGATGCCGTATTCAATAAAATTACCATGTTGAAAGTGCTTTGGTTTGGTGTAGATCATCGAAATCGCGCTTTAAAATACCAATGGTCCTTGGGCTCTGCCGCTACGTTAATCCAACCAATTGGTATTGGTGGACCACGTGTAAATCCAAGTTTTGATTATTTCAAAAAATGGAAAGATGAGCGAAGTTTGGAATCTTATACGCGCATATCGTATGGATTTATCAATCAAGACTTCAAAGGTGATACGTGGTGGCGTTATCGTTTCGATCCATTTCATTTTGGATTTTTCCGTGTCGCTTTTAATCACGATTTTGATGTCATCCGAGGCTACGATGCCATTACTCAAATCTATAAACGGGACAATTTTATCCAAGCCACAAAATTGACATTATCCTTGGATTATGAGCTTTTCAATGGATTTTACGCTTATTCTTCCCTTGGATTTGCCGAACGTCGAAGTTTGGCAGATTTCAAATTCATCAACGCCATAGACAACATCATTCCAAACAACGATCCTACCTCCTTTCAACCGTATCAAGCTCTTATTGGATATTTAGGATTCAGCTATACTCCTCAGCAAAAATACATGCGCGAACCTTATAAAAAAGTTGTACTCGGTTCTGCTTGGCCAACCTTTAGTATCAACTATGAAAGAGGCATACCAAAATTATTTGGTAGCGATGTGGACCATGAATACTTGCAGTGTGATGTCATGCAATCCTTTAAAATCGCCACGCTTGGAACCATGAATTACCGTGTTTCAGTAGGAAAATTTCTCAGTGCTCGACATTTATACAATCCAGATTACAAATACCAACGAAGAAGCGATCCAATCTGGTTTTCGAATCCACTGTATTCGTTTCAGGGCTTGGATACAACATTACCAACAAGTAATTATGTTTTTCAAGCGCATGTTGTTCATCACGACAATGGAGCGATTTTAAACAAAATCCCCTACTTCAAAAAGACGAGAATTGGACTAGTAGCCGGTGCCGGTGCAATGTACGTATTGGAACACGACTGGCAGCACTACGAAGTACTTGGTGGACTCGAACGTAATTTCAAGATGTCTAGAAGAAGATTACGTGTCGGAATTTACGGTGTTATTTCAGATGGGAATCACATTAAACCCACTTTTGACTGGAAAATATCGTTTGCGGTGCTTGATGACCGCAACATGAAATGGAATTTTTAATCCAGTTTTTCCGTTGTTTCTACTTTTTTAGGAAAGTACTTTTTTTGACGGATTAAAATCAAAATAACACCTGTTGAAATACTGGCATCAGCTAAATTCCAAATAGCTGGAAAGATTTGCTCTCCTCCTACTCCAGGAATCCATTTTGGCCAATTCACATTGAATTGGAACATATCCACCACGCTGCCCAACATAAATCCTTGGTGACGTAATTCAACGGGATACTTAAAGCCATAATCCGTACAGAAACCTTTAATGCCGGAACCTTGCAATTGATTAAAAGAGTCGCATGGATTTAACGGGAAAAAGAAATCGTAAAACATGGAATCAATTAAATTTCCTGTTGCTCCAGCTAAAATCAATCCAAAGACCAGGAGAAATTCCAAAGAAGCTCCTTTTTTTGCTTGCTTCACAAGATAATAAACAATGAATCCAATGGCAATTAATCGAAAAATACTCAAGGCAAGCTTGTGCCAAATAGCTGATCCAAATGTTGTTCCGAATGCCATGCCTGGATTTTCAATGTAATGAAGGATAAACCAATCTCCGAATACAGTTTGGGTTTCACCAGGTTGAAAACTAGTTTTAATATACAATTTGATGCATTGATCCAAGATCAACAATACCAAAACTAAAACGAAAACGAACGTTAGTTTTTGCCTCACTATTTTTGCGCATTTTTTGCGTCAATACTCATGGTTGCGTGCGGTACTAAACGAAGTCTTTCCTTCGGTATAAGAGTTCCATTCACACGACAAATCCCGTAGGTTTTATTCTCAATACGCATCAATGCTGCCTGTAAACTTTGAATGAACTTTTCCTGACGAGCGGCTAATTGCGCTACTTCTTCTCTTGAAAGCGTCTCGGATCCGTCCTCCATCATGTTAAAGGTACGACCTGTATCATCTGTTCCGTGATCATCATTATGAGACAAAGAACCAATCAACAAGGCATAATCTTCTTGCGCTTCTTTTAATTTATTTAAAATCAAATCTTTGAATTCATCAAGATCTGCATCAGAATATCTGTTTTTTTCTTTATTCATAACCTTATTCTTTCAATTCCTACCCATAAAAATCAGGGTAAGCAAATATATCTTTTTTTGGAATAATTCAGATTCAAATTCAAATTAATTTCATGTTAATTCAGTCATTTTGAACAAAAGTGCCGAGTTATTCACAATCATACAAAGTACCCGTCAGAAAAAAGTAACTTCGTTCTATGATTCGTATGTTTTTAGACAACCGAACCGCGGTATTGCTTTTGTTGCCTTTTATTATTGGCTTGTATGTGATTGGCAGTATTTTTAGTGTGGATCAAGAACTACTTGATCGTTCAAATGGACTTTTCTTCTACACACATGAATCAGGTGGATTTTGGGCATATCTTGTACAATCCTTATTATTGTTGGCGAATGCCATCTTTTTGAATGCTGTCTTCAATAGTCATGAATTCTTAGATAAAAACACGTACATCATCAGTCTAATCTACGTTGTCATGACGCCGATGTTTGTTCCACTCAATCAATTTAGTCCTGTATTACTCGCTCACTTTGCATTTATTTCCATGCTCAGTGTAGTCTTTCAATTGAAACAAAATACGGATGGAAAAATGACCATTTTTAATGCTGGCTTACTGTTGGGTTTTTCCTTTATTTTCCTTCCTTATTTGTTGATTTTAGTTCCATTCATCTTGTTTATGAATGTCATTGTGCGACCATTTTCTTGGAGGGAATTATTACTTTCACTCGTGAGTATGTCGATTCCAATGCTGTATTACTTTAGCTATTTGTTTTTGACTAACCAATTTCATTTCAACTGGCAATTTCCCAATTGGCAAATGCATAATTTCCGACTCGCGCTCAATGATTATCCAATTTTAGGATTGTTTATTGTGCTTTTGTTCATCAGTTTAATCAGTCTTGGTGCCCGTTTGCTGAAATCATCCTTGCGTTTAAAAAAGCAAATTCAAATGTTAGGCCTGGTTTTTACTATTTTGCTCCTCATCGGATTTACAGACTTTTACTTTAACGGATCCTTACTGTATCTATCACTTTCGATTATTCCACTCAGTTATTTTCTGACGTATGCATTTCTCAGCAAAAGATCAGGAATACCTGCCAGTATTTTTTTCTATTTAACCGCACTATATTCCTTTGTGAAATTTTTCATCAGCTTCACACAGTAGCGGTTTAATTGATTAATTTTGAACCATAATTTAAGATAAAATGAAATTTGGAGTTGTAACGTTTCCCGGATCAAATTGCGATCAAGACATGATTTATGTCCTGAAAGATATGCTCGGACAACAAGTAGAGAATTTATGGCATAAAGATACCGATCTAAAAAATGTAGATATGGTCATCATTCCAGGGGGATTCTCCTATGGAGATTATTTGCGTTCAGGCGCCATTGCCAAATTTTCACCCATCATGACTGAAGTGATTCGTCACGCAGACAAAGGTGGATATGTGATGGGGATCTGTAATGGATTTCAAATTTTAACGGAGTCAGGACTTCTTGAAGGAGCGTTATTACATAACAACACGCAAAAATTCATTTGTAAAAATGTCTTTTTAAATCCAGCAAGTTCAAGTGCTGCGCCAAGTAAAGACTTAAAAAATCCAGCTTATAAAATTCCGATTGCACACGGTGAAGGTCGATTCTTTGCGAGTGATGACACCATTAAGTCCATCCAAGATAATGACCAAGTGTTATTTCACTATTGTGATGAAAATGGACTAATCAACGATGCCGCAAATCCAAATGGATCATTGCATTCCATCGCTGGAATTAGCAATAAAGGTAAAAATGTCTTCGGAATGATGCCTCACCCGGAAAGAGCAGCTGATCATCATCTTGGAAATAAAGATGGTGTAGCCATTTTCGAATCGATTTTAAATCATTGTTCATGAAGGTTCTGCTATTAGGTTCTGGCGGAAGAGAGCATGCTCTTGCTTGGAAAATCGCACAAAGTTCCATTTTGGATGAATTGTTTATCGCTCCAGGTAACGCCGGAACGAAAAAACATGGTAAAAACATCGATCTTTCTACAACCGATTTTGAGGGCATCAAAGCATTCGTGCTTGAGCAACAAATTGATATGGTGATTGTTGGACCTGAAGAACCACTTGTGAAAGGAATTTACGATTTCTTCCAAGCAGATGATCAATTGAAAAAAGTAGCCGTTATAGGCCCAAGTCAATATGGTGCT
This sequence comes from Flavobacteriales bacterium, assembly GCA_046070685.1. Taxonomy (GTDB): domain Bacteria; phylum Bacteroidota; class Bacteroidia; order Flavobacteriales_D; family Crocinitomicaceae; genus UBA952. The sequence goes on along the minus strand of JBJTMU010000009.1, from coordinate 2,288 downwards.
CAGTTAGAAGGTAGTAAAGACTTTGCGAAAGCATTCATGTCTCGACATGCCATTCCAACCGCAAAATACGGAACATTTACTGCAGAAACCATTACACAAGGACTTGCCTTTTTAGAAGGAATGAAAGGTCCGTATGTATTGAAAGCTGATGGACTAGCCGCAGGAAAAGGTGTCTTGATTTTATCAGATTTAGACGAAGCGAAAAATGAGCTGAAAAGCATGTTACTCGATGAAAAATTTGGTGAAGCAAGTAGCAAGGTCGTTATTGAGCAATTCCTAGATGGAATCGAACTTTCAGTTTTCGTTTTAACAGATGGTGAATCCTTTAAATTATTACCGGAAGCGAAAGATTACAAACGAATTGGTGAAGGTGATACCGGATTAAACACCGGAGGAATGGGAGCGATTTCACCTGTTCCATTTGCTGATGCAAGTTTCATGGACAAAGTTCATAACCGCATTATTGTTCCAACCATCAAAGGACTTAAAACGGAAAAAATCACCTACAAAGGATTCGTGTTCTTTGGCTTAATTAATGTAAAAGGCGATCCGTATGTGATTGAATATAACTGTCGAATGGGTGATCCTGAAACAGAGGTCGTGATTCCAAGATTGAAATCAGATATCCTCGATTTATTTGAAGGTGTGGCTAGTAATACGCTTTCGGAGAGAGACATTCAATTCATCGATAAAAGTGCCGCAACTGTGATGATGGTTTCCGGCGGATATCCTGGAGATTACCAAAAAGGAAAATCTATTTTTGGACTCAATAGCATTGTGGATAGCATCGTTTTTCATGCGGGAACAAGCGCTGATGGACCTTCTGTTTTAACAGCTGGTGGTCGCGTTTTAGCGGTAACTTCTTACGGGAAGAATTTGGATGCTGCCTTGGAAAAATCGTATGATTCGATCTCAAAAATTAATTACGACGGTGCTTATTACCGTAAGGACATCGGTCAAGATGTGCGCTAAATTCAGGAAGGTAACCCACACAATATGAATGTAGATTTTATCATCATTCTCATTTCCATTCTTGCATCTGCTTTCTTTTCTGCGATGGAACTTGCCTTTTTGTCTTCAAATCGACTTCGTATTGAAGTGATGAAGAAAAATCGTTCGATCAAGAGCAGAATTATTGGCCTCTTTTTTCACCGTGAATCGACCATGATTGCTTCGCTGCTCATGGGGAATAACATTGCCTTGGTAATGTACGGAATTGCAGCTGCACGTGTGTTGAATCCATTTTTTATTCATTTAGGAATTTCAGATGAAATTCTGATTCTGATCCTACAAACAATTACTTCGACGTTAATTGTCCTAGTAACAGCTGAATTTCTACCAAAAGCATTGGTTCAAATCAACCCGAATCGCTTTTTAGATATTACCCTGGCTCCCATGTTGATTCTGTACATTTTGTTATATGTACCCACTCAATTTGTACTTTTCTTTAGCTCCATCATCCTCAAACTTTTCGGGTCTAGTCAAGAACAATCTGACCGTGTATTTTCCAAAGTAGATTTGGAGCATTATGTGGATGAGTTGAGTTCTCGCATTAAAGCAGAAGAAGAGTTCAGTAATGAGATGCTGATTCTTCGCAATGCACTTGATTTTTCGCATGTCAAAGCGAGAGATTGCATGATTCCGCGCACAGAAATTATTGGTGTCGAAATTGAAGAAAGCATCGGAGAAGCGAAACAACTGTTGATCGACAAAGGACTGTCAAAATTGATCGTTTACCGGGATGATATTGATAATATTATCGGGTATATTCATTCGTTTGATCTCTTTTCTCAACCGAAATCCATCAAGCAGATTTTAAAACCCATTAGCTTTGTTCCAACCGTTATTTCAGGTAAAGAACTACTGGAAAAATTTACCAAACAAGCGGGTAACTTTGCCGTTGTGACCGATGAATATGGTGGGACAGCGGGAATCATCACCCTGGAAGATGTCATCGAAGAAATTTTTGGAGAAATTGAAGATGAGCATGACAAAGAAAATTGGCTTGAAGAAAAAATCAATGATCACGAATATTTATTTTCGGCCCGAATTGATATTGATTACCTAAACGAGACCTTTAAACTCCAGCTGGAAGAATCAGAGGAATATGATACACTCGCTGGATTAATCATTCACCACATTGAATCTATTCCTACGAAAGGAGATATTGTTCAACTCGAAAAATACCGTTTACTGGTAGAAGAAGTAAGTGATCGAAAAATAGAAACCGTTCGACTTTTTATTGAATCCTAATGAAACGAGTGCTTGGATTTCTTCTGATGTTTCTA
>JBJTMU010000008.1:0-4904 GCA_046070685.1 Flavobacteriales bacterium | reverse complement strand
GTCAACCTGAATTCCGTTTTCGATGAAGGATTTCAATAATGCTTCGTTGTGTTGCATCACGACCACATCATCAATTGAACCATGAATTAATAATAAATCGCCTTTTAGGTTTTTGGTATAATTCAATAACGAATTTGCATCGTACCCTGACTTATTTTGTTCGGGACGATCCATGTAGCGCTCGCCATACATGATTTCGTAGTACTTCCAATCGGTTACGGGTCCACCCGCAACGCCAACTTGGAATACTCCAGCTTGACGCAACATAAGCGAAGTGGTCATGAATCCACCAAACGACCAGCCATGAACCGCCAGTCGATTCTGATCCACATAGTTTAGCGATTTCAGAAAGTCAACTCCGCTTAATTGGTCTTCCATTTCTACGGTACCCAATTGACGATGAATTTGAGATTCAAAGGCAAACCCTCGTTCGCCAGAACCGCGGTTGTCTAAGGTGAAAATGATGTAACCCTGGTTCGCCATCCAGTGCATCCAAAGATTGGCACCCGCTAGCCAAGAATTAGTCACCATTTGGGCGTGAGGTCCGCCATAAACATAAACAAGAACTGGGTATTTTTTTGATGGATCGAAATTGCTTGGCTTGATCATACGGTAATATAAGTCGGAACCATCTTTTCCTTTGATGGATCCAATCTCTGTTTTACCTACGTTGTAATCATCTAATTTATCCTTTGAAAGCATGATTAATTTGGCCATTTTTCCATTGTTGGTCCAAATCATTCCTTTAAACGGAACACTCAAACTGGAATAAGTATCCAGGAAATAGGTTCCTTTGGTGGAAAGCATGAAACTGTGCGTCCCTTCTTCTTTCGTCATTAATTCCGTAGTTCCCTTTAAATCACAACGATAGATTAATGTGTTTGTCGGATTAGGTCCTGTCGCCGAATAATAAAGTTGTTGACCATCTGGTGAAGCACAAAGGATGTCTTTGACAACAAATTGGTGGCTGCTTAATTGTTGAATCAATTGACCATTGAAATCGTAGTAATATAAATTGTTGAATCCATCGCGTTCAGAAATCCAAACAAAATGATTCGAGGTGTTATTTGGGAAAAATACAGGATGTTCAGGTTCGATCCACTTCTCGTTTTTCTCTTCAAATAAAGTCTTGACAAATTTCCCTGTTTTGGTGGAATAGACGTTGAGCCACATGTGGTTTTGATCACGGTTGACTTCTGCAACGACAATGAATTGTTCATCGGGTGTAATGGCCAAATTAGTGAAATAATCATCCGCTGCTCCTCTTGGACTAATATAAAACGTCTTTTTTGATTTTACTTGATAGATCCCAACACGAGGCTTCTCTGATTTTTGTCCAGCCATGGGATATTTGATCGACATCAAGGTTCCTGGAGTTTGATTGATATCTAAAAGCGGATAATTGTGAACATCCGTTTCATCCTTTTGATAAAAAGCCAAAATTGCACCACTATTGGACCAAAAAATGCCACCAGAAATACCAAATTCATTTCTCGCAATCGATTGTCCAGAAACGATGTTTTTATCTACATTTTTTGTAATTGCTCGACCATCTATATATAAGTTGTTGTCGATGGTGTAAGCAAGTTGATTGGATGCCGCATGGTACGACTGATTCGCTGCGTTTTGAATTGGTTTTTTTCTGAGTTCCCCCAGTTTTGATTGAATATTATAAGTTGCAACGGTTTGACCATCATTTAATAAAAGGGTCGTTTCATTCAACCATTCTGCACCGAAGAAGTTCGCATATTCAGTATGTAACGTTTTGTTTACCTCTTCGATGGTAAGTAATTCACTCGATTGATCGCTTGAAACAGCTGATTTGAACATGGTTCGGTAATCTTTGCTGCATGTCGTATAATCGTTGTCATTCATCCAAAGGAAATTGTTGATTCGATCTGGTGATACACTTCGCTGTAACAAGACGGATTCCTTCACCGTCATTTCCTTTTTTTGTGAAAATGCCAATGGAGTCAGGAAGAGGATGAAAGGTAGAATAAGGCGTTTCATGCGCGTTTGATAAATTGATTAAAAAATTGTTCAAGTGGTTTTCCTACTTCGTAACAGTGTAATAATTGTTGATCTAGGTCATTCGACAAGACGGTTTCAGCAGGAAATTCGGCATAAAAATACCATTGTTTATTGAATATGAGCGATTCTTTTTGAGCTGCTTCTTTTAGATAGGCAGGAAGGACTTTGTTTTTCTCACCGAGAATTTCACCAAAAGTTTTTTGAAAGGTAGAAGAAGTGTAAATCGCACGAAATTCTTCCATATTGGCAGCAATCCCTTCGCGAATAAGCTCTAAATCTTCTTTGTCGATTTCATAAATACCGCCGTAAGCCCTCACGTGTTCAGGTCCCAGTTCGAAATAGATTCCATTCACCGCTTTGCTTTTCTTTCCATATGGTGCTACAACGGCAGAGCACATCAGTTTGTAAGGGGTTTTGTCTTTTGAAAAACGAATGTCTCGATTGATTCGAAACACACAATCTTTCACTTGTAAGTCCGAAAATTGAGGGTCCGATTTGGCTAATTCATTGATAAGGTGTTCCGTAAAGGCATAAAATGGCTTTTTAACGGATGTTTCGTATCGTTTACGGTTTTCATCAAACCAAGTTTTATGGTTGTTTCCCGCAAGTTCGATAAAGAAATTGAGGTAATCTTCAGTGAAAAATGACATGGAACGAAGGTACGGATTTCGCTGAAATCAATGAAATAAAAATGGCGTTCTAAAGTTATTGCACGATTAAAGTAGAATGTGTATCTTTGCACCCGATTAATTAATTTTAAAAAATAATCTTATGAATTCTTACGAAACTGTTTTCATTTTAACTCCCGTTTTGTCTGATGATCAGGCAAAGGAAGCAGTACAGAAATTCGAAGGTGAGATTAAATCACTTGGTGGTTCAATCAAGCATTCGGAGAACTGGGGTTTGCGCAAGTTGGCGTACCCAATCCAGAAAAAATCCACAGGTTTCTACTTTTTAGTAGAATTCCAAGGGGAAGGTAAAGTTGTTGCTGACTTCGAATTGATGATGAAGCGCGATGAACGAGTTTTACGTTTTTTAACGGTAAAAATGGACGTTGATCATGTTACTTACTCAGAGAAAAGACGCGCAAAAGCTGGAGCTACTGCCTAACTAATTGTTAACCTTAAAAAATTAAAGAGATGTCAAACGATATTCGTTATCTAACCCCGATTAATATTGATATTAAGAAGGATAAATACTGCCGCTTCAAAAAAAGTGGAATCAAATTTATTGATTATAAAGATGCTAACTTCTTATTGAAATTAGTAAACGAACAAGGTAAAATTCTTCCACGTCGTATCACTGGTACTTCTGCGAAATACCAAAAGAGAGTCAACAAAGCGATCAAACGTGCACGTCACCTTGCGATCCTTCCATACGTTGGTGATATGTTGAAATAATCATTTGTTGAACAGAAAAACTGAAAAGTCATGGAAATTATCTTAAAGAAAAACGTTGATAAATTAGGATACGCGAACGAAATCGTTACCGTAAAACCTGGATATGGTCGTAACTTCTTGATTCCTCAAGGATACGCGATTCTAGCAACAGCTAGCGCAAAGAAAGCACACACGGAGATTATGCGTCAAAAATCTCACAAAGAATCAAAAATGTTAGCGGAAGCACAAGAACTTGCTGCTAAAATTGCAGATTTAACCATCACAATCGCTACAAAAGCGGGTGAGAATGGAAAAATCTTTGGTTCTGTGAATACCGTTCAATTAGCTGATGCACTTCGCGCATTAGGATTTGATATTGATCGCAAATCATTGAAAATTAAAGATGAGCCAATTCGCGAAATTGGAACTTACGAAGTTGAAGCTAACCTTTACAAAGGTGTAAGACAAGCATTCAAATTCGAAGTTGTCAGCGAATAAGCTTTTTCTATATGAAGCTGAAAACTCCTTCCTGCTGGAAGGAGTTTTTTTTTGTCCTTCCATTTAATTACACGGAATTCATTACTTTTATTCCCTCATGGAAAATAATCAAAAAGCGGCTGTCTATTGGTTCTTCGGACTATCTGGTTCAGGGAAGTCAAGCTTGAGCGCTTTACTTTTTGACCAACTTCGTTCCATGGGTAAATCGGTCGTTAAACTGGATGGCGATCAGTTGCGTGCAGGACTAAATAGCGATTTGGGATTTACGTCCGAAGACCGACTTGAGAACATTCGTCGGGCTGCTGAATTGGCTAAATTGTTCCTTGATAATCAACAAATTGTACTCGCTTCCTTCATTACGCCTGAAGAAATCCATCGGGAAAAAGTACGTGAAATTCTGGGAGACTCCGTTCAATTTATTTTCGTGGACGCAACACTTGAAACGTGTCAAAGTAGAGATGTGAAAGGACTTTATCGCGATGCTTCAAATGGAGATTTGGGGAATTTCACCGGGATTTCTGCCCCTTTTGAACGCCCAAGTCGCGCGGAATTTATTCTGGACACAAACCTACATTCCAAGGAAAGTTGTTTAAATCAACTGATGCAGCAATTTTTTAGTTTATGAGTTATCGCTTGAATTATTTGGAGGAATTGGAAGCGGAGGCAGTATATGTCCTTCGGGAGGCATTTGCTCAATTCGATCAGGCTTGTATTTTGTTTTCTGGTGGAAAAGATTCCATCGTTGTGACTCATCTCGCTGCAAAGGCTTTTGCTCCAGGTCCCATTCCATTTAACTTATTACACATTGATACTGGACATAACTTCGAGGAAACACTTGCTTTTCGCGACGCTATGGTGGAACGAATGAATGTTCGACTAAACGTCGGAAAAGTCGAGGATTCCATAGCTCGTCAAACTGCGCAAGAAGAAAGTGGTCCAAACGCCAATCGAAACCGTGCGCAATCAATTACTTTGTTGGAAAGCATGGAAACTTTT
>JBJTMU010000007.1:0-19482 GCA_046070685.1 Flavobacteriales bacterium | reverse complement strand
CGCAAACGCAGTGAGCTGTCGCCTTGCAGGTCGACAGACTGCTGTGCTCAGACATGGGTGCATTTCCCTGCATTTATCCTTGTTTTAGGGGAATGATTTTTAAAGGGCGATTGCTTGTAACCCGTAAAGAAAATCTGACTTCGGTCTAATTTGTTTTATAGATATGAGTGAATGCAGCTTATGATTTTCGATTTACGTTCTTCGTTCTTTTGGCTTGACCCCAAAGAATCAAATGGCAGAACTTTTTATAAAATCTGTTCTAATCATAAGAGTGAGAAGCAGAATGAGAATGAAAAAAAAACAGCGTTCGATTTGTGCTTTCATAATAGACTTTTTTGGACATTAGATAAAACCATTATAATCAGATTCATATTCTTCGTTCTTTTGGCTTGACCCCAAAGAATCAAAAAGTCAAGCCTGTAAAATGATGAATGTTCACTCGGTCGTTTTTGATTTTTTTTGATTGACTTTTCGAAAATAACTGCATTTTTGTCTTTAATGACGACAAAAGAATTCATTGATCGATTCAAAGGTGACCTTCCCGGCTCCAAGGCCCACGAAGCATTTGCTCCTTATCGAACGCATTTCGAACAGAATGCGACTGGTCCGCGAAAAAAAGCAGCTGTTGGCATTCATTTTTATTTAAAAAATGAAGACTGGCATTTCATTTTAATTGAACGTTCTTCATATGACGGGAAACATAGTGCTCAAATGGCATTCCCTGGAGGAAAACCAGAGTCAAGTGATTTGCACTTGGAGCATACGGCCAGAAGAGAATCAGAGGAAGAGATTGGTATTCCAATGAACAATGGAATAAAACTGGCTGAACTATCGATGGTATGGATACCTGTTTCCAGTTTTGAAGTGACACCTTTTGTCTTTCTACATCATGAGCAACCTGAGATTCACATCAATAAACGAGAAGTTGCGGACTATTTCGAAGTGAATCTTGCTGATTTACTATCAGAAGAGAACATATCTACCACTAGTATTTCCGTGAATGAACAAACAAGAATGAAGCATGTCCCTTGTTTTGTGTTAAACGAAAAGATCGTTTGGGGAGCAACCGCTTTAATGCTCGCAGAATTAAAGATCCTTTTAGCAAGTAACTAAAAACAAAAAGAGGAACAACTCGTGTTTGTTCCTCTTTCTGCTAAACCATGCTAAAACTATAAAACTAAAACTACAACTATGAACTGTAATTTGATACAAAGTTAAGGGCTTTTTTCTAATTGACAAATCTTCAATGTGAATTTTTTGTTAAATTTTTATTGCTCTTGTCATTTCTCTTTTTCCAGGTGGACCCGGTAAGGATTCTACGGTAAATCCAAGTGATTTTAGATTTCGTTTCATTTGACCTTGTGCGCAATAGGTAACAAAAACACCTCCTGTCTTCAATAATTCATGCATTTTTGTTAAAATAGGTAATTCCCACATTTCTGCTTGCGCCCTCGGACCAAATGCATCGTAATAAATTAGATCCATTTTTGTGTCCAGTTGCACTTCCTCGACATTTTCATTGATTTTCCTCAATTGGAAATATGGATGAATATTTTGATCCTTTTCCCAACTTGCCTTCATTAATTGGACATACAACTGTTCGTCCTCCGAACTCTCCGGATAATCCATCTGTTGCCAGATTATTTCTGGAACGGGATAAAGTTCAACTCCTGTATAATTAACTTTTCGTTGCTGTTTCATCGACCAGGTTGCAGTTAGTAAGGCGTTCAAGCCCGTACCGAAACCCATTTCAAAAACATTGATTTCGTCATCAATAATCGAATCCACAAAAGATAGTCCATGTTCTAAAAACACATGTTTCGCTTCTTGCACGGCCCCATGAGAAGAATGATAAGTTTCATCAATGGATGAAAGGTAAATCGTTTTAGAGCCGTCATTCGTTTGACGAATTTCGAAATTTTCCATTTTATTTTTTTCGAGCAATCATGAGTCCATCACGTATTGGCAACAAAACTTCTTCCACGCGTTCATCTGTATGTATCCGAGCGTTTAACTCGCGCAGCAGAACCGTATCCTTGTCGTTTTTTTCTGGATCAGCCACCTTGCCAGACCATAATACATTGTCCAATATCACATATCCGCCCGAACGTACGAGAGGTAAAATCATTTCATAATAAGCGATGTAATTTTGTTTATCCGCATCAATAAAAACCAAATCCCATGTTTCATTTAATGTCGGAATCACTTCCAATGCAGGTTGAATGATGTATTCAATTTGTGCTGCGTATGGTGAAGCTTGAAAATATCCTTTCACCCGTTGTTCGAGTTCTTCGTTGACATCGATGGTCATTAATTTCCCTTCAGATGTCAGTCCTTCCGCTAAGCACAAAGCAGAATAACCAGTATATGTTCCTAGTTCCAAAATGCGATTTGGCTGTATCATTTTCGAAAGCATACTCAATACGCGTCCTTGAAAATGTCCACTTAACATGCGTGGCTGTAAAACTTCCACATGTGTTTCACGATTGATTCTTTGAAGTAATTCATTTTCCTCCGCAGTATGGGAGCAACAATATTGATCGAGTTCTTGAGAAATGAATTCCATAGTTGATTGCTTTTACTACAAAAGTAATGGAATTTACTTCTTCCTTTTAATGGTATGCTTCAGTTTCATGACGGCGAAATTAAATTCAAACGATGTTTCCGTTTCATTTGATTTTAAATCTGGGACTATGATTTCCTTTAATAATCGTGCACTTTTCTCAAGTAACTCATTCGATTGCTCCAAAGGCTCACCATCAACGCTGGACCGAACTAGTTGAGTAAATTCCTTCAATTTAGCATATGTCTCAATGATGGCCAAGGTAGTTTCTGTTGCTTGTTCACTTTTAATAATTGTTGCCAACATGTATAATCCCTTCTCTGTAAAGGCTTTCATTTGATATTTGGTATGATTACCTCGGCCTGAATTCTTTAAGGTCGAAATTTTCGACCTTAAAGAATGGGCTTCCTCATCGGTTAAAAAAAGGACATATCCGTCTGGGAATTTTTCAGGATTGTTTCGATACGCTTCGTTTACGCGTTTCGTCTCAATTCCATATAGCATAGCAACATCGCGATCCAGCAATACGCGCTGACCACGAATCAAGTGTAATCTTGACTCAATCTGTTCGAATTCATTCGTAATTGACAGCTTATTCATAGAATATTTGGTTCATTTTGCGTATTTTATTCCATATAAGAACGCGATAAGCTGATTTTGATTGTCTTTAGTTCTTTCAATTTCCTAAATTTGCAATCAAACAAACTTTACAATGACGGTTTCTGAAATACGCCAGCAATTTTTTGATTTTTTTGAAAGCAAAGGACATCAAATTGTTCCATCGGCACCAATGGTCGTAAAAAACGATCCAACACTGATGTTTACCAATGCAGGAATGAATCAATTCAAAGATTTTTTCCTTGGTCATCAAGAAGCGAAACAAAAACGTGTCGCCAACTCTCAAAAATGCTTACGTGTATCAGGAAAACACAATGATTTGGAAGAAGTTGGGGTTGACACCTACCATCATACCATGTTTGAAATGTTGGGGAATTGGTCCTTCGGAGATTATTTCAAAGAAGAAGCCATTTCATGGGCTTGGGAATTATTGACATCCGTTTACAAAATTCCAGTTGACAGCTTATATGTCACAGTATTTGAAGGGGATGCGAAAGATGGTGTTCCGAGAGACGAAGAAAGTTTAACGATTTGGAAGAAATTCATCGCTGAAGACCGAATTATTTTGGCTTCAAAAAAAGATAATTTTTGGGAAATGGGCGACACTGGACCCTGTGGACCGTGTACCGAAATCCATGTTGATTTAAGAAGTGAAGCGGACCGAAATGCCGTTAGTGGATTTTCGCTTGTCAACAATGATCATCCACAAGTCATTGAAATATGGAACAATGTATTCATGCAATTCAATCGCAAGGCGGATGGAAGTTTAGAGCCACTTCCAGCAACACATGTTGACACTGGAATGGGCTTGGAAAGATTAGCCATGGCACTTCAAGGAAAACAAAGTAATTACGACACCGATTTGTTCCAAACCTTGATTCAGTTTGTCTCCAAGGAATCGGAAGTTCCTTACGGAAAATCGGAAGAAACGGACATTGCTTTACGTGTTATTGCCGATCATATTCGTGCGATTTCCTTTTCCATCGCAGACGGTCAATTGCCTTCAAATACTGGTGCTGGATACGTTATCCGACGAATTTTACGACGAGCAGTTCGATATGGTTATCAAACCTTAGGTCTGAAGGAACCCTTTTTATGTAAACTGTCAAATGTTTTAGTTCAGTTGATGGGCAATCCTTACGAGGAGCTATTGAAACAACAAGAATTAATTGAAAAGGTGATTCGAGAGGAAGAACAAAGTTTTTTCAGAACCTTGGAACAAGGAATTCGACGCATGGATGACCTGATGGAAAATTGCCGCCAAACCAATCAATCTACAATTCCAGGAACAGCCGTATTTGAATTATACGACACTTATGGCTTCCCAGTAGATTTAACATCATTGATCGCCCGTGAAAACAACTTCAGCATTGACGAAGATGGATTTCAAGCACAATTACAAATTCAAAAAGACAGATCAAGAGCAGCTTCCGTGATAGAAACAGATGATTGGGTCCAAATAGGAACAGATGTATCCACTTCATTTATCGGGTATGACGTAAAACAAGCCGCTATTCGCATTACAAAATACCGCAAAGTCAGTCAAAAAGGAAAGCAATTTTATCAACTCGTTTTCGATCAAACACCATTCTATCCAGAAGGTGGAGGTCAAGTTGGCGATAAAGGTATTTTGAAAAATGGACAAGAGTCCATCCGTATTTTTGACACGAAAAAGGAGAACAATTTGATCATTCACTTGAGTGAGCAATTACCATCGAATTTGAATCAAGAATTCACAGCCATCATCGACTTGGACACCCAAGAACAAACGGCTAAAAATCACAGTGCCACTCACCTACTTCATCATGCCTTGCGTTCTGTACTTGGTACACACGTCGAGCAAAAAGGTTCCTTGGTAAATTCATCTAATTTGCGTTTCGATTTTTCACATTTTTCTAAAGTAAGCGAAGAAGAGCTCGAACAAATTGAAAACATGGTACTTGCAGCCATTTCACAGAATGTTTCATTAGATGAACGTCGATCAGTGGCTATTGATGAAGCAAAAGCATTAGGTGCAATGGCTTTATTCGGTGAAAAATATGGTGATCACGTTCGCGTGATTAAATTTGGCGATTCCGTTGAACTTTGTGGTGGAATTCACGTGCCGGACACCGCTAAAATTGGATTGTTTAAAATCATTTCTGAATCAGCAGTTGCTGCAGGAGTAAGAAGAATTGAAGCCATCACGGGTAAAGCAGCTGAAGCCTATTTCAAGGAAAAAGCGACCACTTTAGCACAGGTTCAAAGCATTTTAAAAAATCCGAAAGATATTGTTAAATCAATTGAAGATTTACTCGCAAAAAACCAACAAATGCAAAAAGAAATGGATGCATTGATTCGAGAGAAAGCTGGACAATTAAGAGCACAGTTAAACGACAAAATCGAACTAATTGGCGAGGTATCTTTTTTAGCAAGCATCGTGGAAATCGACGCGAATTCAGTAAAAGACATCTTGTTTCAATTAAAACAAGAGCATCCGAATTTAGTTGCCGTAATTGGGAATAAGGAACATGAAAAATGTGGCTTAAGTCTATATATATCGGAACATTTCGTTGAAGCAAAGGGATGGAATGCAGCTCAATGGATCCGTGAAGTTTCCGCTCACATTCAAGGTGGTGGTGGTGGACAAGCATTTTTCGCAACTGCCGGAGGGAAACGCAGCGAAGGTTTGCCAACAGCTATTGATGAAATAAAAGCAAAAATTGCCTAACGCTAAAAAAGTCTTAATCATAACGTATTACTGGCCTCCAAGTGGAGGAAGTGGTGTTCAACGTTGGCTTCATTTTAGTCGATATTTATCTCAACTTGGATGGGAACCGATTATTTACACTCCTGAAAATGCGGAGGCCCCAATCACGGATGAAAGTCTGATTGATTCCTTCACTGATTCGGTGCATGTCATCAAATATCCAATCTGGGAACCTTTTGAAGTCTATAAATCCCTAACCGGAAAAAAAGGACAAAAAATTCAAACCGGATTTTTAAACGAAGGTGGTAAGTCAGATAAGAAATGGCTGCAAAAATTAGCGTTATGGTTACGAGCGAACCTATTCATTCCAGACGCTAAAAAATACTGGATTCGTTCATCCATCAAACATTTAAGTGAATTCTTAAAAGACCACCCTGTTGATATCATCGTATCAACCGGTCCACCGCATACCACTCACTTAATTGCACTTGGATTAAAAAGAAAAACAGGAATTCCTTGGTTAGCAGATTTTCGTGACCCATGGACCAACATTGATTGGTTTGATAAATTACCCATGACTCAATGGGCAAAGCGCAAACACCATCGATTAGAACAAGCAGTTTTGAAGGAAGCTAGTGGAATTAGTTGTGTTAGTCGAACTTGGACACAAGAATTTGAAGAATTAGCCCAGCGTCAAGTGAAATTAATCACCAACGGATTTGCACCTTCAGACTTTCAACATTTCGATAAAAAACCGGACACACATTTCACGATATTGCATACAGGATCATTGAATGCCGATCGAAATCCAACGGTATTTTGGCGCTTTTTGGCGGAGGAAATTTCAAGAAATGAATCCTTAAAGAATTCACTAAAAATCCAATTGGTTGGCGCCGTTGACGTATCTGTAATACAATCCATTGAGGTAAATGGATTATCAAGCTATTTAGATCAACGTCCATTTATCCCACATGAGGAAGTGATCGAATTAATGTCCTCCTGCTCCCTTTTATTATTGCCTTTAAATAATGTAAAAAATCAGCAAGGAATTATTCCAGGGAAATTATTTGAATATTTAGCGAGCAATCAAGCAATTTTGGCCATTGGACCAAAAACGGGTGATTCGGCACAAATCCTTCAAGGTCAAGACGGTACACTCGTGATCGATTTTGATGAGAAACCTAGCTGGGCACAACTATTGGAACTATGTCAGGGAACGATCGACCGCGCTCATCAATTGAATCCATACAGCCGACAAGAATTGGCCAAAGAAATGAGTGATTATTTGGATTCACTCCTCACAACAAATCAGCAATAAGCGTCAAAATTCGTTCTGTTGCCTTTCCATCCCACATAGGTGGAATTACTCCTTTTTTGTATGTTCCAGCATGAATTTCATCGATTAGGGACAAAATTAGGTCTTCATCAAAAGGCACCAAGGTGTTCGTTCCTAATTCAACCGTAATCGGTCTTTCGGTATTTTCACGAAGTGTTAAGCAAGGTACTTGACGATAGGTACTTTCTTCCTGGATACCACCGCTATCTGTTAGAATAAAGTCAGCATGTTTGACTAATTTCTGAAAATCAAAATATCCTAAGGGATCCAATAAATGTAAATTTCCATTTTCAGTCCATTGCAGTACTTGATTTGCCGCTTCGAAATTTTTTCGCGTTCTTGGATGAATGGGGAAAACAATGGTAAATTTCTGACTTAATTCTGTAAACAATCGAATGATTTTCTCTTGACCTTCCAAGGAATCGACATTTGAAGGACGATGCAGAGTGACAAGGATGTACGGCTTATCAGTGATTTCAAGTCGATCCAATATCGTACTTTGATCAATTTGAGGTTCAAAATGAACGAGGGTATCGATCATCGTATTTCCGACAAAATAGGCCTTACCTTTTTTATTTTCATGAGAAAGATGATCGAGTCCACTTTGTTCCGTGACAAAGTAATAATCCGAAATTTCATCCGTAAGAATACGATTTATTTCCTCAGGCATTTCACGATCATTGGAACGAAGTCCACTTTCGAGATGAGCTAATTTAACCCCCAATTTATTGGCAACTAACGCAGCAGCCAAGGTTGAATTCACATCACCAGGAACAATCATCAAGTCTGGCTTACCGATACTCAAAATCAACTCACTTAATTTCGCCATCATGCTTGCAAATTGATCCACCACTGAATGGGAGGAAGCTTCTAGCATATAATCAGGCTTTAATCCAAATTCTTCAAAAAAGACTTGAGACATGTTACGATCCCAATGTTGACCAGTATGAACAATTTCCACGTTCAAGTTTGGATGTTTTTTTACCAACTCTTTAAAACGAGTAACTTTTATGAAATTTGGACGAGTTCCAACGATAATGAGGATTTTCTTTGTCAAGATTGCTTACTTTTAGGTCAAATTTAGTAAAAACTACAGTAATAATAGACCATCACATCGTTGCCATGAAAAACATTGAACAGTGGAAAGAGACCAAATTTATTTTTAGAAAGGGGAAATTACGCGCGAATACAAACACACACTTTGTGTCACTCTCTTCTCGTTTGGTTGCTGATACTGTGGCAAATCACTACCAACAACATGCACTCACTCATTTCAAAGGAAAACTTCTTGATTTGGGATGTGGATTTGTGCCATTTTATTCTTTTTACAAGGATCAAATTTCCGAGCTAACGTGTGCAGATTGGGGAAACAGCATGCATCAGAATTCATTTCTGGATGTTCAATGTGATTTGAATGAAAAATTGCCATTTGAAAATGATTCGTTTGATTCGATATTACTTTCTGACGTGTTAGAACATATTCGAAAGCCAGAAGAATTATTGAAAGAAATTCAGCGGATTTTAACGAATGATGGTGTACTCATCATGAATGTTCCTTATTTCTACTGCTTGCACGAAGAGCCGTATGATTACTTTCGATATACAGAATTTGCATTAAAATCGATGGTTGCAGATGCCGGACTGAACACGAAGGTATTTCATCAAGTGGGAGGATCAATGGAAATTATGACCGATTTATTTGCAAAGAACATTCGTTCCATTCCACTTATTGGCAATATGGGAGCTGTGATTTCACAAAAAGTAACTTGGCAACTTTTAAAAATTCCATTTATTCGAAAAATCAATAAAAAAACTTCGGTAAAATTCCCATTAGGTTATTTTCTCGTAGCTCAAAAAAAGTCTTAATCTACAAGCATTTTCTCCCATTGCGAAAGTACTTTTTCACGATTAAAGTGTTCAAGTACACGCGTGCGATTGTTTGACTTTTCTTCATCCGAAATGGGCGATAGATTTTCTCCCGACATCAATTGTTCGATGGATTTCAAATTAAATCCAAGTTGTCTAAAATAGTGGTAAGAGCTAGACTTTTCTGATAAATACACTGTTGAATGATTGAAGAGAAAATAGATGATATTACCTAATCCTTGTTGACAATAACTATTCAAAAGGAAATATTCTACATCCGAGACATACGCGTAATAATCTGCCATCGCCATTGGCTCATTCAATGTGTCAATGGTTAAATGCTCAAATGTCTTTAGTTCCGCTTTCAATTTCTGAATGTAATCCGCTTTACCGTAGTTCAAGGGCAGAATTATCTTTTGCTGAATCGAACACGTATTCAAATAAGCCAATGTCTCCACATGATTGAGTAAGGGCGAACCATTATGTCCAACCATGATTCTATTCTTCTGAATAAAGGCATTTGTCTGAACAAATAAATCTAACTCATCCAAATAAGGCATGAATAAATACTTCACCTTGGTATCGTTGCCATAAACATATTCAAAGTCCATGGAATTGAAACTACAGAATTGATCCACTTGATTGACAACATGAAGGTATTTCTTCTTTGAAATGGGCAAAATAGTCAAGGAATTACCTTTAACAAAGTGTACTAAGTTTTCCCAAATATTAAATAGCAGCTTGCGGGTGAGGAACTGACGGCTAAATGGCGCATACATTCTTCCAACTGCAAATGACATTTGATAATATTCAAAACTCCAAAACATCCAAGATAACTTCAAGTTGGAATAGCTGCGTTTCAAATGTAGCAACCATCGAAATTGAAAATAATGAAGGCTATGAAACAGTACTTGATCAATCGAACCCGCTTGAATCATTGTTTCGATTTGAATACACGATGTTAAAAGTTGTGCTTCAGGAATTCCTTCCACCGAACCTTGCTGAACGAAATAATAGTGTTTTTTAGGCGCATTATTTTCGACATAATCCATCGTCTTTTTGATAAAGACTCCATTCGCATTGATAAAAACATGGACAGTTGCCATATACTAAAGATGAGTGGCTTTACCTGGATTTCCAATTACTTTGTGTTGGTCAGGAATATCTTTCGTAATCACACTCCCAGCTCCGATTATGCAATTTTCACCAATGGTAATTCCTGGAAAAATAACCGCACCTGAACCAATAAATGTCCCTTTTCCGATGGTGCAATTTCCTGCCATCATCACCCCTGGACAAATTTCAACGAATTCACCAAGTTTGGAATCATGACCAATTGATGTATGACAATTGATGAGGCTTCCCTTGCCTATGTCAACATTTCCCATAATAATTGCTCCTGGCATGACAGTACAAGCTTCTCCAAGTCGCACATTTATTTTACTGACGATCGCATGTGTGGAAACCAATTTTTTTGATTGAAAATTGGGCATTTCAGAGAACAACTGATACATGTTTTCTCTAATGGATGGTGTTCCTGTACCAAGAACAAATTCAGTCGTTGATTGGGAAGTCAAATTTGTTTTTTCATCGACAATGGTAAAATGCTCATGGATATAAGCATTAGAAATGTGGCCGGTATCATTGAAAAAAGAAAGGGAAGTTACATCTAAATTGGGGTCCTCACTAAGAACATCTAGTATTTGCATAGCGAAGCCACCAGAACCGAGGATGATCATATTTCCGTGATTTTTTGAATAATGAAACGCATATTTTCTTCTGTCAAATCGTGATAAAGAGGTAAACAGATGACCCTTCTTGAAATATCTTCGGAAATTGGACAAGGATCTTTTACAGGCAAAAAATCTAATTCGTTCAACGAAGGATAAAAATACCTTCTTAAATGAATATCATTTTTTTCCATTTCAGCCAAGACACGCAGTAAAAACTCCTCTGATTTCAAGACCAAGGGGAAATACGATTTGTTAAAGTCAAACGGATAATTTGTAAAAGGAATGTTCTTTTCTGTTAACAATTGAGCGTGTAAATTCCATTGTGTTTTTCTACGATCCATGATACCTGAAATGTAATTCAAATTCACCAAGCCCATTGCAGCGGAAAACTCATTCATTTTGGCATTAATGCCCATTGAACCAAAAGTCGTTGGAGAGGTATGTCCAAAATTTCGTAACAAAACCAATTGATCGTACACTTCTTTATTTTGACAAACAATAGCCCCACCTTCAACCGTATGAAACAGCTTGGTTGCGTGAAAGCTAATGGTGGACACATCTCCATAGTTCAAGACACTTCGTCCATTCCAATCCGTTCCAAAGCAATGTGCACTATCATAAATCACTTTTAAATCATGTTTATCTGCGATTTCTTGTATTGCATCCAAATCACAGGGATAACCGTAAACGTTGGTCGCTAAAATGGCTTTTGTATTTGGATTTATAAGCTGTTCTAACTTACTTGGGTCAATATTGAAATTTTCTGGGTTTATATCACAAAAACGCGGAATACAATTTTCCCATAGTAAGGATGAGGTCGTTGCGACATAAGAATACGGTGTAGTAATCACTTCTCCTTGAATATTCAGTGCTTTGATTGCCATTTGTATAGCAATTGTGCCATTGGTAACAAGAAGCAAGTGTTTGACACCTAAAAAGGATTTTAATTTCTCTTCCAATTCCAATACACAAGGTCCTTGATTGGTCAACCAACCCCGACTCAAAATTTCAGTTACCTTTTCTTGGTATTCTTCAATTGGCGGAATGAACGGTTTTGTTGCACTAATGGTTTGCCTTGCATATTGATTAGACATAAGCTCGTAATTCATTTAATGAAGATTCGAAAATACATAATTAATCAGTAGCATGAATTGAATGCAGTAAATTAGTTTTGGAAAAAGGAGCGAAGAAAGATTAATTTGAAAAACAAAATCAATTTTTGAAATAAAATTGTAATTTTAGACTAGTTAAATCAACCTTAAAACAAAATAAAATGAAAAAAACACTTGTTTTCGGAGCATTTGCCGCGTTAATGATGGTATCATGTTCTAAAGATTATTCTTGTAAATGTGTAACGACTGAGTCTATTTCTCAATCATCAAATACACAAACGACAACGATCACAGGTAAGAAAAAGGATGCGACTGCAGCATGTGAAGCTCAAAACGCTACTTCAGGAACAATTACTAAAACATGTACTATTCAATAATAGTTCAGTTATTCATAGAGGGGGCATTGCCCCCTTTTTTTTTACCTTCAAAACATGAATTTTTTAGAATCCATCTTTCTTGATTTGGGATTTTCCTGGACAATCGCCAAATTGACACCCTATTTACTCATGGCATTACTGGGGTTTATTTTGGTGTACACTTTCCATTCGCGCTTCTCCACTCAATGGAAAAAGTGGTTATTCATGTCCCTATTGTCCGTTCTTCCTTTTATCGCCTATTTTGGCTTTTACCCGATTTATCAAGGGGACTTTAGTCAATCCTATTATCAACCAGATCCACTCGAAAAATTCCCAAATCGATTAACATTAACGGTTGTTGTTTTACCCGGATGTCCCTATTGTCATGAATCCATTCAATTCATGAATACCTTCCTTCAGAGAGAACCGCAATTACATATTCGTTATTTAGTTGTTGCTGAATCTGACGAAACACTAATCCCATTTAAAGAAAAACTGGACAAGCGTATTCAAGTCATCAAGTCAAAAAATCCAAAAAACTGGATTATCATGGCACATGGTGGATTTCCTTGCATGATGTTAAGTGAGCATAAAAAGGTCCTTTATGCCTGGGATAACGATCATTTTGGGGTTCGCGCCATGGATGAAATTATTGAGCGTTCGAAGTAATTTTTACACTTCCTCGCTTACTTCAACTTTTCGATTCATCCAAAACACACCGATACAAGCCAAGATTAACAGACTGGAACCTGCGAAAGAAATATTACTTCCTGTTTGAAAGGCCTTCGGTTCAAACTTCCACTCAATCTGATGTTTTCCACTAGGTATTTTTGCCGCACGAAGAACATAATTGGCGCGGAAGGTTTCAATTTCTTTTCCATCAACATAACAGTTCCATCCATTTGGATAATAGATTTCACTAAACACCGCCACTTGATCAGACTTACTTTCACTTGCATACGTTAAACTCGTTGTTTCGTATTTGGTTAATTTGATCTTAGCAGTAGCGTCTGATTTTGTCCCAGAGGCCAATGCTTTGAATTCTTGATGAACAATTGCTTGCGTTTTTGTTGGACACGTTTTCAATGAACTTAACTCCTCATTTGCATTTGCCACCCATTTTACTGATTGAACAAACCAAGCTGGACCATTTGCATTGGTATTCTTAATGGCTTTTTGACTTGGATTCAACACGATATATTTTGTATTTAACATGTTAATGGCTGCATTTCTATCCGAAATTGCTAATTCATCCACTGATATCGTATCGTAAATCTGCTGTGCCATTTCTTGTGTGATCTCCATGTTTTGAGCATAGGCGCGTAACTTCGCATTTTTTAACGCACCAATTTCTTGGTTGATTTGTTGCATTTCATCTGTCAATTCAAAATCGATTAATTCTTGGTATCGTTTCAATTTCGCACCATGATACCCCCCTAAACTTTTATGGAAAAAGCTCGTTGCCGTCTCAGCGAAAGGATTGGAAAAATTCAATACACGGTAATCAGTCGATAAATTCAAGGCACCAAACTTCGCAAACATCGTATTCATGTCTTGATCCAATGCATCTTTGTAATACACACAATCTCCCATTTTCGCAAAAATTTGTTGCTCTAATTGACCCGGAACTTTTTCGCGATTGAGAATACTCATATCCGCAGCTGTGGGAACATACGGAATACTTGCATCCGAAGCAATCACATAACTTGAATATTGGTCACCAGGTGTTTCATTGTTCAAATATCGTTTGTTGACAGAAATATTATCGATCAAAACAAGGATAGCGATTCCTGCAATGGCAAGTCCTTTTGGCAAACTTGTACGAGAAAGTAAAAGCACAATTCCAGCGCCAAGGATGATGAAGAAAATGGATCGTCCTAAATCAGCTTTGTACAATTCAACTCGCACATCTTCAATGGCATTTTTCATACCACTCAAATACGAAATTTGACTTGGATCTTTTACTGATTTTGCTTGATCCGCAAACATTTTTAATTCGTTTTTAGTTAAGAAGTCTCCTGACAACGAAGGTGATGCATACAACACAACGGCAAGAAACACCAATGACGCTGACCCAATTAACCACGCTTTTTTATTTCCAATTAATCCATCTTTGCGGAATAATTTATCTAAGAACAATACTGCTAATGCCGGAATCATGACTTGTAAAAGCGTCATGATCATTTTTGAATCTCTAAACTTATTGTATAACGGGAACTTGTTGATAAAGAAGTCATTCATTCCACCCGGATTATTGGAAGACAATAAAATCGCTAAAATCCCAATCACCAAGAATGGCCATTTTAAGTTATCCTTCAAAAATATCAGACCCATGAGGAAGAAAAACAACATCACCACACCGAAATAAAAGGCACCTCCACTAAAACTTTGTCCACCCCAATAACTTGGAAATGCTGGTTTTGATTGATCTGTATTTAACAAAACATCTGCGTATTGGTAATAATCTGGATTGGCATTGACCACTTCAACTGCCTTTTCGTTATTGCCTAGCAAATCCGTTTTACCTCCTTTAACGTTTGGAGCAACTAAGGATAACCATTCCCCTTCACCAAAATTATATTCAAGGATGTAGTTTTTATTTAATCCATCCTTCGCAGACATTTTTGCTGCTTGACCTTTCGGTTTTAACGTCAAGTCAGAAGTTCCTCTCGTTGTGAATTTACTATACTCGAATGTGGTCATTAAATTACTTGCGGAAGCCATCAACGTTAGGATGGAAACAACCGTAAGTGCTCCAATTGATTTCCCTAAATAAATCCATTCTTTTTCCAAGGCTAGTCGAATCACTTCTGCAATCGCAACAGCGGCTAATAAAAATGAAAGATAGTACGTCATTTGGAGGTGATTAGCGGTAAGATTCAGTCCAAAGAATAGTCCAAATACAGCTGCACCAAGCAACCATTTCCCTCTAAAAGCAAGGATCAATCCACCTAAAGCAGGTGCCATATACGCAATTGCATTGACCTTTGACATGTGTCCTGCGCCAATATATAACACGTTGATCGTGGAGAAACCAAAAGCAATGGCGCCGATCATTCCTAACCATGGATTCACTCTCAAACATAAGGTCAAGATGTAAAAACCAAGCATGCTAATGAATAAAATTCCCACTGGACGTGGCAACCCAAGTTTTAAGGCCTGATCTACATAGGTTAACCAGTTAGCATTATGCTCGGTGGCAATTTGATAAGCTGGCATTCCACCAAACATCGAATTGGTCCAAAGTGGTAATTTTCCATGAACAAAATCGTAATCCACTATTTCTTTCGACATTCCCTGAAATTGTCGAATATCACTTTGTTTAAGGCTATATCCATCAAATAATGGAGAAAAATAGACACAAGACAACAAGATAAATGCTGCAATGGCAATGATATGAGGTAAGATTGATTTTAATTTCGAATTCATAAGGGTAATTTTTATGTGAATGTAGCTAATTCTCTGAAAAGTTAAGCCTTTATATTGGCATATTTACGGACTTCTGCCCCATCAATTTCTTGATCACACAAGATGACCAGTCGTTCAATAATGTTTCTCAATTCTCGAATGTTTCCTGTCCAATTGATTTCTTTTAATGCATCCATTGCGGAAGGGTTCAACATTTTACAAGGAATTCCATGGTCCTGACAAATGAGTTGAATGAAGTGATTGGCTAATAGAGGAATATCGTCCTTGCGTTCATTCAGCGATGGAACATGAATTAAAATCACGGCCAAACGATGAAACAAATCTTCTCGAAATCTTCCTTCTTCGATTTCTTTTCGCAAATCCTTATTCGTAGCTGCCAGTACACGACAGTCCACTTTGACATCCTTTTCTCCTCCAACGCGCTGAATCACATTTTCTTGTAAGGCGCGAAGTACTTTCGCCTGAGCGCTCAGGGACATGTCTCCAATTTCGTCCAGAAAAAGGGTGCCGCCAGATGCCAGCTCAAACTTTCCTTTTTTATCTTTTACAGCAGAAGTAAATGCTCCTTTTTCGTGACCGAATAATTCACTTTCGATTAATTCGGTTGGAATCGCCGCACAATTTACTTCGATATAAGGCATTTTTAAACGATTGGATAAATCATGAAGGGATCGAGCTACTAATTCTTTTCCAGTTCCATTTCCGCCAGTAATCAGAACTCTTGCATCAGAGGGAGCTACTTTTTCAATCATAGCTTTGATTTCCATTATCTGAGGCGTTTCACCAATAATGGCACTCCCCTTTATTTTCTTTACGGTCGTTTTGAGGATTTTTGTTTCTTGAACCAACTGATTTCGGTCTTTCACATTTCTCAACATTACCAAAATTCGATTTAAATCAAGTGGCTTTTCAATAAAATCAAAGGCGCCTTTTTTAATCGCTTGAACGGCTGTTTCTAACGTACCGTGACCGCTGATCATAATAACCGGAACTTCATTCCCCTCTTGCTGAAGCTGTTGTAACAATTCCATTCCATCGACCAAAGGCATTTTAATATCACAAAAAATAACATCCAAGGAATTTGAATGAATGAGCTCTAGTCCTTCTTTGCCGTTTTCAGCTTCTAAAACTTGACAGTTTTCGTATTCAAGTATTTCCTTTAAAGCGCGACGTATGGCACGTTCATCGTCGATAATGAGCACTTTCATAGTTATTTTTTTACTGTTCTTTCCAACATTGGGACGAACTTAAAAGTTCCAAATTCTTCTTTTGTAAAAGCGGTTTCAGACTGCTTCATTATTCGAAGCATCTTCTGTTCTTTCCCCTCTCCTACCGGAATAATCATGATGCCGTTTACTTTCAACTGTTTTAATAATTCCTGAGGAATTTCCGGAGCCCCACATGTCACTAAAATTTTATCAAAAGGAGCATTCAACGTATTTCCTTTATATCCATCGCCAAAAAACAATTTAGGCGTGTATTTCATGTGATTGAGTAGGATTCTTGCCGCCACGTGTAAATCACTATGTCGTTCAATGGAAAACACTTTCGCACCCATTTCACAAAGGATTGCCGTTTGAAATCCAGAACCAGTGCCAATTTCGAGGACTTTTTCTCCTTTTTGCACTTGCAATAACTCCGTTTGAAAAGCAACGGTATATGGATGAGAAATTGTTTGACCCGATCCAATTTGAAACGCCATATTGGAATAAGCTTGATCATCAAAAGCTAAATCCAAAAAGAAATGCCTTGGTACGGCATCAAATGCGGCCAAAATCCGTTGATCTTCAATGCCCATTTCAGCTAATTCTGAAATTAGTTGTTTGCGTTTTCCTTTATGCCTAAATGTATCTTTTAAATGCTGCATTCCCTCAATTAAAGTTGTATTCCCACTGGACAGTGATCTGAACCAAAAACATCGTTCAAAATAAAAGCTTCTTTCACCGCAGGCAAATAAGATTTGGAAACTAAAAAATAATCGATACGCCAGCCTACATTTTTTTCTCTTGCTCCTGCTCGATAACTCCACCATGAATATTTCACTTGCTCCGGATTCAATGTTCGGAACGTATCCACCAATCCATTTTGAACAAAGTGATTCATACCATCAATTTCTTCCTGCATGTATCCAGCTGCTTTGTTGTAATTTTCTTTTGGACGAGCTAAATCGATGGGTTGATGAGCAACATTAAAATCTCCGCAAACAATCACTGGTTTAGCGGATTCTAATTTCTTCAAATAGCTTAAGAAATCGGCATCCCATGTTTGACGATATCCAAGACGTAGCAGCTCACTTCCTGAATTCGGAACATAAACTGAAATAACGTAATAAGTTTCAAACTCAGCACAGACAATGCGTCCTTCCGTATCATGCTCTGAGATTCCCATCCCATAAGTGACATTTAAGGGCTGGAATTTTGACAAAATAGCCGTCCCTGAATAACCTTTGCGTTCTGCTGAATTAGCAAAAACATGGTATCCTGAAAGGGTTGCACAAGCATCTTGCACTTGTTCAGGGCTTGCTTTTGTTTCTTGTAAGCAGATGATGTCTGCATCCACATGTTGCATGTCTTGAATAAACGTTTTACCCACGACTGCACGAATTCCATTCACATTGAAGGAAATTATTTTCATAGTTCCAATTGATTTATCATTACCCGCAAAGCGAGATTTCAAATTTAATCAGAATTTAAGCTGAAAAAACAGAAATTGGTATGGTTCGACCGGTTTTTTTTCAGATTGGAAACAACGAAATTCAGTTCCAATGTTCATCGTCTCATTTAGTGCGTGAATGATTCCAATACTTTCTGACGATAATTGTCCTGTAGGAATCTGTAAATTGCTTGGATCTTTGAAAAACTCCAATCGACCGTATGATCTCCAATTATTCGTAATTGAGTATGAAACTTGCGCGTTTATTTGTCCCCAAGTTCTTGAGAAATTGATTCCTTGTGTCCCGACATAGGCACAAATTTGGGATAGCCATTTTTGATGTGTGTATTGCACATTCCATTCACTTAAAAATCGTTGCTGAGGCTCCTTGAAAGTTGCATTATTTTCAGTCCCGAAATAAGTTGACCAATTAAACTTCCATTGATTTCGTTTAAATTCAAGAAGTGATCCGATCGAAGGAGAAAAATGACGATAATTCATTTTCTGCCAACCGTTCATTGCAAAAAAGGATACATTCAAATTCGAATTGATCATCAATTGATAACGAAATCCACTGATATAATACGGAACATATTCCGGCGCTAAACTTCGTGAGTAACTCAGTTGATCGATACTTTTTGGCGTTTCTTGGGTGTAAGGCGAACTAAAAACCCCCATGGCAATGGCAGATTGTTGGAATTTTCGTTGAACATACGCTTCATAGATCCATCGTTTATACCAACTTTCATTGGCATAGTTTTGACGCATATAACTACCCATTGCTGGTGAAAGAGCATACTTCCATTTCGAATTTTCCCAGGTAAATTCCATTAAATTCAGGTTAATCTGAAAGGAATTCAAATGAGAAGAGGAAACTAAATAGGGTATTTTCCCAAGTTCATTCGATTTTCCAAAGACAGAATATCCATCAATACATCCATGCAATTGAAACCGAAGCGTATCCGTGGCATTCACTTTCGATATGAAGGCAAATGAACAGAATAAATAAATGAACAAATTTTTCAATTTACTTATGGATTAAATCTCCCGTTCCGTAACGAATTTTCTGAATGGCAGTTGGCTGACCATAATACCAAATATCACCCGTACTGGAGAACTCTGCTTTTA
>JBJTMU010000006.1:0-83985 GCA_046070685.1 Flavobacteriales bacterium | reverse complement strand
TAATCTGTCATGAAGTTATATGCTCCAGAAGTACGGTCAAAAACAACCAAATAAGTACCAGCTGGCACAGGAATGTTTGGACCATCTTGCAAACCAACACCCATTGGGAACGTTGCTGCACCCCAGTTGATCGCCCATCCTGCATCTTGACGGAATTTCACATCACCTGCAACACATGTAACGATTCCAGCATATACATTACCATCTAAGGTTTGCATGGGAATATCCACAGACCAGTCATAAGGCGGAACTGCAGATCCAATAATACCTACTGCAGGAAATTGTGCGTAGGAAGCTACACTGATAAAAACGGTAGCTAAAAAAGTAAACATTTTTTTCATAGTTTAATTTTTAAAAGGTTAAAAAAATACTTAGTGTCAGATTGACAACTTCAAAAATAAAAATAAAAATGGAAAACAAGAAATTCTTTAATAAATTCTACGGCTGATTTATAAACTTTCCATTGTAGATAAGATGAGGTGAGGTGAAATTCATCGCTATTTCCTCACGCTCAAAAATGCCAAATACGCTCGATCCCGAGCCAGACATAGCCGCATAGACAGCACCAGAATCGTACAATTGTTCTTTCAACGCCAAAATGGATGGATATTGCGAAAAAACAGAGGACTCAAAATCATTCATCAATTCATGTTTCCATTGATGAACGGGCGCTTTTAAGATATTGACAAGTGAATTTAACGGGGCCGAGGGTTGAACTCCTGCGTATGCTTCTTTTGTTCCCACATGTATCCCTGGATTCAACAACACCAAATAATAGTTGGATAAATCAATATTTATTGCTTGAAGTAACTCTCCTCTTCCCGTAGCGATTTGTGCTTGGTCTTCCACAAAAAATGGACAATCACTTCCCAACACGGCGGCAAAATTCTTTAACTCAGCGGAAGTTAGCTTAAGTTGAAATAGTTGGTTTAAGGCTAAGAGAACAAAGGTTGCATCAGCCGATCCTCCTCCTAATCCAGCACCTATTGGAATTTGTTTACGCAAATGAATTCGCACTGGTGAAAGTCCATAGTGATCTTGTAAAAGAACAAATGCTTTTTCACATAAATTCCCACCAGGAATCCCATCAATCTTTATTCCTGTTTGAATAAACTCAAAGGACTCACTTTTTGTCACTTCCAAAATATCGTATAACGGAATTGATACCATACAGGACTCAATATTGTGATAACCATCCGTGCGTTTTCCAAGGATATGTAAACCTAAATTGATCTTTGCTGGTGGATATAAAATCATAAGACAAATGTAGTTTTTTCGAATGAAATGTCATGCTTCTAGTTATGAGAAATGATGGTTTCAGAAAATCAGTTAACTTTGTATACTCAATATAGAAATTATGTCGACTTATCTTGAATTTGAAGAACCGCTTAAAGCCTTAGAGGAACAAATTGCTCAGACCAAAGAACTAGGAGAATCTACCAACGTGGATATGTCCGAACAATTAGCTGAGCTTGAACAAGTTCTACAAGAAAAAACGAAAGAAGTTTTCTCGGGACTAACACCTTGGCAACGTGTTCAACTTTCAAGACATCCAGATCGTCCATATACGCTAGCATACATTGACGCAATTACGAACGGTCAATTTATTGAATTACACGGCGATAGAAGTGTAAAGGACGATAAAGCCATGGTAGGTGGATTAGGTATGATTGATGGAAAAAGCGTCATGTTAATCGGACAACAAAAAGGGATTAACACAAAAATGCGTCAATACCGTAATTTTGGAATGCCGAATCCTGAAGGATACCGCAAAGCTTTGCGCCTCATGAAATTAGCTGAGAAATTCAATAAGCCCATCATTACTTTTATTGATACACCAGGCGCATTCCCCGGATTAGAAGCGGAAGAGCGCGGACAAGGAGAAGCAATTGCGCGAAACATTTACGAAATGATGCGATTGAAAGTTCCTGTGATTTGTATCATAATCGGAGAAGGTGCTTCAGGAGGAGCTTTGGGAATTGGTGTTGGCGATAAAGTAGTCATGTTAGAAAATACCTGGTATTCTGTTATTTCTCCTGAAAGTTGTTCATCGATTTTATGGCGTTCTTGGAATTTCAAAGAAACCGCTGCTGATGCGCTGAAATTGACTTCAACTGACATGCGTAAAAATGGATTGGTGGATGAAGTAATTCCTGAGCCATCCAACGGTGCACACCGCAACCCGGAAGAGATGTTCCAAGTGGTCAAATCTAAAATCAATTCTTACCTTACTGAATTAGAGAAAATCAATCCAGATAAACGTGTTGAAGATCGAATTGAAAAATTCTGTCAGATGGGTGTTTGGAAATAAATTGCACTCAAAATTTGATGTATGACAGAACTGTTATCCACACCCATTGAATTTTTGAAAGGTGTCGGACCACAGCGTGCTTCGTCCTTACAGTCAGAATTAGGTGTTTTTACATTTCGAGATTTACTTCAACATTTTCCGTTTCGCTACCAAGATCGTTCCGTTTTCCATGAAGTAAGAGATATTCCTTTGGTGGATAATTACCTACAATTGAAAGGCAAAATCACCTACATCGGTGAAGTTGGAACTGGCAGACATCGAAAACTCAGTGCTCGATTCGAAGATCAATCGGGAAATGTCGAATTGATTTGGTTTCAAGGAATCCAATATGTGAAAGCAAATATCCAAGTTGGTCAGACTTATGTGTTGTTCGGGAGACCAAAAGCATACCAGCAACAATGGACCATTCCACATCCTGAGTTGACCAAATGGGGTGAGCAATCCTTGGAACTGGGTCTTCAAGCCATGTATCCGAGTACCGAAAAATTAAATACGAAAGGATTGCATGCGAAAGGAATTGGAAAATTAATCCAAACCTTACTTC
This sequence comes from Flavobacteriales bacterium, assembly GCA_046070685.1. Taxonomy (GTDB): domain Bacteria; phylum Bacteroidota; class Bacteroidia; order Flavobacteriales_D; family Crocinitomicaceae; genus UBA952. Next base: position 81,130 of record JBJTMU010000006.1, on the reverse strand, counting down.
CTCAAATCAAACATCACATACCAGAGATTTTGCCGGAGTATCTAAGGGAAGAATTAAAACTAATTTCCTTAGAACAAGCCTATTTTCAAATTCACGCGCCTAAAAACGAAATCGAATTTAAGCAAGCCCGCTATCGTTTGAAATTTGATGAATTGTTTTTTTTACAATTGGAATTATTGCTTCGAAAGGAAATTCGAGCAAAGAAAATGAAAGGATTTGTCTTTCCAGAATTAGGAAATATTTTTAATACCTTTTACACGAAGTATTTACCTTTTGAATTAACGAATGCCCAAAAGCGCGTTTTAAAAGAAATTCGCAAAGATTTTCTACATGGCGAACATATGAATCGTCTGTTACAAGGAGATGTAGGAAGTGGGAAAACACTCGTGGCTTTGTTAACGCTATTAATGGGGATTGACAATGGATTTCAAGGAGCCTTGATGGCACCAACAGAGATTCTTGCCACTCAACATTACGAATCCCTGAGAGAATTAATCAAAGACCTTCCAATAGAAATCGCTTTGCTGACAGGCTCAACTAAAAAGGCAAGAAGGACCGAAATTCATGAAGGACTTCAATCAGGAAGCATTCACTTATTAATTGGCACACATGCCTTATTGGAAGATGTGGTTCAATTCGCTAATTTAGGAATTGTTGTGATTGATGAACAACATCGCTTTGGTGTCGCACAACGCTCGAAAATGTGGGGAAAAAATGCAACGCCACCCCATGTTTTAATCATGACAGCAACTCCCATTCCGCGTACATTGTCCATGACTTTTTACGGAGACTTGGATGTTTCGATTATCGACGAACTTCCACCAGGAAGAAAACCCATTCAAACCATCCACCGTAGAGAGAATCATCGTCCAAAATTGCTTCAGTTCATCAAGGAACAAATAAGTATTGGTCGTCAGATTTATATCGTTTACCCATTGATTCAAGAATCCGAAAAACTGGATTTTAAAAATCTACAAGAGGGATATGATTTGATAACGGATGCTTTTCCTGCACCTCAATACCAAGTTAGTATGGTACATGGTAAATTGAAACCAGCGGAAAAGGAAGAAGAAATGCAACGTTTTGTTCAAGCACAAACACAGATTATGGTCGCTACAACCGTCATCGAAGTGGGTGTTAACGTACCAAATGCTTCCGTAATGGTGATTGAAAGTGCTGAACGTTTCGGACTATCGCAATTACATCAATTACGCGGTCGTGTAGGTCGAGGTGCTGAGAAGTCATACTGCATATTAATGACCGGTGAGAAACTTTCCAAAGAATCCATGAAACGAATGGATACAATGGTGCTCACGAATGATGGATTTCAAATTTCCGAAGTTGATTTACAACTAAGAGGACCAGGTGATTTAATGGGAACCCAACAAAGTGGGGTCTTAAACCTTAAACTCGCAGATTTATCTAAAGATGGTCAAATTGTAAGTTTAGCGAGAGAAAAAGCACGAGAAATTCTAGAAAAAGATTCAGACTTAATGTTGCCAGAAAATATCTTACTGAACCAGCGCTTGCGTCAAGTCCTCAAGTCTCGTCCAAATTGGGGACGAATTGCATAAAAAAAAGGATGACCTTTCGATCATCCTTTTCCTTTATTTCATCTTTCGATTAAGCTTCTTGTAGCATTTCATCGTATGCTTCTTGTGAACCAACAATCATTGATTGGTATTCACGCACACCTGTACCAGCTGGGATTAAGTGTCCAACGATTACGTTTTCTTTCAATCCTAACAAATGGTCTTCTTTACCAGAAATAGCTGCTTCGTTTAATACTTTCGTTGTTTCCTGGAAGGAAGCTGCCGAAATAAACGATTGTGTTTGAAGTGACGCACGTGTGATACCTTGTAACAATGGCGTTGAAGTTGCAGGCATTGCCTCTCTTGCTTCTACCAATTGTTTGTCTTCACGTTTCAATTTCGAGTTCTCATCTCTTAAACGACGAACAGAAACCAATTGTCCTTTTTTCAATTCAGTTGAATCACCTGCATCTTTCACGAACATCATACCATAAAGCGCATCATTTGCTTCCATGATATCTGCTTTGTGCACAGATTGACCTTCTAAGAAACGCGTGTCACCAGATTCGATGATTTGCGCTTTCAACATCATTTGTCGTACAATTACTTCAAAGTGTTTATCATTAATTTTCACCCCTTGTAAACGGTAAACCTCTTGGATTTCATTTACGATGTACTCTTGTACTTTCGTAGGTCCTTCGATGTTTAGGATATCGTTTGGTGTAATCGCACCATCAGACAATGGTTGACCAGCACGAACGAAATCGTTTTGTTGTACTAGGATGTGTTTAGAAAGTGGAACTAAGTATTTTCTTACTTCACCCAATTTCGATGTAATGATAATTTCACGGTTACCACGTTTCACATTTCCAAATGCCGCTGTACCATCAATTTCAGATACAACTGCAGGATTTGAAGGATTTCTTGCTTCGAATAACTCAGTTACACGAGGAAGACCTCCGGTGATATCCCCTGTCTTACCAGCCATACGAGGAATTTTAACTAAGATCTCACCCGCTTCGATTTTATCACCTTCGTTTACAGAAATGTGCGCATTAACCGGAATCGAGTATTCTCTTAAAATTTCCTTCGTTTTAGCATCAATCACATGGATTGCAGGGCTTTTCTTTTTATCACGAGATTCGATAATAACTTTTTCAGTAAATCCTGTTTGCTCATCGACTTCTTCGCGGTAAGTAATGTTTTCAATGATGCCATCAAATACCACTTTACCTGTCACTTCAGACACGATCAAGGCATTGTATGGATCCCATTTACAAATGACATCACCTTTTTTAATTTTCGTTTCATTAGAAACCATCAATTCAGAACCGTAAGGAATGTTAGCCGTCATTACGGTAATTCCTGTTTTTTCGTCTGTAATTTTCAATTCAGCTGAACGTCCAACAACAATCACTTGTTTTGATCCATCCGAATTTTTACGTTCGATAGTTCTTAACTCATCGATTTCTAATTTACCATTTGCTTTCGCTTTCAAGTCAGAGATATCCGCGATGTTAGATGCCGTACCCCCAACGTGGAATGTACGAAGCGTTAACTGTGTACCAGGCTCACCAATGGATTGTGCAGCGACAACACCAACTGAATCTCCTTGTTGAGCTAAACGGTGGTTTGAAAGGTTTCTTCCATAACATTTAGAACAAACTCCACGACGCATTTCACAAGTTAGAACGGAGCGAATTTCAACTTCTTCAATTCCCGCTTGAGAAATAGCATTGGCGATATCTTCTGAAATCAATTCTCCAGCAGAAACGATTAATTCGTCTGTATCTGGCATATATACATCGTGAACGGATGTACGTCCTAAAATACGATCGTACAATGGCTCAACAACTTCATCATTTTTCTTCAATGCGGTAGCAACAATTCCACGAAGTGTTCCACAATCATTTGAATTGATTACTACATCCTGAGCAACATCCACAAGACGACGCGTTAAGTAACCTGCATCGGCAGTTTTAAGGGCTGTATCGGCCAAACCTTTACGAGCACCGTGAGTAGAGATAAAGTACTCAAGAATCGATAATCCCTCCTTAAAGTTCGATAAGATTGGGTTCTCGATGATCTCTTGTACAGAAGCACCAGATTTTTGCGGTTTCGCCATCAATCCACGCATACCAGATAACTGACGGATCTGTTCTTTCGATCCACGAGCTCCAGAATCGTACATCATGTAGATGGAGTTAAATCCTTGACGATCTGTTTTCAATTGATCCATCAAAGTCGCTGTCAAACGAGAGTTTGTATGTGTCCAGATATCAATGATTTGGTTGTAACGCTCATTGTTTGTGATAAGACCCATGTTGTAGTTCATCATGACTTCTTTCACTTCATTTTCAGCTTTACCAACTAAAACTTCTTTTTCTTTTGGAATAATGATATCATCCAAGTTGAAGGATAGACCACCTTTGAAGGCCATTTCATATCCTAGTCCTTTGATATCGTCTAAGAATTGTGCCGTTCTAGATGTTCCACAAATTTTCAATACTTCACCGATGATGTCACGAAGTGCTTTTTTCGTTAAGACATCATTGATGTATCCAACTTCTCTTGGAACTTTTTCGTTAAACATCACACGACCACACGTCGTTTCAATTAACATCAATTCCGGCTCACCACTTTCACCTAAGTCATAAGATTTCACTTTGATACGCGCATGCAAATCAAGTTTTTTCTCATTGTAAGCGATGATCACCTCTTGAGGAGAATAGAAAATTCCATCTTGACCTTTCACCACATCACCTTCTACGGTTACTTTTCCTTTTGTAATGTAATAAAGACCAAGTACCATGTCTTGAGAAGGTACCGCAATCGGTGCTCCATTCGCAGGATTCAAGATATTATGTGACGCCAACATCAACATTTGCGCTTCCAAAATTGCAGCATTACCTAATGGTAAGTGAACCGCCATCTGGTCACCATCGAAATCGGCATTGAAGGCTGTTGTTACCAACGGGTGAAGACGAATTGCTTTTCCTTCAATTAATTTTGGTTGAAATGCTTGGATACCCAAACGGTGAAGCGTAGGGGCACGGTTCAATAGAACTGGGTGACCTTTTAATACGTTCTCCAAGATATCCCAAACAACTGGCTCTTTACGGTCAACGATTTTCTTCGCCGATTTTACGGTTTTCACAATACCACGTTCAATCATCTTACGAATGATAAACGGTTTGTAAAGTTCCGCAGCCATGTCTTTTGGTAAACCACATTCGTGTAATTTCAAATCTGGTCCAACAACAATGACAGAACGAGCTGAATAATCTACACGTTTACCAAGTAAGTTTTGACGGAAACGACCTTGTTTTCCTTTCAATGAATCAGAAAGGGATTTCAATGCTCTGTTTGATTCCGTTTTAACCGCACTTGATTTTCTTGAGTTATCGAACAATGAATCTACCGACTCTTGTAACATACGTTTTTCATTACGCAAGATTACTTCAGGTGCTTTGATTTCGATCAATCGTTTCAAACGATTGTTACGAATAATCACACGACGATATAAATCATTTAAATCTGACGTTGCGAAACGACCACCATCAAGTGGAACTAACGGACGCAATTCAGGTGGAATAACTGGAACAACTTTCACAATCATCCACTCTGGGCGGTTCTCAATACGTGTTTGAGAATCTTTCATTGCTTCTACAACTTGAAGACGTTTTAACGCTTCGTTTTTACGTTGAACAGAAGTTTCATTTTCAGCTTGGTCACGAAGTGTGTAAGAAAGTTCTTCCAGATTTAAATCTTTCAACAAGTCATACAACGCTTCAGCTCCCATTTTTGCCACAAATTTGTTCGGATCAGTGTCCTCCAAATATTGATTTTCCTTTGGCAATGCATCAACGATATCCAAATATTCTTCTTCCGTTAAGAAGTCGAATTTTTTCAAATTAACATTATCTAAAGTTAAAGCGGCACCAGCATTAATGACAACATAGCGCTCATAATAGATAATTTGATCTAACTTCTTCGTTGGTAAACCAAGAAGGTATCCGATTTTATTTGGCAAAGAACGGAAGTACCAGATATGTGCAACAGGAACAACTAATGAAATGTGTCCCATACGCTCTCTACGTACTTTTTTCTCCGTTACCTCTACACCACAACGGTCACATACGATTCCTTTGTAACGAATACGTTTGTATTTTCCACAGTGACATTCGTAGTCTTTTACTGGACCAAAAATGCGCTCGCAGAACAATCCATCACGCTCTGGTTTGTACGTACGGTAGTTGATGGTTTCTGGCTTTAAAACCTCACCACTTGAATGCTCCAAAATAATTTCTGGAGAAGCCAATGAAATCGTGATTTTATTAAAGCTACTTTGTTTTTTTGGTATTTCTCTTTTGAAAGCCATTTTTTATATAATGTTTTCGTTATTAATCAATTAGTCCATCGACACGTTCAAACACAATCCACGAAGCTCGTGTAACAATACGTTGAAAGATTCAGGGATTCCTGGTTCAGGAATATTGTCACCTTTCACAATTGCCTCGTATGCCTTCGCACGACCCATTACGTCATCGGATTTAACCGTTAAGATTTCTTGAAGGATATTAGCTGCACCAAATGCTTCTAATGCCCAAACCTCCATCTCTCCAAAACGCTGACCTCCGAATTGTGCTTTACCACCAAGTGGTTGTTGCGTAATCAAGGAGTATGGTCCGATAGAACGCGCGTGCATTTTATCATCCACCATGTGAGATAATTTCAACATGTAAATCACCCCAACAGTTGCTGGTTGATGGAAACGCTCTCCAGTTCCTCCGTCGTACAAGTACGTTTTACCAGATTTCGGAACACCCGCTTTTGCAGTCCATTCATCAATTTCAGAAGGTTTAGCACCATCAAAGATTGGCGTAGCGAACTTCATTCCTAATTTCTCACCAGCCCATCCAAGAACTGTTTCGTAAATCTGACCAAGGTTCATACGAGAAGGTACCCCAAGTGGATTCAATACGATATCAACTGGTGTTCCATCCTCAAGGAAAGGCATGTCTTCTTGACGAACGATGTTCGCAACAATCCCTTTATTTCCGTGACGACCCGCCATTTTATCACCCACCTTCAATTTACGTTTTTTAGCAACATAAACCTTCGCTAATTTCACGATTCCTGCAGGAAGTTCATCTCCAACTGAAATATGGAATTTACGTCGTTTGTAGTTACCAAGTAAATCGTTCGCTTTGATGTTAAAGTTGTGAATCACACGACTAATCAACTGGTTAATTTTTGCATCTGAAGTCCAGTTCAACGGATTAACAATGGAATAATCCAATGCCATCAACGCTTTGTTCGTGAACTTCGTACCTTTCTTAATCAACTCTTCTTTGAAGTTATTGAATACACCAGAAGATTTATGTTCACCTAAAATGACCATTAATTTCTCTGCAAGTTTCTCTTTCAAATCAGCAAAATCTTTTTGGTATTCTGCGTCAATTGTTTCTAAGATTGGTTTATCCTGAGATTTTGATTTACGATCTTTAATTGCTCTTGAGAATAATTTTTTCTCAATAACTACTCCACGTAAAGATGGACCTGCTTTTAATGAAGCATCTTTCACATCTCCCGCTTTATCACCAAAGATGGCACGTAATAATTTCTCTTCAGGTGAAGGATCTGTTTCTCCTTTCGGTGTGATTTTACCAATAAGGATATCTCCTTCTTTGATTTCAGCACCAATTCGGATCAATCCGTTCTCATCTAAATCTTTCGTTGCCTCTTCACTTACGTTCGGAATATCAGAAGTCAATTCTTCCATTCCACGTTTTGTGTCGCGAACTTCTAAAGAATACTCATCAATATGAACAGAAGTAAAGATATCATCACGTACTACTTTTTCAGAAATCACAATCGCATCCTCAAAGTTATACCCTTTCCAAGGCATGAATGCCACTTTCAAGTTTTGACCTAAAGCCAACTCACCTGCTTGTGTTGCATATCCCTCACAAAGAACCTGACCTTTTTCCACTCGATCACCTTTTTGAACAATCGGTTTCAAGTTGATACATGTACTCTGATTTGTTTTCATGAATTTTGTTAAGCCATAGCGAGTTACTTCACTATCAAAGCTTACCAATTTATCCTCTTCGTTCCAGTCGTAACGAATTACGATTTCGTTTGCGTCAACATATTCAACGGTACCCGTACCTTCTGCGTTAATTAACACGCGAGAATCACGCGCTACAAGACGTTCAATTCCAGTTCCCACGATTGGAGAATTTGGACGTAACAACGGAACGGCTTGACGTTGCATGTTTGATCCCATCAATGCACGGTTGGCATCATCATGCTCCAAGAATGGAATAGAAGAAGCCGCGATTGATGCAATTTGATTGGCACCAACGTCCATTAAATTTAAGTCTTTCGGTGCTACTACTGGGAAGTCACCTTCAAAACGTGCTTTTACTACATCTGACAAGAAGTTACCTTTATCGTCCATCACCGCATTGGCTTGAGCGATCATTTTTGCATCTTCTTCTTCAGCAGCTAAATAAACTGGTTCTTCGTTTAAGACAACTTTACCATTTTCAACACGACGATAAGGAGTTTCAATGAAACCAAGTTTATTTACTTTCGCGAATACACACAACGAAGAAATCAAACCAATGTTTGGTCCTTCCGGTGTTTCAATCGTACATAAACGACCATAGTGCGTGTAGTGAACGTCACGAACCTCGAAACCTGCTCTTTCACGAGAAAGTCCGCCTGGTCCTAATGCCGATAAACGACGCTTGTGAGTAACCTCAGAAAGTGGATTCGTTTGATCCATGAACTGAGAAAGTTGATTTGTTCCAAAGAATGAATTGATAACAGACGAAAGTGTTTTCGCGTTGATCAAGTCAATCGGTGTAAATACTTCATTATCGCGTACATTCATGCGCTCACGGATGGTTCTTGCCATTCTTGCTAGACCAACACCAAATTGAGCGTATAATTGTTCACCTACCGTACGAACACGACGATTCGATAAGTGGTCAATATCATCAATATCCGCTTTCGAGTTAATCAACTCGATCAAATATTTAATGATGTTGATGATATCTGTTTTTGTTAGAACACGTGATTCTTCTGAATCATCCAAACCAAGTTTTTTGTTCAAACGGAAACGTCCAACCTCACCTAAATCGTAACGCGCATCAGAGAAGAATAATTTCTCAAATACACCTTTTGCCGTTTCGTAGTCGGGTGGATCTGCATTACGTAATTGACGATAGATGTGTTCAACCGCTTCTTTTTCAGAGTTGGAAGTATCTTTTTGTAATGTATTGTAGATAATGGTATAATCTGTTGAATTACCATCTTCTTTATGTAAGATTAACGATTTTGCACCAGAATCCATGATTGAATCTAAATGCTCTTCACCAATCACTAATTCACGATCAAGGATCACTTCATTACGTTCGATGGATACAACTTCTCCAGTATCTTCATCTACGAAATCCTCAATCCATGTTTTTAACACACGTGCAGCAAGACGACGTCCAACTAATTTTTTCAAATTGGCTTTATTGACCTTGACTTCATCAGCCAATCCGAAAATTTCTAGGATATCACGATCGGTTTCGTATCCAATTGCACGGAACAATGTTGTTACAGGCAATTTCTTTTTACGATCGATGTAAGCGTACATGATGTTATTGATATCTGTCGCGAATTCAATCCAAGAACCTTTGAAAGGAATAATACGAGCAGAATATAATTTTGTCCCGTTAGCGTGACGGCTTTGACCGAAGAACACACCAGGAGAACGGTGTAGCTGAGAAACGATCACGCGTTCTGCACCGTTCACTACGAAAGAACCTTTCGGAGTCATATAAGGAATTGTACCCAAATAAACATCCTGAACGATGGTTTCAAAATCCTCGTGTTCAGGGTCAGTACAATATAATTTCAATTTTGCTTTGAGCGGAACACTGTATGTTAAACCGCGTTCGATACACTCTTCGATGGAATATCTAGGTGGATCGATAAAGTAATCCAAAAACTCTAATACAAACTGGTTTCTTGTATCGGTAATTGGAAAGTTTTCAGCGAAAACTTTAAATAACCCTTCACTTTCACGATTTTCTGGCGTTGTTTCCAACTGAAAGAACTCTTGGAAGGATTTTAACTGAATCTCCAGGAAATCCGGATATTCAAATTGATTTTTGCTTGAAGCAAAATTAATTCGGGTTGAATTATTTGATGTTGCCAAGGCTTTTATTTTTTAGTTATTCGATTATTCTGTCAAAATCAACATGCGAAAAAACAGGAGAAGGCACCCGCTAAATTAGCGGTGCCTTTCCTGTAATATTGTGGGATTAATTACTTAATCTCTACTTCAGCTCCAGCTTCTTCTAAAGATTTTTTAAGACCTTCAGCCTCATCTTTAGAAACTCCTTCTTTCAATGTTGCAGGAGCAGCATCAACTAGATCTTTAGATTCTTTCAATCCGTTTCCAGTTAATTCTTTTACAAGTTTAACTACAGCAAGTTTGTTTGCACCACCTGCTTTCAAGATTACGTCGAATTCAGTTTTCTCAGCAGCAGCTTCACCACCACCCGCAGCAGCACCACCTGCAACCATTACTGGAGCAGCAGCAGCTGGTTCGATTCCGTACTCGTCTTTTAAAATTGTTGCTAACTCGCTTACTTCTTTTACTGTAAGGTTAACTAACGTTTCTGCAATTTGCTTTAAATCAGCCATTTTATTTAAATTTAAAAAAGGTTATTATTAATTAATTTATGCTCGTTCTTCGAGCGTTTTAAGGATTCCAGCGATTGTACCACCAGAACCTTTAAGAGCAGACAATACATTTTGAGCAGGACTTTGTAACATTCCAATGATTTCGCCAACCAATTCTTCTTTACTTTTCAGTGATTCAAGAACTGACAATTGGTTATCACCAATGAAAATTGCCTCGTCGATGTATGCACCTTTTAAAATCGGTTTCGGAGATTTTTTACGAAAATCCGCAATCAATTTTGCCGGAGCATTCGCCACTTCGCTGAACATAACAGAAGTTGATCCTTTCAATACATCTCTTAATGCACCGAAATCTTTTCCTTCTACTTGGTCCATCGCTTTTTGAAGCAATGCGTTTTTCACTACACGTAAAGAAATGTTAGATTGAAAACATCTTCTACGTAAAGCATTAATTGTCTCTACTGTTAATTCTGCTGTGTCTGCTAGATACAACACATTGTTAGCAGATAAATCTGCCGCCAACTCGCTGATGTACTGTGCTTTTTCTTCTCTTGTCATTTTCTTAAGTATTAAGCAGTAACAGACTTCGCGTCAATTTGTATCCCTGGGCTCATCGTTGAGCTCAAGTAGATACTTTTAATATAAGTACCTTTTGCAGCAGATGGTTTTAATTTCACTAGTGTTTGAATCAACTCATGCGCATTTTCGCGGATTTTGTCTCCTTCAAAACTAACTTTACCTACCGAAGAGTGAATGATTCCGTATTTATCTACTTTAAAGTCGATTTTACCAGCTTTCACTTCTGTTACAGCCTTACCAATTTCCATGGTAACTGTACCAGTTTTCGGGTTTGGCATTAAACCACGTGGTCCAAGAACTCGTCCAAGTGCACCTACTTTACCCATTACTGAAGGCATTGTAATGATTACGTCGATATCAGTCCAACCACCTTTGATTTTCTCAATGTAGTCATCTAATCCAACATATTCTGCACCTGCTTCGATTGCTTCTTTTTCCTTGTCAGGAGTACAAAGTACAAGTACTTTAATATCCTTACCAGTTCCATGAGGCAATGCAACAGTTCCACGTACCATTTGATTCGCTTTACGAGGATCAACCCCTAAACGAACACAGATATCTACAGAGGCATCGAATTTGGTTGTAGAAATTCCCTTCACCAAATCACATGCTTCAGATAGAGTGTAGGATTTTGTCAAATCAAATTTTGACAAGACCTCTTTTCTTTTTTTAGAAACTCTTTTCATAACATTAAATTATTTGGATTGAGGAGCGTCTCCACCTTTAACGGTTACCCCCATACTTCTTGCTGTTCCTGCAACCATGCGCATCGCTGCATCAACGGTAAAACAATTCAAATCAGGCAATTTATCTTCAGCGATCATGCGTACTTGATCCCAAGAAATGGAACCAACTTTTACACGATTTGGCTCAGATGAACCTTTTTTGATTTTTGTGTGCTCGATGATTTGTACCGCTGCCGGTGGTGTTTTTAGAACGAAATCAAAGGATTTATCACCATATACAGTGATAACAACTGGAACGACCTTACCCATTTTATCCTGAGTACGAGCATTAAACTGCTTACAAAACTCCATGATGTTTACCCCTTTCGCACCTAAAGCTGGTCCGATTGGCGGTGACGGGTTGGCTGCGCCTCCTTTGATCTGCAATTTGATCAATGCTGCTACTTCTTTAGCCATATATATTAAAATTATGTAGTCAACGTGAATCGGTGATGGGAAGCTTTAATCATCAAACTCACTCCTACGGTTAATACAAATTTTACCCTTCTTTCTCAACTTGCATATAGTTGAGCTCCAAAAGGTTTTTTCGGCCAAATATTTTGACCATTACTTTCAATTTCTTCTTTTCCTCATTAATTTCATCAATGACTCCACTGAAGTTATTGAATGGACCATCAATGACTTTCACTGATTCACCAACCACAAAAGGAATTTTCAATTCCTCTTCTGTGATGGCTAATTCGTCCACTTTTCCTAAAATTCGATTAACTTCAGCCAAACGCATAGGAACTGGAGCACCACCTTTTTCAGTACCAAGGAATCCAATTACATTTGGAATACTCTTAATAACGTGGCTTACTTCACCTACAAGCGCGGCTTCGATTAATACATAACCAGGTAAAAAGGCTTTTTCTTTGTTTACTTTTTTACCGTTTTGTATTTTAAATACCTTTTCTGTTGGAATAAGTACCTGATTGACATAGTCATTGAGTTTCATACGAGAAATTTCTAACTCGAGATACTCTTTTACTTTCTTTTCCTTACCACTAACGGCACGCACTACATACCATTTCTTAACAATCTCTGCCATTACTGTTTTGTTAGAATGAACTGTAAATAAATCCTAATAATCCTTTCCACAATGAACCTTCCTCTCCGGAGATACCGAATGTATAATCCATTGCAAAAATGACAAGTGCAATGAGAACAGATGCAACAACCACTAAAATTGTGTTGTTTTGTAGTTCTTTCCACGTTGGCCACGTTACATTGTGAACCATTTCATGGTAAGTTTCCTGAAAATATGATCTAATTTTTGACACTTACTTCAATTTAAATTGAGCACGGGCGGTAGGATTCGAACCCACGACCAATGGTTTTGGAAACCACCACTCTACCAGCTGAGCTACACCCGTTTAAAAAGGGGAGTTGTAAAAAACTCCCCTTACTTAAAACTATGTTGTTTCTTTTTAAGCTACGATTTCAGTAACCTGTCCAGCACCTACAGTTCTACCACCCTCGCGGATCGCAAAACGAAGTCCTTTGTCCATTGCAACTGGTACGATCAATTTAACATTGATTGATACGTTGTCACCTGGCATTACCATCTCGCGTCCGTCTGTTAACAAGATTTCTCCTGTTACGTCAGTTGTACGGAAATAGAATTGAGGACGGTATCTGTTGTGGAATGGAGTGTGACGTCCACCTTCTTCTTTTTTCAATACGTAGATCTCAGCCTTAAATTCTTGGTGAGGTGTAGTTGAACCTGGTTTACAGATAACCATTCCACGTTTGATTTGAGTTTTCTCAATACCACGAAGTAATAAACCTACGTTGTCACCTGCTTCACCACGATCTAAGATTTTACGGAACATCTCAACTCCTGTTACTGTAGAAGTTAATTTTGTTTCACCCATACCTAAGATTTCAACTGGCTCACCAGAGTTGATAACTCCTGTTTCGATACGACCTGTTGCAACTGTACCACGACCTGTGATCGTAAATACGTCTTCAACTGGCATCAAGAATGGTTTATCAACGTCACGTGGAGGAAGTTCGATATAAGTATCAACTGCTTCCATCAATGCATCAACAGTAGCAACCCATTGAGGCTCTCCGTTTAACGCTCCCAAAGCAGAACCTTGGATAACTGGTGCATTGTCACCATCGTATTTGTAGAAAGAAAGTAATTCACGTACTTCCATTTCAACCAACTCTAATAATTCTGGATCATCTACCATGTCCACTTTGTTCATGAAGACAACCAAACGAGGAACACCAACTTGACGACCAAGTAGGATGTGCTCACGTGTTTGAGGCATCGGACCATCAGTTGCAGCAACTACTAAAATCGCTCCGTCCATCTGTGCAGCTCCAGTTACCATGTTCTTTACGTAATCGGCGTGACCTGGACAGTCAACGTGTGCGTAGTGACGGTTTGCTGTTTCGTACTCGATGTGCGAAGTGTTAATAGTGATACCACGCTCTTTTTCTTCCGGCGCGTTATCGATTGAAGAGAAATCACGAACCTGAGCCAATCCCTTAGAAGCAAGTACGCTAGAGATTGCTGCAGTCAACGTAGTCTTACCATGGTCAACGTGTCCAATAGTACCAATGTTCACGTGTGGTTTGGAACGGTCAAAATTTTCCTTAGCCATTTTCTTATTTGTTACTTAGTTAATAATATACTTATTTATCATAAAATCCTTTACCATAATGAAATGGAAAGGATTCAACTTCTTTTTACTAATGAGCCAATGACGAGAATTGAACTCGTGACCTCTTCCTTACCAAGGAAGCGCTCTACCCCTGAGCTACACCGGCGCTCTACGAAAAGTGAGCGGGAGACGAGATTCGAACTCGCGACGTTCAGCTTGGAAGGCTGACGCTCTACCAACTGAGCTACTCCCGCTTTTTGCTTTTCCTGTGGGGGGAGCAGGATTCGAACCTGCGAAGGTGTACACCAGCAGATTTACAGTCTGCCCTCGTTGGCCGCTTGAGTATCCCCCCAACAATGAGAGCCGATGGAGGGATTCGAACCCCCGACCAGCTGATTACAAATCAGCTGCTCTGGCCAACTGAGCTACATCGGCAATTTAATTAATTGTTGGTTTTCTTAAATAAAGAACTTTTTTCTTTTTCCCAAAGACCAATTTGGGATTGCAAATGTATGAAACTTTTTCTTATCTCAAAGAATTTTTTCAAAAAATATTTGATTTTTTTTTCTCTGATACATTCGTGACGCTTTCCTACGTCGATTTGATTACTTTTGTTTCGATGTCGAAAAGAAAAGTGATTGTTTCAGTATCAAGTGATTTGGTGACAGATAACCGTGTTCATCGCACTTGTTCCCTTCTGCATGAAATGGGTTGTGATGTTTTATTGATTGGCCGAAAAAAAAAATCAAGTCCGCCATTAACGGAGCGTTTATATTCTACAAAACGCCTTCAATTACTGTTCGAGAAAGGTCCTTTCTTTTACATGGAGTTAAATATTCGGCTTTTTTTTATTCTTCTATTCAGAAAGAAAGACTTACTCTATGCGAACGACCTAGACACCCTGCTTCCTAATTTTCTTGCCAGTAAGTTTTCAAAAGCCTCGATCATTTACGATAGCCATGAATTATTTACCGAAGCGCCTGAATTAATTCATCGCAAGAGAACTCAACGTTTTTGGTTAAGACTAGAACAAATGATCTTCCCTAAACTATCATACATTATTACCGTGAATGATTCGATTGCAGAAACCTACGGTAAACTTTATCAAAAAAAATTACTTGTCATTCGAAATATCCCGAATCTATACAAACAGGATACGTTAGCCACAAAAGATGAATTGGGAATTCCATCCAACAAATTCCTTGTGATCATACAAGGTTCTGGATTGAATGTTGAGAGAGGTATTGAGGAGGCCGTACTTGCGATGAAGGAACTCACGGATGTGATTTTATTAATTGTTGGGGATGGGGATGCCATGCCTGTTGTTAAAAAATTAATTGAAGCGCATCAACTTCAGGATAAAGTGAAAATCTTTGGTCGTCGTCCATATCATGAACTGATGCAATTTACTTGTCATGCTGACCTTGGACTTACGCTCGATAAACCCCTGAGTAAAAACTATGAATATTCACTGCCAAATAAAGTATTCGATTACATGCACGCTGGAACGCCCATTTTGGCAAGTGATCTCGTAGAAGTAAAACGTGTTATTCAGACGCATGGCATTGGTACGATTTTACCAGAAGTTAGTCCACATGCTATTGCGGAGAGAATCATTGAATTGAAAAATAATCCGGGTCTTTTAGCAGAACAAAAAGTCGCTTGCGAAAAAGCTTCGCGTATTGAAAACTGGGAAAACGAAAAATTAAAATTGGAAAAATTGATCCGTTCTGCGTTGAATTAGTCGCTGAAGTACCATGAGTCGATAAAGATCAAACATCCACAAGCTAAAATAACCTTTAGCAAGCCCTTTATATAAGATCGGTTGAAGTCCTTTACTGAGTAATAGTAAACTTCGTTCTAAAAAAGTTGACTTATGAATTTTCAATGCCAGGTTCAACAGCTTTTGCTCTTCATTGAACTGCGAATCATTTAACTTTTGCGAAATCATCTGTAAATTAACCAATGCTTGATTGGTTTTTTGAAGAAATGTTACGTTGTCCACCAAATCATCGTTTAGTACCGGATTGTCTATGTGCCAACAATAAATTCCTTTCTTTCTTAATTGGTAACCAAACAAGGTATCTTCGTGTCCATAAGTGGTGATGGATTCATCAAATAAATGATGTTCAAAAACCGATTTTCTTACAATAAAATTGTTCGACTTAAAACCGCTCTTTTCGTCCTTGATTCGTTCCTCTGTCGATTTACTTTCTCTTTTTCGGCTATATTCCCATCGCAATTTTTGGGAACGGCTTACTGGTGTTTTTACTTCCTCTCGTCCACCAACCAAAAGTTCAACCTCATTTTGTTGAATAAATTGCAGATACTTTTCAATGAAATCTAGTCGAATAATTTCGGAATCCCCATCCAAAAAAAGGAGGTATTCTCCCTTTACCAAAGGCAGGAAGGCATTTCTAATTTTCGATCGACCAATATTCTTTGGAAGTTCAATATAGTGGGAAAAGGCACCCACGTTACGATTTTTCTCTTGAAACCGAACATCGGAAGCGTCATCCAAAAAAAGGAGTTCGACTTCCGATGAAAACGATTGAATCTGTCGATTTAATTCATTCCCTAAAGGACGAATGTCCGTATTGAAGATAGGAATGCAAATGGACAGCTTGATCATGTGTTAGGCCATTGTGTTCGGTGTACCGAAATTCATTGGTGGAAAACCAGCTTGCGGATCATCGATCACGCCAAAATTCTGCTCGTATTTTTGAATGTTCTCACTTAATGCTTGTAAAAAACGTTTGGCATTTTGAGGTGTCATTAAAACACGTGAACGCACTTTTCCTTTCGGCATTCCTGGCATAATTTGAATAAAATCACACACCATTTCAGCTGGTGAATGGGTGATGATCGCTAAGTTAGAATAAATACCTAAAGCAATGTCTTCAGATAATTCAATGTTCATGTGGTTTTCTTCGTTTTCCATTTTATCCATTTTTATATTACATATTCTTTCTCTTCAAAACAAATTCCAAATGTGGCTAATTCATTCAGAATTGGTTCGTACACTTCTTTATGTACTGGCAAGGTTACACCTTTTTCTTGAATTACTCCGGATAAGATCCCTTTTGCTGCAATGGCAACGGGTAATCCAACCGTATTTGACATCGCCGTATATACCTCATCCTCTCCTAATGCAACCATCGACGAAGTGATTTTCCTACGTTCATTTCCAAATTCATAAATGAACTCGTGATACATCACTAGCATATCTTTGTCACCTTCCTGTAGTTTCCATTTAGGTTCCAGAATTGCTTGTAACAATTTGGCTGGACTCGCATTTTTGATACCTAATACATTGGAATCATCAAAAAGACCCAAGTTTTTAAAAGCATCGAATAAATAAGCGTTTTTTTCACCCAAAAATTGTTGAAATTTTTGCTCGACTGATTTCTTTAAATCAAACGGTAAAAAGGCATTTAAAAATGCTCGAGGAGTTAAGGTTTCAGATTGAGTCATTTCATAAGAGTCATCTGTCATTCCTAATTGAATGAACACATCCCATCCTTGGCAATAGTTTGGACGACGTAATGTTCCTCTATAAATGGTAGGAACCCCTTCGATTCCATACGTTTTAATGTAAGATAAGGAATTTCGATTCGCATAACCATCGAATTCACCATAAGGCTGAATTTCAAATCGATCGGTTTGCTTGAAAAGTTGTGTGTACGGTATGTACTTATACTGATGGTTATCCATGTAGCATGCCGCTGGACCTTGTCCTGCTAAAATGACATTTCTTGGATTCCATGTAAATTTATAATGCCACGGATTATCATCTGATTCAGGAGCAATTAATCCACCACAAAACGATTTAAAGCTTTGAAGTTTTCCTCCCATGGATTGAATGTGATCAATAACCTTCATCGCACTCATGTGATCAATGCCTGGATCTACTCCGATTTCATTCATAATCACAATTCCAGCTGCCTTCGCCTCTTCATTTAAAGCTTGCATTTCGCTAGAAATATAAGAAGGAGTGATTAAATCAGTTCGGACTTCAATGCAATCTTTTGCCACTTCAACGTGATACATTGCAGGCAGCATCGAAATAACCAGATCCGCATGGGCAATGGCCGGTTTTCGATCCTTGGAATCTAATGCATTAAACGATAAAGCCTCTGCATTTGGATGTCCATTTATCTTTTTTTGAACCAAGGCTAAATTTTGATCAACAATTTTTACGTGCCAATTTTCTTTCTGAGCGTGAGCTAATAGATATCTAATAAGAGAGGATGCTGATAATCCAGCTCCTAAAACTAATATGGTCTTCATTCCTTTTCTTGTCTTTACTTAATCCACACAGGACCTTCGACAAATTTAAAAAAATGTTTGGATGCGCGTTTCATACATCATTCCTTAATCAACAAGAACTTCATAGGAAAAGCCAAACGGTTTGCCCAAGAAACCTCATCGTGAGCGGTCTTTTCCCAAACAAGACTTAAGAATTTTGGTCCAACTTGGTATCCATGATTTTCTACTGTTTTTAACAAAACTTCGTGATAGGGTCCATAATAGGCATCAAGCGTTTCTGTACCGCGATCAAGATACAAAATCACTTTTTTAGGTGAGGGCAGTTGTTTCGAAAGGTATTGATTAAATGGAAGTACCAATTGGTTCATTGCATCATCGCCTATCATTTGAAAATTGATCATCGGTGTGTGAATCGATAAACAGGCGGCTCCTCCAAAGTAGTTGGTTTTTTCGGAAAGCCCATAAAGTGAAATGAGTCCACCCATGCTGGAGCCGATTAAAAATCGATCGGTCCGCTTATGACTCACTGAATATGTTTTTTGGACAAATGGAATGAGTTGTTGACAGATCCAATCCAAGTAAGCATCTGCCCTTAATTCTCCATTCCATAAATTTTTATTCAATTTTCGCACATAAGCTGTGTCCATATATTCAATTGTTTTTTCAGGAAAAAATTCCGCATAGCGATTTGGAGGATCATTGTAAATTCCCACTACAATAAATGGACGTGTAATGCCATTGGAAATCAAACTATCGGAAGTTTCATCCACGCGCCACTCTTTTTTGTTCCAGGTCGTTGTTGAATCAAAGAGCATTTGTCCGTCGTGCATATAAATGGTGGCGTATTTAACTGTCGGATTGTAATTTTTTGGAAGCCAAATTAGCACTTGTCGAGAAGAACTATCACCAAAAGGAATCAGGTAACTTTCCAATTTTCCATGGGTGGTTTTTTGCTCCGTTGGACAAGCAACAATTTCTTTCTTTTTCTGTGCAAATGTCAAACAAGAGCAGAAGAGAAAACAGTACAAACAAAGAGGCAGTGTGCGCATTTTCCTGTCAATTTTAATTTATTTCACAAGAATAACTCTTTCCTCGTTAGAATCAAATGGACAAGTCGTATTTTTGCAGTAAAATATTGAATAAGATGGACAAACTTCTTTCGTTTCTTTTTTCCATGCGTATAATGACGGTTGGACTCATTCTTTTTTTAGTCGGAATCGCTACCGCTACTTTCATTGAGTCTTCATATGGTATTCAAAGTGCAAAAATCATCATATACAACGCCACTTGGTTTGAAATTCTATTGGTTTATTTGACCTTGAACTTGCTTTCAAATATTTTTAAATACAAGATGTTTCAACGTGAGAAAATTGCCATGCTTTTGTTTCACTTGTCGTTTATCATCATCATCATTGGTGCAGCTGTTACGCGATACATCAGCTTTGAAGGACAAATGGTCATCAAGGAAGGAACATCTTCTGATTTCATTTATACATCAGAACCGCACCTATTGATTCACATGCAAGACTTAGCGACTGGACAAACGAAGACCGAAGCCCACAAATGCTATCTTTCTGAAATCACCGATAATGACTTTACTTATACTACTGACTTTTCGAAAAAACCAATTTCTGTTGACTATGTTAAATTCCAGTCTAAAATGATTGATTCTTTGGTTGTTCGTCAAGCATTTAAGGAAACCACTTTGGAATTAATTACCGATGGGATGACTTCCAACTACCTCTCAGAAAACGACTTTTTCATGGTTGGAATGGTGCCACTTTCATTTGGTCCTAGCCCTAAATCCCCGGGAATGCAGGTACGAAAAAAGGGCGATAGTTTACAAATTAAAACAGCTGTTCCCCTCACCTATTTGCCAATGGCCCTCATGAAAAAAGCACGTCAAAATGGAGAACAAGTGCCAGATTCCATGTTTACAACGGTTCCGTTAAATCAATGGGTTGAATTTAAAACTACGACCTTGTATCACTGTGGAGATCAACAATTCGTATTTAAACGTGCCCTTCAACATGCGAAAAAAGTATTGATGCCATCAGGCAAAAGAAATGTGGGTGCTGATTACTTAACGGTACGTGTTTCAGATGGTAAAGCTTCTAAAGTTGTGCGGATTGAAGGAGGGATGGGTGCAATCCCTACACCCGTTCGATTTGCCATGAATAATGTGATGTACCAAATGGAATATGGTTCGATTCGAAAGCCAATTGAATTTCAGGTTTTTTGCAAAGACTTTAGACTTGATAAGTATCCAGGAAGCGAATCTCCTTCATCATTCGAAAGTGATTTGACGATTATCGATCAAAAAAACAAGGTAAAAATGGACCGAAAAGTATTCATGAATAATGTCATCGATTACCAAGGATATCGCTTTTTTCAATCTTCATATGAACTGGATAATCCAGCTACACCTCAAAACGAAGAAGGAACAAAATTAAGCGTGAATCACGACTGGTGGGGAACGAATATCACTTATTTTGGTTATTTGTTAATGAGTATAGGAATGCTGATGTCTTTATTCGCTCCGCTTGGACGTTTCCGTGAATTAAATGAAAAATTAGGAAAACTAAAGACGAAACGGTCCAACTTGGTAGGATTGATGCTGCTACTGGGATTGGTAAGTTATAACACTCCATTATTCGCACAAAATCACGTACATGGAGAGAATCCAGCTGCAAAGATTTACCGTGTGATGTCCGCTGAACATTCGGAAAAACTCGCGTCGATGTTA
This sequence comes from Flavobacteriales bacterium, assembly GCA_046070685.1. Taxonomy (GTDB): domain Bacteria; phylum Bacteroidota; class Bacteroidia; order Flavobacteriales_D; family Crocinitomicaceae; genus UBA952. Next base: position 59,949 of record JBJTMU010000006.1, on the reverse strand, counting down.
GTGCAAGATTATGAAGGTCGCATTTCACCTATGCATACCTTGTGTGACCAGTTACTCAGAAAAATATACCGTGGAAATCGTTATAAAGACTTGAATGCTGTACAAACCATCATGAGTATTCAAATGTATCCACAGTATTGGATCAATCAAAAAATTGTGCAGGTTCCAAGTAATTTGAGAAAGCCGTTGAAACTAGGCGAGTACGCAAGCGTGATGGAATTGATCAATCCACAAACACAACAATTCAAATGGTTGGATCAATACAAAGTGGCTCACCAACGATTGGAGTCTCAGCGAGATGAATTCGATAAAAAACTCATTAAACTGAACGAAAAATTTGAAGTCATTCAGGGAATTGTCATGTGGAAATATTTGCGTGTAGTTCCTAAAAAAGGAGATGTGAATCATACCTGGTACATTCCTTTTCAAGTTGACACCACTGCTTCTCTTCAAGTTTTAAGTTACATTTCACTTTTGGATGAAGGGGCCAAAAAACATCAATTTGGAAAAGCGGATGCGGTTTTGAAAAAAATCAAAGCACATCAACGATCTGTAAGCGCTGCGGTAGTTCCAAGTACATCAGCAGTTGATATGGAAATTTCCTATAATAAAATGGAAGTATTCAAACATTCCTACCAAATGCTTTTAAGTCTTGGTTTCTTGCTATTAATCGTTTCGTTCATTGGAATCTTTAAATCGACCAGTGCGAGGTATGCTAACATTCAAAAATGGGTAAATCGCGTGGTGGTTGGTATGATGGCAGTTGTATTTGTTTACTTGGCTATTGGTCTAGGTATGCGTTGGGCAATTTCTGGACACGCACCATGGAGTAATGGATATGAAGCCGTTGTATTTATTGCATGGGTGACCATGATTGCTGGATTTAGTTTTACGCGTAAAAACATAGTCATCTTAGCTGGAACTGCCATTCTTGCCTCCCTCATGATATTTGTCACAGAACTCAGTCTTTTCGATCCGGAAATCACACCGTTGGTTCCTGTTTTGAAATCGTATTGGTTGAAAATTCACGTCGCGATCATCACCGGTAGCTATGGGTTTTTAGGGTTGGCCGCTATATTAGGCTTTTTAAATTTGGTGTTATACATCGTTCGTAACGACAAAAACAAAGCCATCGTGACCATTAACATCAATGAATTAACTTACGTTTCAGAAATGACCATGACCATTGGATTATTCATGTTAACGATTGGTACATTCTTAGGAGGAATTTGGGCAAATGAGTCTTGGGGACGCTATTGGGGATGGGATCCAAAGGAAACATGGGCCTTGGTATCAGTGTTAGTTTACGCCGTGATTCTTCACTTGCGTTTTATCCCTAAACTAAGTGGGAAGTTCTTATTTAATGTCGTTTCTTTCTGGGGATACTCCTCCATCCTTTTCACCTTTTTTGGGGTAAACTTTATGTTGGTTGGACTACATTCTTATGCGAACGGTGATGGAATTGGTAAGTTTCCAACTTGGTTGAGCTTGACCATTTTATTCTTTGTGATGTTTACGTTGATTGCTTATTTGCGTAACCGATCCATTGAACGCAAGTCAAAACAAGATTTATTATCCGAATGATTTCTGAACGCATTCTTCACGAGGACAACCATGTCATTGTTGTCAACAAACGCGCATCTGAAATTGTCCAAGGAGACAAAACGGGAGATCAAACAATGCCCGATGAAATCAAGGCGTATTTAAAAGAGAAATACCAAAAGCCAGGCAACGTTTTTTGTGGGGTTGTTCACCGCTTGGATCGTCCGACGAGTGGGGCCCTCGTTTTTGCGCGAACAAGCAAGGCATTGGAACGATTGAATGCACAATTCAGAGATAAAGAGACCAATAAAGTGTACTGGGCGATTGTGGAAAATGTGCCAGAAAAGCCAAGTGGACGATTGATCCATTTCCTAAAAAAGAACGAAGCTCAAAATAAAAGTTATCCAGTTAACGCACAAGTTTCGGGGTCCAAAGAAGCCATTCTTTCCTATCAGCTATTAGCCTCTGGTGATCGCTATCATTTATTGGGAATTCGTTTAGAAACAGGACGTCATCATCAGATTCGAGTACAATTGAGCTCGATTGGTTGCATCATCAAAGGAGATGTGAAATACGGAGCAAAACGTTCAAATCCAGACGGGTCGATTTGCTTACATGCGCGTTATCTTACCTTTGCACATCCCACAACGAAAGAAGAAATTTCAGTTACAGCTCCTGTTCCATCCGATCGACTTTGGCAAGAAATTACGAAGGGTTTGTAAACCACTTTTTTCGCCAAATTTGAGCGAGTTTCACTAAAATGATCAAAGCAGGCACCTCCACTAATGGACCAACCACGCCTGCAAATGCTTCACCAGAATGCAATCCAAATACACCAATTGAAACAGCGATTGCCAATTCAAAATTATTTCCAGAAGCAGTAAAAGACAATGCCGCTGTATCCGCATAACTGGCTCCCATCAAACGAGCAATAAGAAACATCAATACAAACATCACTGCAAAATAAATCACCAAAGGCAAGGCTATGGTTAGTACATCAAGTGGAATAGCCATCATCATTTCACCTTTCAAACTGAACATGACAACAATTGTAAACAATAAAGAAATCAATGTCATCGGAGATACAACTTGAATAAATCGTTGTGAAAACCATACTTCGCCCTTTTGTTTGATCAACAAAAATCTACTCATCACGGCTAATAAAAACGGAACTCCAAGGTAAATACCAACCGTTTGAGCAATCTCCAGCATTGAAACATTCAAATGAAGACCTTTCATACCAAATAAGGGTAACACGATTTCCAAATAGAAATAAGCGTAGGATGAAAAGAAAAAAACCTGTAATAGACTATTTACACCTACTAAACCAGCAACCAATTCTCGATTTCCACCCGCTAATTCGTTCCAAACAATGACCATCGCAATACAAGGAGCAAGTCCAATAACGATTAATCCGGTCAAGTATTCAGGGTAATCCGATAAGAAAAAAATGGAGAGTAAAAACATAAGGAATGGACCGATAATCCAAGTGATAAAAAAGGAAACGATCAACAATCGAGGATTCGAAAATATACGAGGGATTTTAGAAAATTGCACTTTCGTTAAGGGTGGATACATCATCAATATGAGGCCTATCGCAAGGGGAATATTGGTCGTTCCGTAGGAAAGCGCATCTAATTTTTGATCCATATCAGGAACAATGTTGCCGATAACTACCCCCAATATCATGGCAAGAAAAATCCAGAGCGTAAGGTAGCGATCTAGAAAAGACAAGCGTTTCATTTCAGTTTGATTTGTCATATTCGGTGTTATAATTTGGAAAATACATAATACAATTCTACCGCCATTTGACGCACGCGACTCAAGTACATTTCAGCTTCTTGTTGCGTGCCATCATATTCTTTCGGATCCTCAAAAGGCAATCCTAAACGGAAATCGGCGCCACGTACGAAGGGACAATTTTGCTCTGCATGACTACAGGTCATGATTGCTGCGAAATTTTCTTTTGGATTGATTTCATCGTCAATCAGTTTTGAAAAACCAGCTATGGACAAATTTGAACTGATTATAATCTGATAAAGGGGGTTTTGACCCAAATCTTCGCAAGTGATTTCCAATCCAATGGATCGCAATGCAGCAATGGCATTCGGATGAAAAGCAGTAATTTCTGTTCCAGCAGAAAAGGTTTTAATACCACTCACCTGAAAGTAGTCAGCCGCCAATGCGCTAAGAATTTGACCGAAATGACTTCTTCTCGAATTATGCGTACAAATGAACATTAATAATGACTCCTTTCCGGTGTGTTGATTTCCTTGAATATAGGAACTTAAATTATTCAGTAGCCTTTTTCGGTCCACAGGGATTTCATTAAAACTCTGAATGATTTTCTGGGAAAATTGAGTCAATTCTACATTCATTTTCACTTCATTTTATTGCTTCCATTCTAACAACAAGTTGAATTTTGATCGTAGTTTAATTGAGAAAGAAAGCGCTCAATAATCGCTATTTTACTCAGGTTTAAACAGTAACATATACTTGTTCCGGAAACACTCCCTTGGATAATCCCCGCATTTTTTAATTCCTTTAAATGTTGTGAAATCGTTGCTTGAGCCAAAGGAAGTTCCTTTACTAAATCGGTGCAAATACACTTTTCCTGATTCCGTAAATATTGAATAATGGCAATCCTTGCTGGATTTCCTAAGGCTTTAAATAATGAGGATAATTCATTGATGTCTTCGTTAAACACCTCGTTTTTTGTTGTTCCCATATGACTTCATATCGCTATATTGCAATATTACGATATTTGAACAAGATGTAAAAAATTACGCCCTAAAAATTTTCGTTGCTGTTTTCCAAACGATGACAAGATCTTGCTTTAAGTTTGGATTCGATAGGTATTTTTCGTTCAATTTTATTTTAGCCGGCATGATCTCTTCTACATACGTTTTTTGCGGATGATCTGATTTTGCTAAAAGTTCATTTTCATGAAAATAGGCCAAAGAAGCATAATCGGTAATTCCTGGTTTTACTTGAAGGATTTTACGTTGTTCCGCAGTATATAATTTAACATATTCTTTCACTTCCGGACGTGGTCCAACAATACTCATTTCCCCTTTCAAAACATTCAAGAATTGCGGAAATTCGTCGAGTTTAAATTTTCTTAAGTAAAATCCTATTCGCGTAATGCGTGGATCTCTAGCGCCAACGGTGATTTTGCCTGAATTCTCCGCATTCACGCGCATCGAGCGGAATTTCAAAAGTTGGAAGGGGATGCCGTTCAATCCAATTCGTTCCTGCATGAAAAATACACCTCCACGTGATTCCAAAAGTATGCCTATAGCAATTACCAAACCCAGAGGCAAGAAACAAAAGAGCACAATTCCTGAAAAAATAATGTCAAATAGCCTTTTCATGTGTAACTTCACGTTGTGATGCAAAACTAATCCAAATTCTGAATCATGACACAAGATCTTCAAGAACAAGTCAAACAAGCATTAACGGAGCAGTCCTTTCGTGAAGCGACCTTATTGCAACTTGAAAAAGATTTTCATCGTTGTGGGTTGGATTTGAAAGCAAATGAACAAACTGATTTACTTCAAACCATTCAATCTTGTATCACAGGAATAGCTAACACACAACTTCAGCAATTAATTTACTTAATTGATATTCCGGAACAACTTTTTTTGTCACTCGCTGGAAAAGAACACTTTCAGCAAGAAATCAGTGAAGTTATTTTGATGCGCGAAGCATTAAAAGTATATTTACGAAAGAAATTTAGCGAAATATGATGCCGTACAAAGCCAGCATGGATAGATTGACCAAGACACTCACCATTCTTGTTCCTCTTTTATTATTGCCCACCTTTTTTATTCCTTTTTTCAAAACGAATACCGTCGAATTTGCCGATGTTTTTCATCCAAATCCAACTATTGTCATGCCCTTTGGGATTATTCTGATTCTTATCATTACCTATGGATTCAGTCCAAAAGGATATGCCATTGAAGACAAACAATTGATGATTCATCGTCCTTTTCATCGAAAGTTTTATTCGACGTCAGATATGCTAAAAGTATCGCTAGTTAACAAAAATGAAATGCCTCGGTCCATGCGTGTTTTTGGCGTTGGTGGCTTATTTGGATACTTTGGTCTTTTTCGAAACAGTCGCTACGGGACCATGGTTTGGTATGCTACTCGACGAGATCATTTTGTGGTCATCGAACGGAATAACGGCAGAGCAATCGTTCTTACACCCGACGATCCAAATTCCTTTGTTTCAGAATTGAATGCACATATTAATCAATGATTTGAAGAAAGTATTGGTTTTCACCGCTTGCATTGATTATAATCTCAGTTGATTTATTAAATTTGTATCTAAATTAATGAGTATGAATTTCATTGCGTCTAGCACAAGCTTACTAAAACATTTACAAAGTATCTCAGGTGTTCTGAATACGAGCAATACATTACCAATTTTAGATAATTTCCTATTTGAAATTACGAGCGGGCAATTAACGGCATCTGCATCCGATTTAGAAACAACTATGGTGACTAAAATGGAAGTGCAATCTGAAGAGGATGGGAAAATTGCGATTCCTGCAAAATTGTTGTTGGATGTTTTGAAAAATTTGCCAGACCAACCTTGTACATTCAAGGTAAATACGACGAATTATCAAATTGAAATCGCTTACGATAATGGAAAATCACGCATGGTTGGATTCAACGGTGATGAATTTCCAAAAGTGCCAGAATTAGCTGGGAAAAGCGCCATCAAATTATCTGGAGATTTATTATCGAGAGCCATCAATAAAACATTATTTGCTTCTGGTAACGACGATTTGCGTCCGGTAATGAGCGGTGTATTTTGTCAGTTCTCTGCGAGTGAAATCACGTTCGTTGCGACGGATGCGCACAAATTGGTTCGATTCAGACGAACGGATGCTGAGGCAAGCGGAAGCTCCGCTTTCATCCTTCCAAAGAAACCGTTGAACATGCTGAAATCAAATCTTCGAGGAGATGAGGAAGTATTGTTGGAATACAATGAGTCCAATGCCGTTTTCACGTTCAATGACTTGATTTTAGTTTGTCGACTAATTGATGGAAAATACCCGAATTACGAAGCGGTTATTCCAAAAGAAAATCCGAATGTATTGACAATTGATCGTTCTCAATTACTCTCTTCGATTAAACGTGTTTCGATTTTCTCCAATAAAACGACACACCAAATTAAATTGAAATTAGCTGGATCTGAGTTATCCTTATTCGCGGAAGATATTGACTTTGCGAATGAAGCGAGCGAACGCCTTACATGTAATTATGATGGTGACGATTTAGAAATTGGATTCAATTCTCGTTTCCTAATGGAAATGTTGAATAATTTGGATTCGGATGAAATCAAACTTTCCATGAGTGAGCCTAGCCGTGCAGGAATTTTAACTCCCTCCACGCCTGCAAATGAGCATGAAGATATTTTAATGCTTGTGATGCCAGTGATGCTTAACCGCTAATCATTCATTCATGCCTCAAGGACTGAGCAATATTCGGAATTTATCCTTGAAGGAACTTCAAGACGAATTTGTCGCAAGAAATGAAAAAGCATTTCGTGCCAAACAAGTTTATGAATGGCTATGGAAAAAAAATGCCGCATCTTTTGATGAAATGACAAACCTAAGTCGTGAATTACGCGATTCATTACAAGAACATTATTTCATCGACCACATTCGCTTACAAGATCAACAAATAAGCAAGGACAAAACCATCAAATGCGCTTTTACGATTGAAGAAGGAAAAGTAGTTGAAGGCGTTCTTATTCCCACAACATCCCGCATGACCGCTTGTATTTCCTCTCAAGTAGGTTGTAGTTTATCCTGTACTTTTTGTGCCACCGGACGATTGAAGTTACTACGGAATTTAAGTGCTGGAGAGATTGTCGATCAGGTAGTCTATTTGAAGAATCAAGCGGAAGAACGTTACGGACAAAACTTAACGAACATCGTTTACATGGGTATGGGCGAGCCTTTGTTGAACTACAAAAACGTATTGCAATCCATCGATCGTTTGTGTAGCGAGGATGGGCTTGGAATTTCACCCAAACGAATCACCGTTTCTACAGCAGGAATTGCAAAAATGATTCGAAAATTAGGCGATGATGATGTGAAGTTCAACTTGGCTTTATCCTTGCATGCGGCGAACGATAAAAAACGCGATCGGATCATGGAAATTAATGAATCGAATAATCTCGCTGAACTGTCGGATGCCTTGACTTATTTCCACGAGAAAACGGGGTCACGTGTCACGTTTGAATACATCATTTTTCGTGACTTCAACGATGAAATAGAAGACGCACGCGAATTAGCGCAATTTGCCAAATGTGTTCCTTGTAAAATAAACATCATTGAATACAATCCAATTGATGGGGGAGAATTTCAACAAGCAGATGCCCGAAAAGTAGATGCTTTTGCCGCTTTCCTAGAATCGAAAAACATCATCGTAAATGTTCGAAGAAGTCGTGGGAAAGATATTGATGCTGCCTGCGGACAACTCGCCAATAAAAACAAAGCTATTCTGAAGGATGAACGTATATTGAAGTAACTTCACTACGCATCTTTCGTCTTTTCTTGAAATCCACCTGCTATGATTCACGTCGCACATCTACGAAAAGAATTCGAACTAAGTCGCCAACAGAAAAAGGAACTCAATACAACTGAGGATATCGCGCTTGCTGTAAATGACTTGAGTTTTACTTGTCAACCCGGAAAAGTTTTTTCATTACTAGGTCCAAATGGCGCTGGAAAAACAACAACTCTTCGCATGCTGGCAACCATATTGACGCCTACTTCAGGCACAATTGAAATAGCAGGAATTGATGCCATCAAATATCCTCAAGAAGCTAGGGCAAAAATTGGCTTTCTAACAGGATCAACCGGACTTTATGCTCGTTTAACTCCACTAGAAATCATCGATTACTTTGCCGCCCTATACAATGTTCCGAACAAAGAAAGAGAGGAACGTAAAAAGTACTTATTCGATTTATTGAATATGAGTGATTTCCTCCAGAAAAGAATTGGAAAATTAAGCACTGGAATGAAACAAAAAGTTTCCATTTGTCGCACGATGATTCACAATCCTGATGTAGTGATTTTTGATGAACCTACTAGCGGACTCGATGTCATTACGGCAGAAAACATCATTAAGCTCATTCGTGATTGTAAAGATCAAAATAAAACGGTTATTTTTTCCAGTCACATCATGAGTGAAGTTGATTTGTTATGTGATGAACTAGCCATCGTACATAAGGGAAATCTCAAATTCAATGGCCCCATGACTGAATTTCGACAAAACATGGAGGCGAATAATCTAACAGAGGAATTCATTCGTATTGTTCAACAATAAACCGATCAGCATGATATTGACCATATTCAAAAAAGAACTATTGGATACCTTGCGTGACAAGCGCACGATGCGTACCATGTTGCTCATTCCATTATTGGTATTTCCCATCACTTTAACCCTATTCGTCAATATTTCCTCTTCCTTCGAAAAAAAAGCTAGTGAAGAAAAGGTAACCATTGGAATTTGGGGCGATCTAGGCGCAAAATATTGGAATCAACTACAAGCAATGCCCGAAGGATTGGGAAAAAAGACCTTAAAGAACTTTGAAGATTCAACTCGACTGAAAAAAGCCATTGAAGAAGGAGAAATTCAACTTGGACTCATTGTACCAAAAAACGAAGCGGAATTGACACGAACGAAACAGTCCATACCCTTAACTTGGTTATTCGATGCCACTGAAATTGGTCGACAAGAACGCGCGGAAGCATATATGACTGTGCTTTCGAATCATGCGGAAATGCTACGTTGGAAAGAACTTGGTTTAGATGCGAATAAAATCCATCCTTTAGTTCCTGTTTATGAAAATTGTGCAAGTCACGAAAAAATGATTGGGCAATTAGCCGGAGGGATTTTACCGTATATTTTCATCGCTTTCGGATTTATCGGTTGTATGTATCCAGCTATTGATTTATTCACTGGAGAAAAAGAAAGAGGAACCATCGAAACCTTGCTAACTACACCCGTTTCACGCTGGCAAATATTAGTTGGAAAAATGATGGTTGTTGTCCTATCCGGAATGCTAGCTGCTAGTTGTGCCCTTATCGGCTTATTCGTTTCTATTGAGTTCTTAGACATTGTCCACAATGAAGAAATTCTGAAAATAGTACATGGCATCTTAACTCCTTCCTTTATCTTGGCCATGTTCAGTTTACTTTTGCCACTTGTCGTTTTTTTCGCCGGAGTGATGATTCCCATTGCCGTTTATGCGAAATCATTTAAAGAAGCACAAAGCATCATCACGCCATTAAATATTGTAATGGTACTTCCTGCAATGGTTGGTTTTTTTCCAGGTATTGCCTTAAATGCTGTTACAGCAAGTATTCCCGTAGTGAACATCGTCCTTGCAACCAAAGAATTGATCTCCGGAACTTTATCCATCGTATATTATTGCATCAGCCTAGGAATCATGTTGATTTTAGCGGTCCTTGCCGTTATGGTTTCATACCGTCAATTTGGAAAAGAAGCACGTATTTTGAACTAACGAATTAAGTGAATAAATCCACTTTTCTTCTGTTGATCATATTCAAGTAGGTAGAAATAAACGCCAGATTCTAATGGGGTTCCATCTAGGTTATTCCCTGCAAATGGCGTAGCCGTTTTGGTTCCTGAATACACCAAATTTCCCCATCTGTTTAGAATGGTTAATTGAAACTCTTGACAAGATTTAAATTTCCCAAGCAGGTCGAGATATTCATTGATTCCATCACCGTTTGGTGTAATGACATTTGGAAAATCAAAATCGTCATAGGAGTAAATATTTAATATGGAAACCGGGATTGTTGCAGGACTCGACACGCATCCATTGATAGTAATCGTAGCGCTGTAATTTCCCATTTGACCTATCTGAACTGGAAAGTAAACATTCGGATCTGTGGAGGAAAAATTCAAAGGTCCACTCCAATGATAAACAGCACTTGCAACCGGCTGAATCGACATCGAAACGACATCGCCTGGACATTCAACTGGACTGTTATTCGTGAGAATTGGTGTTGCCGGAATTGGATAAACCGTTAAATTTAATGTAACGACAGAATCACATCCAGCTACTGTTTGTAAAGTGTGAGTGTAAGTCCCTGAATTACCCAAGGTTTGACCAAAAAACAAGGTTGTTTGACCTTGACAGAGTGTCATTGAACTACTTGATGACAATACCGGATTAACAGTCAGTGTTAAATTGATGGTCGAATCGCAGCCCGCCAATGTTTGAATGGTTCTGGTATAATTTCCAGCAGACGTCAAAGTTTGATTCCCAAAAATGAAGGATCCACCCTGACAAATAGATGCTTGAATAGAAGAAGAGAGAATCGGATCAACGATTAACGTTAAATTGATGGTCGAATCGCAGCCCGATACGGATTGTAACAGTTGCGTAAAAGTTCCATTCGTGGAAAGCGTATTTCCTGCAAAACTATACGTTGTTCCTTGACAGATATGTACGGTTTGATTGTTTGTTAAATTAGGCAACAATGTTAAATTTAACACAACGGTAGAATCACATCCAAGAACACTGGAAAAAACAACTGGATGATACCCAGATGTTGAAAATGTTTGCGTACCCAATGTGTACGTGGAACCCTGACAAATGCTAACAGGCAAGGTGTCATTGAACAATGGATTTACGGTCACAAACACACTATCGAAAGATGGACATGAATTCGGATTGGAAGCCAAATTCGTCGTGACCGTGTACATTTGTGAAATCGGCACGTTGCTATTGTTTACTAAATTCACCGAAGGATTAGATATCGTATTTTGACTAAGTCCCGGTGCCGCTGTCCAAGAATAGATGTAACTTGAATTATTCGCACTACCAATTTGAGCTGCTTGTCCACTACAAACACTAACATCTGGACCTGCATTAGAGTTGGCAATATCTGCGAAAATGGTCGCGTTGCGAATGGAGTGGCGATCATTCGATCCACCTGTACTGGCTGTCCAACCCATGTAACCAGCAAAATTCAAATTGTAGGTTCCAGACAAATATTGCGTGCCGTTTACGGAAACTGTTACCACACCATAGTTGTAACTAATCACAGCCGTATTATAAGTACTTGAACGAAGGAAATTTAGATTTCCACCAACATTGTTAAGCGTCGTGATTCCAGCAATGCATTCATTGTATCCGGGTCCACTGTAAATTTGAATTTCAGGATTGGGTCCACCGCAATTGTTGTACGTATCGAAAACCACTTTAATTCCATTGGCAGTGGATGGAATTCCTACGCCTCCTCCAGAAACAAATCCAGTTGGCGGGACATCTAAAAAGCAAAAAGCAATTCCATCCGCGCTATTTCCATCGTACATTCGAAAATCAAACTGTACATTCCATTGGTAACACGTACCTAAGTCAATTGGCTGACTGTAAAAAATGGCCCCACTTGAATTTCCAACATTGTCCGTTAGTACAAGTTCATCTGGATCCACATTGGCATCTCCGCCTGTGTCACCTGTGTAGGCGGCTCCGGTTAAATTCCATCCAGTTGTACTCATCGAAGGAGATCCTGATAATTGGGCAAATACGAGCGTTTGAGCAAAAGATTTCCCAAATGACATTAGGCAAACAAGCACGAAAAGATAGCTAAACTTCATGGAAACCAATTTAGAGATTAAAGATGAACATTTTTTATCAGTAGCGCAAAAAAGGACGTCGTTTTTCAACGAATAGTTGCTTAAATAAACTCTGCTAATTCAATCCATCTTTCGGATAATGCATCAATTTCAGCTACCACTTTACCAAGCTCTTCGCCATTTTTCATGAGTTCTTCATTCGATAAATCACCACTCGAAAGTGCCATTGTTAACGCATCTTTCGTTTTCTCCAATTCCGGCAATCGTCGTTCAATGGATTCATATTCTTCTTTCTCTTTGAAGGAAAGTTTTCTTTTTTTCGGTTCAATAGAAGAAGGTGAAATGACTTTTTCTTTGATTTCAGGTTCCTCTTTCGTCGCGTTTTGTTTCACTCCGCGTTTTTTATCCAATTGCTGTTGACGGAAAATAGTATAGTTCCCAACAATATCCTTCAGCTCTCCTTGACCCTCGAAGACAAACAAGTGATCCACCATTTTATCCATGAAATAACGGTCGTGGGAAACAACGATCAGACAACCTTGAAATTGACGTAAGTACTCTTCCAAAACTGACATTGCGAATATGTCCAAATCATTGGTTGGCTCATCCAGAATTAAGAAATTTGGATTTGCCATTAATACGCGCAACAATTTTAATCGACGTTTTTCGCCACCACTTAATTTATGCACGAATTGGTAATGCATATCGCGAGGAAATAAGAATCGTTCCAATAATTGAGCCGCGGAAAGCTGTCTGCCTTTCTCTAATGGAATGTATTCCGCCACTTCTCGAACGACATCTATGACTTTGAAATCATCATTCACCTTAATTAAGTCTTGAGAGAAATAACCAAATACGACTGTTTCGCCGATGACGATTTTACCCTTATCGACTTCTTCTTGTCCGACCAACATTTTCAAGAAGGTGGTTTTACCTGTTCCGTTATTACCAACGATTCCAAGGCGTTCTTGACGCTGCACGTTGTAAGAGAAATCATTCAATATGACCCGATTCGGATACGATTTACTGACTTTATGAAATTCAACAATTTTTGAACCGAGTCGTTCCATTTTTACTGGCAATTCCAATTCATCCTCATCCAAACGTTGTGATGCAACTTTTTTCACATCTTGAAAGGCATCCACACGTGCTTTTTGTTTGGTGCCACGTGCCTTTGGCTGACGACGAATCCAATCCAATTCCTTACGGAAGGTATTTTTAGCTTTTTCAATCGTCGCTTGATTTTGTTCTTGTCGTTCTGCTTTTTTCTCCAAATAGTAAGAGAAATTTCCTTTGTATCGATAAATGGTTTGATCTGCAAGCTCCATGATGGTGTCACACACAACTTCTAAGAAGTAACGGTCGTGAGTTACCATTAAAATGGTTGATTTCGAAGTCGATAAATATTGCTCGAGCCATTCAATCATGTCCAGATCTAAATGGTTTGTCGGCTCATCTAAAATTAAGAAATCAGCATCCGACAGCAATACTTTTGCGAGTGCAACACGCTTTTTTTGTCCTCCGGAGAGTTCACCGATTTGCTTCTCCATGTCGTCCAGTTTTAAAACGGACAAAATCTGTTGAACGCGAACTTCTGTGTCCCATGCATTTAATTCTGTGATGGACTGATATAATTCTTCTAAGGCAGCTTCATCATTTTTTGCGAGGGCAACATTATAGGCCTTGATCACCTTTAATTCAGGCAGGTCATGATCAAAAATAGACTCGAGAATGGTTTGATCCTCGCGCATATTTTCTGTTTGCTCCATGAATGCCACACGAATGTCCTTACGAAATGTCACTTTACCTGAATCTACTGGTTCTAAACCCATAATGCAGCGCATCATCGTAGTTTTTCCAGATCCATTCTTTGCGACAATTGCCACTTTCTGACCTTGGTCGATTCCAAATGTGAGGTCGGCAAAAATCATACGCTCACCGTATGATTTAGTTAAATTTTCAATGGATAAGAAGTTCATAGTATCGTTCCCGTAAGATGGGCGGCAAAGATACGGATAATATAGCGGCTAACTTTGAAACTCAGCAGCTATCTTTTGAAAGTTCTGTTATCTTAATCGATTCAATGAATCCAAAAGAACTTTGTCCTTTTGCACTCCTCTCATGGCAAAATAAGAAAATGGCAATCCACAAATTAGAATGTAAAAACCGACTCCCACATGAATTCCAGTGATTGGATTCGTGGAATATCCGTTGAAACCGAACGAGGTAATGGAAATAATCGCAATCACAAACAAGAAGTAAACAAATAAAATCACCTTCGCTAAGGTATATTGTCGCTTTAAATTTTTATAAGACATCATCGCAAAGAAAATGAGCATGACAAATACAATGACCAATAAATAAGCAAATTGAAAAGAGGATAACCATTCAACATAACCACCTTTGACACTTTGACGTTCAGCACCAAAAACAGTTTGAGAAAAATTGAAGGATCCATCTGACATGGTGTAGATTTCCATGCCGGATAATAAACTGGCCAATACAGCCATAACAACAATGAAATAAATGGTTTGAATGCGTTGTAACATAAGTTTAATTTTAAAGTTTTGTTGCTTTTTGACGTAAATAAAAATCTAAAATTACCATTGCAGCCATTGACTCAACGATGGGAACTGCTCTCGGTAAGACACAGGCATCATGACGACCTTTCCCTTCGATTTGTACCATTTTTCCGTCCGAATTAATGGTTTCTTGAGACTGCATAATTGTGGCCACTGGTTTAAATGCCACCCTGAATTCAATTGGCATTCCATTGGAAATGCCTCCTTGTATTCCTCCGGAATGGTTCGTTTTGGTTTGACCATTCGACGTAAACACATCGTTGTGCGTACTACCTGTCATTCCTACGGAAGAAAATCCGGAGCCTATATCAAATCCTTTCACCGCATTGATTGACAACATGGCTTTCCCTAATTCTGCATGCAACTTATCAAAGACCGGCTCACCTAATCCTGCTGGCACACCATGAATCACGCATTGAACAACACCGCCAATTGAATCTCCCGCTTCCTGAATTTCTTGAATTTTATCCATCATCCTTTCTGCGATTTTATGATCAGGACATCGCACAGGCGTTGCTTCAATTTGAGCTTTCTCATAAAACGCCTTTGTTTCCATGGCAATATGGCCTATTTGACAAACGTATGTACTAAATTCAATTTGAATGGACTGTAAAATCTGTTTCGCAACTGCGCCTGCCACCACCCGACAAGCGGTTTCTCTTGCGCTACTGCGTCCACCACCTCGAAAATCACGGTGACCATATTTTTCTTGATAGGTGTAATCAGCATGAGATGGACGATAAACAGCTTTCAAATGATCATAATCTTCAGACTTGACATTTGCATTCTCAATCATAAAACCAATCGGCGTACCTGTCGTTTTTCCATCAAAAATGCCAGAAAGAAATTGGACTTGGTCTTTTTCGTCTCTGGGTGTAGTCAATTGAGACTGACCAGGTTTTCGGCGATTGAGTTCTTCCTGAATTTGCAGGATATTCAATTCAAATCCAGCAGGACATCCATCGATAATTCCACCAATAGCCGCACCATGGGATTCCCCAAAGGTGCTCAGTGTAAATAGTGTCCCATAACTCGATCCAGCCATAGAACAAAAGTAATGAATTTGATTCGTACAAAGTCCCTATCTTTGATTCATGAATCGAATAAATTTACTTTTCCTTTTTGCTGTTTCAATCTTGGCTAGTTGTGCACCTGCTCGCTTTGTTGAGCCCTTAAAAAAAGGACAACAAGTCATTACTGGAAACTTTGGTGGACCTGTAGCCAAAATCCCTGGAATTGGTGCCATACCAATTCCTTTTACTGCAATCGGTTATGGATATGGAATCAGTAACAAAACAACTGTCTTTGGAAATCTACACACCACGTCTTTGGCTTTTGGAGTTGGTCAGACTGATATTGGCGTATCTCAAAGTTTGTGGAAAAACAATCAAATGGGACTGAGTGCTCAAGGTACGATGAACGTCTTGGTTGATTTTTACACAGGAGCGAATCGTTTTTGGCCTCAATTGGATGCGAATTACTATTTCAAATATGGTAAATCGTTCAAAAAAGTGGAATATTTCGAAGGAGATGCTATTTGCAAAATCGAAAGCAAACGCTACAATTTCTTTTATGCAGGAATCAGTAATTGGTTTGATCCCTACAAAACAGAATCTCAAGGACGACCGAATGAACAATTTTGGATCCCAAGTATTCAACTTGGTCATCAATGGATTCGTACTAAATGGAGTTACCAAGCTGAATTAAAATTACTCGCACCAAATCAATCCAATCAAAATATCGTGGTGGATTATCCAAGTCTGTTGAATAATCGCGGAGCCATGGGGCTTTATTTTGGCATCACTTATCACTTGAAATAATGAAATACTTTTTACTTCTTTTTATATCGCTCAGCTTACTTTCCTGTAGAAAACGATTAGACTCCTTTTTGTTTAATGGTCATCCCTTAGAAAGCTATCAGTTGGACAACTACACCGGTGAGGTTTCGTTAGAATTAAATGGGCAATTTGCTGTTCCGGATAGCCTGATCAACAGAGTACAATTTCCAATCGACATTGATGGTAAAACGGTTCAAATTCATGGTATATATGTGGGCGATACGAACCAAATAAATCAGGATACCGTGATTTTATATTGCCACGGAAACAAAGATCACCTAGACTTCTATTGGTGTCGTGAAAAATTATATGCAAACATCGGTGGACTAGGAAGATATGGTGTCTTCATGTTTGATTATCCCGGTTTCGGTCTGAGCGAAGGGACGGCAACTGAATCGAACATGTATGCGTCAACATCTGCTGCTATTTCCTGGTTGAAAAACCGTGGACTAACGAATGATCGCTTCGTCATGTTTGGATTTTCACTCGGTTCTGCACCTGTTTGTGAAGTAGCAGGTCATGCCAATGATTATCCTTTGCAACCCCATAAAATCATTTTAGAGGCGCCTTTTGCTTCAGCGGAAATCATGATTCAAGATGCCGCGCTTTTATCCATGCCTGGTTCCTTTTTGGTGGACTTGAAAATCGACAATGCAACGGAAATCAAAAAAGTAAATGTTCCCTTACTATGGATTCACGGTATGGCTGATTCTTTCTTATCGATGAAAAGTCATGGTCAACTTGTTTATGACCATAAACCAGGAATAAAAGAAGCTGTTCTGGTTCCAGGAGGAGAACACGAAACAACTCCTTTCGTCATGGGATATCAAGCGTACATTGATCGACTTGCAGCGTTCATACAATCCTAATTAATTACAGCGAATTTCAATTGGGCCATTTGACCTTTTTTAGTGGCTTGTAAGTAGTAAATACCTGAAGTAATTTTCGGTAACTCAACTTGCTCATTCAAAGAGTGAGCGATTCCTTCAAAAATCACTTTTCCATTCAAATCATAAACAGCGAAAGCCGACTCTTGCTCCAATCCTTTGATGGTAAACGAACCTTGATTTGGATTCGGGAATACCTGCACCCCATATGCCGATAATTCTGTAATGGAAGCACAATTCTCCACAATAATCACAGTCGAATCGGTTCCTGTACAACCGTTTAAGTCCGTGTAGGAAACAGTCACTGTTTGCGGGCCAACACCAGCTGCCTGAGGGTCAAAATTAGCTGCACTAACACCATTACCACTAAATACAGCCGTACTTTGATCAGAACTTAGGGTGATCAATCCTCCATCCAAACAAACAACTCCGTCTGTATCAGAAATAGAAATACTAACGGAAGGCGTTGGACTTACAGTGATGTTTTGAGTCGTTGTGTTACTTCCTGCAGAATTGGATACCGTTAAGGTAACCGTAAAGTTTCCTGTTGTCGCATACACATGAGTTGCATTTTGAGTAGTCGCAGTCGAACCATCACCAAAATCCCAAGCCCATGCGGTTGGATTATCCAATGAAGCATCGGTGAATTGAACCGTTGTTCCTGTACAAATAACTGAATTACTTGTGCTGAATTGTGCCGTTGGCGTCACTGCAGGCGCTTGATTGTTGAAATACACATTGAAATCATCAAAATAGTATCCATCCATGTTTGTTCCTCCATCCGATTTCAATTGAAAACGAACTTTAATGATTTGACCTAAATAATCACTTAAGTTTATTTCCTCCAGCACCCAATTGGACATTGTCCCATCATAAACTGGTTGATTATTCGGTTGCACACTGCCATTCGCATTGGTTCCTGCATTGGTATAATTTCCACATTGACCAATCCATGTGGTACCATTATCCGTTGAAACTTGAAATTGAACAAAATCGTAATCTGTTTCTAATGCCCATTTTGCGTAAAAACTTACTTTGGCTGCGTACGCATTACTTAAATCAATCGTTGGAACATACGTATATGTTTTATTGGCATTACTTGCGTAATTTCCAGTAGGTGAATCTGTAAAACACTTTGGTGCAGAAACAAAGGTGCTTGTTGTTGTATTCCAGTTACCTGTCCAATTGGTTGTCGCACTTGCATTTTCAGAAATCTGTAAATTGTACGCACCATACGTTTTCACAATGGTATCTCTTTTAATCCATAATCCATTATCTGTTTTCAGAATATACTTGACTAAATCTCCAAACTGAATGGATGGATTTAACGTAAATGAAATGGCACCTGTTAAGGTTTGCATTTGATTCAAATTATAAACTACAGGAGCACCAACAGTGGTCACATTTAACAAAGGTTCAATCGAAACTGTTACTGGTCCAGACATACGTCCCAATC
Organism: Flavobacteriales bacterium; assembly: GCA_046070685.1. GTDB lineage: Bacteria > Bacteroidota > Bacteroidia > Flavobacteriales_D > Crocinitomicaceae > UBA952. The sequence continues at coordinate 41,006 of JBJTMU010000006.1, read as the reverse complement.
GATAAGCAGAATGATTGAAATTACCCGTTAAAGTGGAGATATTGTTTGGATCCGTATCCTTCACGATCACATAATTTCTGGTGATATGAGCCAAGACTAGGTTAGGAAAAACCATTTCTTGGCAGGTAGAAATAATTTCAGAAGATGGTTGCCAGAAAGCCGTTCCAACCTCAGGTGTATGAACGAACATTGTATCCTTCACGCCTACACCAATATCCAATTTATACATGTAATCGTCTGAATCACCGGAAGCAGGATAAAGCCCAGAGCTTTTCATTGAAGCATATCCATTGTGTTCCACCATGTGATCGGTATGTGCTTGAAAATAGGCGTGATGATCTGCATATTCGGCAACCGTGGTTCCAATCGGGAATAAGATATCTTGGGCATACGTATGTGCATTGAATGCCGAAACAAATTTATGGTGTTGAACCAACCAACGCATGGCTTGAACCTCAGGTTCAGAATAAGCAGATGGACCGCAATAAGTATCATTACTTGTACTAGTGCTCGTTCCCGTTGTTCCCCAACCATAGCCGTAATTTCGATTTAGGTCCACACCGTACACTCCACCACCATTGTTTCGACGATTTTTACGCCACATTCCTCCGCCGGTTGGATTGGTTGTTTCGTTGTACACGTATCCATCAGGATTGATACAAGGGACAAAAAACAATTGTGTTTCATTGACCAAATACGTCACTTCATCGTTCGTTCCATAATTCTCCAAAACGTACCACATAAAGAAGATTGTTTCCATCAAACTCATTGGTTCACGCGCATGATGGATTGCTGTATAAAGAACTTTTGGTTCGTTTTCATCCACATTTGGATTGTCGGAAATTTTAACATGATATATTGGACGATTCTCATGTGAAACAAAGGTCGAAATGGGTGCTTTTGCCGTAATCAAATTTGGATACTGCTGCACCATCGCATCTAATTCCGCCAACATTTCAGTGTATTTTAAATACCCACCCATCGTACCTAAATTAAAATTGGTTGGTGTATTCGGATTCACATAGGCGCTCCCTCCTCCAGATGTCGATGAACATGTGGCATTTTTATAAGTTGATTGAGGTGTAGGATTATTTAAAATGTCCACATAGTATTTTTGAACATCTTCAATCAATACTTCATAATTGAATTCATATTGATCCATAATTACTCTTTCCGCACTGGAAAAATCTGAAATGAAAAAAGTACCTTCCTTGCGTATGCCATGATCTACCGCCACACCAAGATTACCAAGTTTATTCAGTTGCGCGTCATCGACAAAGACTTTTAAACGCGAATAATCTTGCGCATGTGAATTCCATGCAAGACAAATAAGGATAAAGGAGAGAATGATTCGTTTCATAACATGATTTTAGCGATACAAATAAACAAAAATTCAAGCTGAAACACAATATTTTATCAAAAAAGAGGCAACCTGAAAGACATATTATTGTCTTATGTTTGATGTCATTTACAATTGTTGTAATTTAGCTCAACTACATGAAGAGCCTACTAACTTTTATTCTATTTTTAACTACTTTTTGTACCACTTGGTCTCAGAAAGTTTGGATGATTCCGAATAAAGGACAATGGGATGAACGCATTTTATATAATGTTGATCTGAACTCAGGCAAATTGTTGCTGGAAAACCGTGGCATGACTTTCTTCCTGACTGATGCCATGAGTCACCAACATCATAACGGAGCAGAGACAACCCATGATAAAACAAGTTATCATGCCATTAAACACATCTTTCCACATGCGAAAAGTGACGTGGAAATCCAAGAAAGCGATTCAAGTTCACATTATTTTAATTACCTATTAGGAAGTGACCAATCGAAATGGAAATCTTCCATACACGGTGTTTCTAAAGTACTTATGCCCTCCTATTTTGAAGGAATTGACCTCATCTATGATGGTCAAGCTGGACAACTTTCATTTGCATTCGACGCACAACCTCATGCCGACTTGAGTCAATTATCTTTCTATCTGGAAGGGGCGGAAAATTTAGCACTTGACCAAAATGGCAATCTGATCATCACGCATTCCCTTGGCACCATTACCTATTCGGCTCCCAAAGCATGGAACATCTCTGAAAGCGGAAAGAAATCCACCGTTCAAATATATTTTCAACTAATAGATGATCACGTATCTTTCATCATCCCAGATGGATATGATGCGTCGGAACGACTTTACATTGATCCAAGTTTAACCTTCTCGACCTTTTCTGGATCAACAGCTGATAACTGGGGTTTTACTGCAACACCTGATCCAAGCGGTAATTTATTTGGCGGAGGAATCGTTTTCGGAACCGGATATCCCATTACAACCGGTGCATTTGATTCCAGTTTCGGCAGTGGGACCGGAATGTTTCCTATGGATGCTTCGATCACCAAATTCAATGCGACCGGAACTGCTTTGCTTTTTTCCACTTTTCTTGGTGGATCTGGTAACGAAACACCGCATTCATTGGTTTCTGCTCCAAATGGAGAATTGTACATTTATGGTGTCACCTCATCATCGAACTTTCCAATAACCACAGGAGCATTTGATAATTCCTTTAATGGTGGACCTTACCAACTTCAAAACGAACTAGAATTTAATGGCTCCGATATTTATGTCGCACGATTAAGTCCAAACGGAACAGCTTTGTTGTCTTCAACTTATGTAGGTGGGACAGGGACAGATGGATTAAATACAAGCTCGTTGAATTTTAATTATGGAGATCAGTTCCGAGGAGAGATTGTATTAGATAACAACCAAAATGTGTACATCGCTAGTTCGACATCTTCCTCAAACTTTCCAACATCCGGCGCTTCACAAGCGATGTTAAATGGTACACAAGATGCCGTTATTTTCAAATTCAATTCCACGTTGTCAAATTTGCAATGGAGCACCTATTTTGGCGGAATGGGGAATGAATCAGGGAATTCAATCGCTGTCGCTAATAATGGTAGTATTTATGTCTGCGGTGGTACATCATCTGCTTCCTTGCCGATTAGTTCTGGAAATGATCTAACGTTTAATGGTGGACTTAGCGATGGATTCATCATAAAAATGAATGGTTCAGGATCTATTCAAGCAGGATCTTATATGGGACTTTCCGAATACGATCAAGCCTACTTTGTTCGAACAGACATCGATAATTTACCTTATGTTTTTGGACAATCAGAATCCGCTTGGACCATCAGTCCAGGCTGCTATGGAAATGCCAATTCAGGTCAGTTTTTACGCAAATATTCGAGTGATTTAATGAACATCACTTGGACCACCATGATTGGTGCAAGTACCGGACACGTGGAACTTTCACCAACGGCATTTTTAGTTTCTGATTGCTACGATATTTACATTGCCGGTTGGGGAGGGATTCTGAATCAAACTTATGCACAAGCAGCCTATTCAACCACTACTGGATTTCATACTACAATAGACGGATACCAGCAAACAACCAACGGGAGTAACTTCTACATCGCTGTTTTAGACAATGATGCGACCTCTTTGAAATATGCCACTTTCATGGGTGGATCAGCGAGCAGTTACAATCATGTCGATGGAGGAACCAGTCGATTTGATAATGCGGGAAGAATTTATCACGCGGTTTGTGGGGCTTGTGGTGGAAATAATTTTGGCTTTACAAGCACTCCTGGAAGCTGGTCTCCACAGAATCCAAGTCCAAATTGCAACATGGCAACCTTTAAATTTGAACTGAACACCATTCAAGCAATTGCCGCACAACCAGCACCTTTGATTTGCATACCGCAATCCGTATTTTTCCAAAATAACAGCGTCAATGGAAATGCCTATATCTGGGATTTTGGGGATGGGTCCAATTCCACGTTGATGCAGCCAAGTCATCAATACACCACACCAGGATCTTATGATGTTCAGTTAATTGTGTACGATTCAACTGGATGCTATGCCCCAGACTCTGTCACTGTCACGGTGAATATTGGTGCTTTTACAGCTGGAGCGGTTCAACCAACAAATAGTATTTGTCCAGGAGATACGTATCAGTTAGACGCATACGGCGGATCAACTTATAGTTGGAGTCCAGCGAATGTATTGAACAATGCCACTATTGCGAATCCTATTGCCACCTTGAATGCTACCACTACTTTTAGTGTCATTATTTCAGATACGTGTGGTTCGGACACAATTCAAGTCACGGTGAATGTTTCGGCTCCGAACGTCAGTATTAACAATGATACCACCATTTGCTTGGGAGGAACAGTGGATTTAGTAGCTGTAGGCTCAGGAACCATTGTTTGGACCCCGTCGAATTTCCTGAGTAACACCACTTCCTTTAATACGACATCAACCCCCACTTCATCCATTACTTACACGGCGACAGTTACCTCAGCAAACGGATGTACCGCAACTGATTCCATGCACATTCAAGTCTTTTTCAATCCGCCAGACCCTGTATTAGATGACACATTAAGTATTTGTTTTGGTGGATCAGGTAGTGCTTTCATCAGTGGGGGAACAAGTTATTTCTGGTATCCGACGAATAATTTAATCGGACAAACCAATCAAACTGTTGAATTGAGTCCTAGCAGTGAGCAATACTACTATTGCGACGTCACGAATAGCTGTGGAACAGAAAGTGATTCCATTTGGGTTCACATCATTACTCCACATATCATTGCGGGGAATGACACAATCGTTTGTCCAGGGGCTCCAGCTAGCGTTTGGGCGAGTGGCGCTTCCTATTATGATTGGTCCCCTCATCCCGTAAGTACGGCAAATAATGGTGCTTTTGCTGTGGTACAAAATCAAACCAACACCAATTACATGGTCATTGGCACAGATGTTAACGGATGTCAAGATACCGCGAATGTTCAAATTAATGTGTTCCCTCCCCCACATATTAATGCCGGAGTGGATGTGTATGCATTAGTGGGAGAATCCATTCAATTCAATGCGATAACAAGCGGACCTGGATCTATTCTTTGGACACCGCAAGATGAATTTACTTGTGCCACTTGTGCGAATACGAGTGTTTCACCTAATCAAAATGCAGTTTATAATGTGTACTTCACTGATTTAAATGGTTGTCAAGCACAAAGTCAAGTTAGTGTGTATTTTGATCCATTCATCTATGTTCCGAATACGTTTACACCGGATGGTGATGAACACAACAATGAATTTAGACCGATACTTGGGAATATACGAGAATTCGAAATGCTGATATTCGATCGCTGGGGAGAAATCGTTTATGAAATGACCTCAACAGAAGATTATTGGGATGGTACGTATAATAAACGTCCATGTCAGGATGGAACCTACGTTTGGAAATTGAAATACACCGATTTCGCCAACAATAAAAAAGAAATCACTGGTCACATCAATTTATTGCGCTAGTCCAAGTAGTTTGCGCTAAATTTGCCTCATGAGTAAACTAGATGTCCACGTTTTTTCCTTTAATGCTTTTCAAGAAAACACCATCGTTGTTTCAAATGAGCAAGGCGAAGCACTGATCGTTGATCCCGGATGCTATTCCAAAGCTGAGGAACAACAATTGGCTGATTTTATTGAAGAAAATGAGTTGTCTGTACTGGCTATATTGTACACACATGCGCACATTGATCATATTTTAGGTGCCGCTTTTGTTCAAAAAAGATTTCATGCTCCTGCCTATTTGCATCCACTCGATCGTTCAACCTGGGAGTCAGTCGCAAGCTATGCACATGTGTATGGTTTTGAAGCATATCAAATAGAAAACGTTCCAACAAATGAACTAGAAGATAAGCAAGAATTAGTGCTTGGCGGATTCAACATTCAAGTACGACATACACCGGGACATGCACCAGGACATGTTGTCTATTATTTCGAATCAGCAAAGTTGATCATCAATGGAGATGTGTTATTTAAAGGTAGTTTCGGACGAGTTGATTTACCAGGAGGGGATTTAGCCACATTGAAAGATTCCATTTTCAACATTCTCTTCCAATATCCCGACGAAACCATCGTTTATTGTGGACACGGACCTGAAACGTCAATTGGTCAAGAAAAAAGAAACAATTACATACATCAATTCTAGGATTTTGATCATCGGCATTAACGCACGTAACATTCTCGGATCCAAAATGGAAGGTTTTGGTCATTACTCCTATGAATTAATTTCCCGAATTGTTAAAGCCCATCCCGAACATTCTTTCGTTTTGTTTTTTGATCGCCAAGTTGATCCAACATATGTTTTTCCTAGTCACGTAAAAACAGTGGTCTTGTTTCCACCAACAAGACATCCAATTTTGTGGGTATTTTGGTTCGAATTCAGTTTAACGAAGGCCTTAAAAAAATACCAAATCGATCTATTTTGGACGCCAGATGGCTTCTGTTCGCTTCGAACGAAGGTTCCACAAATTGCGACGATTCATGATTTGAATTTTGAACATTATCCCAAAGATTTACCGAAACTCGTTTCTTTATATTTTCGATTTTTCTTCCCGAAGTTCGCTCGAAAAGCAAATCACTTGTTAACAGTTTCCAATTATTCAAAAAATGACCTTGTCGAAACGTATGGGATCCCAAAAGATAAAATCTCTGTCGTTTACAATGGAATAAGCGATGAATTTCATGCATTAACTCCTGACCAAATTCAAGCCACTCGACAACAATATGCATCAAACAAACCCTACTTTTTATTCGTAGGATCCTTACATCCAAGAAAGAATGTCAGACGATTGATCGAAGCATTTTCCATTTTTTGCGCAAGCAACGATGAAATTGATTTGGTGATTGTTGGAAATGCCATGTGGAAGGATGAATTATTCCAGTTAACAGAGGAACAACAGAAACGCGTTCATTTTCTTGGACATTTATCGACAGCAGAATTGGTGAAAATAATGGGTGCTGCATACGCCTTGAGTTATGTTCCATATTTCGAAGGATTTGGAATTCCACTTGTGGAGGCGATGCGTTGCGGCGTGCCAATTGTTAGTGCGAACACCACTTGTTTACCCGAAATTGCGGGAGATGCCGCTATTTATTGCGACCCGTTTTCAGTGAATGACATTGTCGCACAATTGAAAGAAATAGCGGAAGACAAAGTTCTGTATAAACAGTTATCCCAACACGCGACCGAACGATCTCATCAATTTAGTTGGGACACGGCAGCCGAGCAAGTTTGGGAGATACTCTCGAAAAATCTGACGAATGCTCCATTGAAATAACTGCTCATTTAACCGAACATATTGTTTGAAAAAACCGAGGAATATGCACCTGCGTTCCGCTAGCACCAAAACAAACTCCAGTAACCAAAAAAACAGATTAGCACCAGATAAATAAGGTTATTGGCGATCCATAGTTTTCTCGAGAAGGTGGGCCTTTGGTTATTTTTATACATTTTTACACTCCCATAAACCAAAGGTAATATGCTGCATAACAACAAATTAGGCACATACGAAGCGTAACCAACAACAACATTGAATGGATCTTGATAGGGCGCTTGAAAATAAAAAATGGATTGATGTGTACACAATAAAACAAGATAGAATCCCACGATAAATCCAAAAAATGCAAGAATGAGATTCAGGTAAATTGCTGTTGTTTTTTTTCGAATAAAGAGGATGAAAAAATAACCTGATGAAAAAAACAAGATAACCGAAAAGAAAATCATTAATGCATACATCCAACGAGCATTTTTTGTTGTATAGTAGTGTTTCAGCTGTTGAAATTCCCGATTAACAGGAAACAATTTTTCAATGTTTAGTTGATGATTCCCTTTTCTTAATTCATCCAATAAGGAAAATGAATGGACATATCGATAATCGTGATAGAAATAGAGGTGGAATTTTCCATCATTCAAATCCCAAATAGAAGTCAGTAAGGTTCCATCACCTACTTTTGGACGACAAACATGCATTGAATCCGATAGTGAACGTAAAAATACAAGTGATGTATCCTGTTTCATTTTTAACAATTCCCATCCTTTTCGATAACGATTCAATTTCAGTGCTTCTCTTTGGGGCGTAATGGATGGACAAAAATTAGATAAAACATAAGAAGTTGCATTGCCTATTTGCGTTGAATACGGTTCAACCACGAGGTATTTTCCTGATTTATCGATAAAAATAAAAACATCCAAAAAAATAGATCGATCGTAGGAAGAAATCAATTTGTTCACTTCTTCAACCGTTTGACAAGCATGTAAAATGTCCTTTAAAAATTTGGTTGGATTATGAATAATCTTCAAATTCTTTTGATTTTTTTGAGTTGGAACATAGGAGGCTAATCGAGAAAAAGTGAGTCCAGCTTCATTCATTCCTGATTGAGGAGCAAATCCATTCGAGCCATCAAATCTTGAACCGGTAAATGCAGCACCGTATTTTACCTTTGTGGATTTCGATTCAAACCAAAGTCTTGACGTGCTTCTCCAAGCATCTTCGTTACATCCAACATACGTTTTTCCATGTAAGGTTAATTTATACATGCTACACGAACGTATGCTTCCAAATGGAGTTGAAAGTAACAGAATTAACACGAAATAAAATACAGGTTTGATCATCTTCAATCGTTTAAACGAATCACAGATTCATGGTTACAGTCCATCTCCTCATGAACTGTTTTAATTCCAGCATCATTTCTTCGTGTTGCTTGACCGTTGGATGTTGGTCATAACCACTATTGTACGTTTTTTTATAGGAAAATGAGACTATTCGTTTGTCGCCATCCGCTTGAACGCGACGAACAATTGCATCGATGTGTTTAATGAATGCTAATTTAAAGTTTGCTTCTGACATCGGACTGACGCAACAAACCATCCAACTGCTTGGGTATTTATTTCTCAATTGTCGGATGAATTTAACATACGAATCGACATATCCCTTCCAGTCTTTATCCCCATCATTTTGACCCAGTGTAATAAATACCACTTGGGGTATTGCTTGGTTTTGAAAGTTCCATCTTCGATGTCCCTTATGAAAATCAATGCGCTCATAGACCTCCGGCAAAGAATGCCTCATTCCACAACAACTATGATTCATTCCTATTCCCGAAACAGAACTCAGAATCCAATCTGCATTCAATTCACGAGCCAATCTCGGACCATAACTTAAATACGCATTGTGGTAATCATACCAAGCTCCCTCGCCAAATTTCACTTCGGAAGAATCAGCGCCATTTCCACAAGTGATGGAATCTCCAATAAATTCAAAAATGGATTTCTTCGTTTTTTTTGACTTCAATAGATTTTGACATCTCACTCCCAGCACTTGAATATATCCGATTGCACTTTCTGTGTTTTTACAAATCAAGACATGATGTTTACCAGGAAGTTTATGATGAAACAAAGAAATGAGATTTAATCTTTTTGTCAACTGAATTCTTTTGGTTTCATGGTGATCAATAACGACTTCAATGTAGTTGTGCAGTTTTCCGAATTTATGTTCGTCTAAAAGTATTATTTCTGCTGAGTTACCGAATACATCAAACGATAAATAGGAACCGGGAGCCCACGATTTTGGCGCATGTTGATCCGTACGATCGAAGCGACCTACATATCTAATTCGGGTATCGTCACCTTTAAAAAATTGATTGGAATCTTGGTTTGAAAAGAAACGAAAACAAGCGTATGCCGCCAAGAAAATCACGATCGCGGATACGAATGTTTTTTTCATGTAATCAAGCTCTTTTTTTATCCCTCATTTTCATGAAAGGGACTTCGATCCATTGATAAAGCACAAAGGAAATGGAAATCGTACAAATCCAAAATAAGGCATAGTCCAAAACCCACGTTGAGCCAGGAACGAATTTTCCAACGCTGTAATGACCATGAATCGTATGTTTAATGATGGCAATGGTGACAACATTTAAATTAACCAAGTACATCGAATAAGAAATCAAACTAAAGAAGGAAACCCAAATGGTCCATTTACCCCATCCCTTTCGAAGGTTAGACATGAATGGAAGCATCAGAAAAACAGCCCATGATTTAAGCGAAGGACACCAAATGTTCGAAAATGGCCCGTAACTTTTCCCCATGTGAAACTTGGAATAATACAACAAATACAATCCTACAAACACCAATAGAATATTCCATTTTGCGTTCCAAATCTTCGGGTAATAGAAAGCGATAGCCGCACCTAAAACACCATACATTATGGAGTCCAGACGAGGAATGACTTGATAATCGATTCCATAACTCAAGAATTTCTTAAATAATTTGATTTGATAAGGATTTGGATGATCCGAAAGTCCCCAAGAAAAATACAAGTGATATCGGTAATAGGTTACTAAAACAATCATCGCGATCGACACCGAAAAAATCGTCCATTTTGTCGAAGATTTGAAGACCATCAACAAAACAAAAAGAATCAGCGGGACAGATAAATAGAACCATTCCTCAATACTTAAACTCCACGCCTCAGCAAAAAATCCAGGACGATAATGACCAAAAATATTTTGGGTAAAAAAGAAAAAACGAAACCATTCCTTAGGGAAATTCACTGGGAAAACAAGCAAGGTATAGGCTAGCAAAAACAGCAATACCACTAAATAAACGGGAAGGGTTCGCATCCATCTGCGTTTCCAAAAATCGAGCAATCCCGAAAGAGTTGGTTTTTCTCTGTGAAGGATTTTAACTAATATTCCTCCGATTAAAAACCCACTCAAGACAAAGAAAATAGCGACCCCATCGTATAAGTATGGATTCACCGCTTTTTTAAATTCTTGTGGAACTAAAATCAAACTGTGTCCAAGCAACACCATAAATATCGCTACAAAACGTAATACATCCAGTCCGAAAATTCTATTTTCTGAAATTTCAAATTGGAATAATTTACGCATGAGTTGAGCTTTTAAAAGTTAAATGTCGAAGTCAAATTTAAACAATGTTTTAAGATTGAGCTTGTTTTTTAGGATTTTGTCTATTGAAAAGCATGTCGCTAATTCATATAAAATAGCAAGGATTCATGAATCAATTAAGTAATTTCGCAAGAAATTCATTTGACATGAAAACACTAATGCTACTCATTCTATTTGCTGGACTGAACTTTCCTGTTCGCGCAACAATTGGTTTACCAGAAATTTTAAGTGACAATATGGTATTACAGCAAAAAAGTGTTGTTAAATTATGGGGGACTTCCACCGTGAAAAAAACAATTACTGTAAAGGTTACTTGGACCAATACTGTATTCAGTTGTACGACAAAGCCAGATGGAAGTTGGGAACTGAGTATTTTCACGCCAAAAGGAAGCTTTGAAAAACAGTCAATGACCATTAGTGATGGAATCCCACTCACCTTGAAAAATATTTTAATCGGTGAAGTTTGGTTGTGTTCTGGACAATCAAATATGGCCATGACTTTCTCCGGTTATCGAAATCAACCTATTGCCAATGCAAAAGAAGAAATGGCGAAAGCAAAGGAGGAAAGTGGCATTCGTACATTCAACGTCGAAAAAAATGCCAGCTATGCAATGATGAGTCCAGCAAAAGGAAAATGGTTAACAAGCTCGCCAAAGAATATGGCTTCCTTTAGCGTCGTAGCTTACTTTTATGCCCTGAAATTACAACAGAACTTACATGTACCCATCGGGATCATTAACAGTAGTTATGGCGGATCATCGATAGAAGGATGGTTGAATCAAAGCAATGTCGATAAATACCCCGATTATTCTTCCAAAACAAGCTACCCCGATTCCCTCAGTCAGATGCGGCCTTGTGTGATGTTTCAAGGAATGATTCGTCCGTATAGAAATTTTCAGATTAAAGGTGTTGTTTGGTATCAAGGTGAAGGAAATGTTGGAAGATCAGCTACCTACGACCAAAAGCTGAAAGATTTGGCTTATTTGTGGCGCTTCACGTTTGAAAATAGTGAACTTCCATTTTATGTGGTTGAAATTGCGCCATACAAATACGAAAGCATCAGTGAACCCGCCAAAATTAGAGAAGCACAATGGACTGCAACTCAAAACGTAGCTTTCTCCGGATTGGTTAGTACAAATGACCTTGTTCCTGAGGGAGAATCAACGTGTATTCATCCATCCAACAAACAACCCATTGGTGAGCGATTGGGGAATTTATCCTTAATGGAAACCTATCATTTCGATACCATTCAGGCGCTATCACCAAGCTTTCAACGCATGGAAATCAAGGAAGATGAGATCATTTTGTATCTGAATGACACTTACTCGGGACTTGAACATGAGGGGGCCATTCAGGGCTTCGAACTTGGGGATGCTCAACATGTTTTCCATTCGACCATTGCGAAAATTGGCAAAGAAAAGAATACGATTATCATTCCACTTGAAAAAGGAAGTTCCTTTCATTCGGTCCGCTATTGTTTTAAAAACTATCAAGTCGGTAATGTAAAAAACAGTGCCGGACTCCCTTTGATTCCATTTAGAACAGATCAATGGGAGGAGTAGTTTTTGCTTCGGCGAAAATAAACCATTATAATTTCTAGAGATTAACTACTTTTAGTTAAGAAATAGGATGCCATGAAAACACCATTTGACGATAATAGCCGATTAAATAACTTTTGGAATAATTTGGCATTTGTGAAACGCAAGCGACGAGAACGCATCGCAAAAGGAGTGTTATTACTGATTGTTGGAGGTGCTTGGATGCTGAAGGAATTGGATTACGCACTTCCAGATTGGCTTTTTGGATTTCCAAGTATTTTCATACTCATCGGAACTTATTCATTGGTGAAAAATAATTTTAGACAAATCAGTGCTTATGCATGGATATTCCTTGGCTTGTTTTTTATCATCGACCGTCTATATCCCAACTGGGATTTAAAAGCATTCATTCTGCCGTTTTCGATTATTGTAGCTGGGGTTTTTCTATTATTGAATCCACTTAAATTAATTCGCAATTGGCAGTGGAAACGATTCAAAAATGACATAAACATGGCAGAAGATCACAGTTCATCAGATGAGCTTTCCATGAATGCCATTCTTGGAGGAATTGAAAAGACCATCACTTCGACCGATTTTAAAGGTGGGAAAATAACGTGCTTGATGGGTGGTGTACAAATCAACTTGATGCATGCAGATTTTCAGGACGAAATAACAATCGACGTTACATGTATTATGGGTGGAATCGAATTATTCGTTCCAAGTCATTGGGAAATTAAAAATGAAATTTCAGCTATTTTAGGAGGAGTAAGTGACCAACGTACCCTTTTTCAAGCAGAAAATGAATCCAAGAGAATCTTGCATTTAAAAGGAACATGTGTGATGGGAGGTGTTGAATTGAAAGGCGCATAATGAAAACCTTCTTCTTTCCTTTCATCAAAAAACACGGGGATAAACTGACTTTATTATTCCTTTCTGCACTTTTTATTCTCTGGTTTTTTCCTGAGTTTATTTTTCATCCAAATCACTACTTACTGACGAATAGTGGCGATGGATTAAAAAGTTACTATTGCTTTTTTTATCACACCCACTTTGATGACTCCCTTATTCAATTTAAGGGGATGAATTATCCACATGGTGAACATTATCTTTTTACGGATGGATTTCCTCTGCTGGCTTGGACCATTCAATGCTTACCATTCTTAAAGCCATTTGGCATTGTTCTCATTCATTGGAGTTTAATGCTGAGCCTGTGGCTGACACCTTTCTTCCTTTATTTGATCTTAAAACGCTTGAAAACAGAAACATGGATCGCCTTACTAGGATCACTTTCCCTGTTCATGCTGCAACCTCAATTTCCAAGGTTGTTTAGTCATTTAAGCTTATCCTATTCCGTTTTTTTTCCACTTTCTTGGTATTTACTTTTGCGATTTAAATCAAGTGAAAAGAAAGTGGCGTGGACATTCATTTTGATGTTTAATCAACTCGTTTGGTATTTTACCCATCCTTATCTTGGCTTCATGATCAGTGTTTTTTATGGCCTAGATTGGATTGTTCAACAGTTTGGAAAAAGAACTTTACGAACGCGCATCAGCACCTTTATACCTGTGATTACACCAATGCTGATGGTACAAATCTTCCTAAAATTAACGGATCAAATTACCGATCGACCGGAAAATCCCTTTGGATTCTTTGAATACCAAGCACATTGGAAAAGTATTTTCCTGCCATCATCTGGTGTCATTCACGACTGGATTGGTGAAATTATATCATTCGATGAATTTCGCTGGGAAGGACAAGCATACGTCGGTTTTCTTACGATGAGTATTTGTTTGTTAGGCGTTTTTTGGACACTATTTCAATTGGTGAAAAACAGAAAAATCACATCGCCCCTTTCAATGGAATTATTGATGGCATTTTTCGCATCAGGTTTGTTACTCATTCTTTCCTTCGGCTTTCCATTTAACGGGAATCCATCTTGGTTAAAAATAGTCCCTTTTCTAAAGCAGTTTCGAGCACTTGGTCGATTTTCATGGCCGTTTTATTTCGTTGCTGGCGTAGTTTCCGTCCATTTGTTATCTCAGTTCTATCAATTTATTCGAAGATGGAAGAATTCACAATCCATTCATTTTGTGTCGGTATTTATCATCTCCCTATTATTCATTTTACAAATGAAAGAAGGATTGAGATTAGCAAATTTCCCCAAAACTTTTTCCAACAACATTTTTGAGAAAGAGCATTTAGCAAAGGATGAACGAGCGCTTATTGCTGCATGTCAAGCGGTCAAAGCTAGTTATCAGGCTATTTTACCACTTCCCTGGTTTCACATTGGATCAGAGATTTTTGGGAAAGAAGCTCCAAATGAAGCAATTCGTCTTGCCTTTCTGCTCTCTGCTCACACAGGAAAACCCCTTTATGCTGTGATGTTAGGACGGACGTCCATTTCGCAAACGATAGACTATTTTCATTCCTTTGATGTTTCTGAGAAAATAAACCAACCAATTCATCTTCTACTCATTAGAAATCAAGCGAATACCTTATATGAGGAAGATGAAAACAGCCTATTTGATCACGCAAGAAAATATGTTGACAATGAACTATATCAGGTAAGCATACTTACGCCAGAGAAACAGACATTAAGAAAGCATAAAAAAAGAATCATCCTGCGAGATTATTTTGGTGAGTTTGGCACAACAGGAGGACAACTTCACCACAACAACTATTGTGGGCAACTTGAAAATTACAACACCATCTTAAGTCTGGATTCAACGCGTATGAAACGAAATCAATGGTACGAAATTAATTTTGACTATTACCCAGATTGGACTCATCCGCTAGATAACGTTTGCTATTTAGAATATATTCATCCAAAAACTCAAGCGGTCAATTGGATTTATTCCCGGAATATTGGATCTTTCCCAGGAATATCGAGTCAAAAAATTCACGTTCGATTCCGTTTCAAGTCCACGGAATTCCCATGTGAATACCATTGTTTTTTGAAAGGAAGCTCAAAAAATGTTTCATTCGAGCTAAATCATTTAACGGTTGAGGAGATCCTTCCTAAGAAATAACACCCAAGTTTTTCCCGACTTTAATAAATGCTGCAATCGCTTTATCAAGATCGGCCTTGCTATGTGCTGCGGAAATTTGTGTTCGAATGCGTGCTTGACCTTTCGCCACAACAGGATAAAAGAAACCAATGGCATAGACACCTTCTTCTAACAATTGATCAGCAAATTTTTGGGACAAGGCAGCGTCGTACAACATGATGGGTACAATCGGAGAATCACCCGGTTTGATATCGAATCCAGCTTCGATTATCTGTTTTTTAAAGTAAAGCGTATTTTCTTCCAAACGATCTCTTAATTCAGTTGTAGAACTCAATAAATCAAAGACTTTAATCGATGCACCTACAATTGCAGGAGCCAAAGAATTGGAGAACAAATAAGGACGAGAACGTTGACGCAACATATCAATAATTTCTTTGCGTCCAGTCGTATATCCTCCCATTGCGCCACCGAGTGCTTTCCCAAGCGTTCCGGTAATAATATCAACACGATCTAATACGCCACAATGCTCAGGCACACCTCTACCTGTTTTTCCAATGAATCCAGCTGAATGACATTCATCCGTCATGACTAATGCGTCATATTTATCCGCTAAATCACAAATTTGATCCATTTTGGCAATGTCTCCATCCATGGAAAATACACCATCCGTGACAATCACACGAAAACGTTGCGCTTGTGCTTTGATCAATTGCTCTTCCAAATCTTTCATGTCAGAATGCTTATAACGGTATCTAGCCGCTTTTGCCAATCGAACACCATCAATGATCGATGCATGATTTAATTCATCCGAAATAATGGCATCCTCCTCCGTAAATAAGGGTTCAAAAACACCTCCATTTGCATCGAACGCCGCTGCATACAAAATGGTATCTTCCGTCCCATAAAATTTAGCGATTTTCGCTTCTAATTCCTTATGAATATCTTGTGTACCACAGATAAAACGAACTGAGGACATCCCGTAACCGTGGGAATCCAAGGCATTCTTTGCCGCTTGTACCACCTCCGGATGAGAGGAAAGTCCTAAGTAATTATTGGCACACATGATCACCACGTCATCTCCTGAAGAAACACGAACATTCGCCCCTTGCGGACTCGTGATAATGCGTTCTTTTTTCATCAAGCCATTTGCTTCGATGTTGGCTAATTCTTCAGCTAAAAATTGTTTAATGGATCCGTACATATTATTGTTTTGCGCGTTCTTGAATTTTCTTTGTAATTAATTGCGATAATAATTTCGCTTCTTTTTCCGTCAGTTTTCTCCCGAATGAAATCCTTTTTTGGAAGTAATCGAAATAAAAACGTTCTCCACCATTTATCCAAGGGGAAGATTCCCAAATGGATTGTAAGGAACCTTGTTTAGGAATATCGTATTGTAAATTTTTAATATTATCGAAATAATAGGGATAGGATTTACCAAAGGATAAAATGCTTTTTTTCAAATGAAATGCACGGTCATCTATTTTAATAAATTCTTGACCGAACAATATCCAAAGGAAGGACTTCGTAACTCGGAATGCATAATAACACCAAAAAACAACGAATACCCATAAGATGATGACTTCTTGTTCTTTCAAGGGCATGACATTCAAAGCCCAAAAAACAGTACCACCAATCACATACCACATGGCCAACCAAGACCCCATAATGGCATTAATCCAATTATTTTTTTCTGGATCAATTACAATGGTTGTCTTATTTCGCTGATCGACGAAACTAATTCTTTTTCCTATCCACTTCACCTTACAAAAGTAAAATAAAAAAGCCCCATTTTGCAATGGGGCTTTCAAGATATTCGAATATTTTAGAAATGCCATAGGTCATGTTCCCATTTACGCATATCTTCTTTAATTCTTTCTGCTTCATATAATGCATCAACACCATATTTGTAGTCTTGAATCTCACGATCGAACTTTTCAGAAGTTTTATAGATTGTTGCAATGAATTTACGTTTCCAGAACAAATCATCCATTGACATCCACTGAGAATCATTCTTATCATTGTAAACATAATAGTTCACAATAACGTTACGTAATTCATCGAAATAGATCCAAAACATTTCACGCTCTTCAACACGACCTTCATATTCTTCGAAAGTATTTGCCGTCGAACTGAATAGAAATGGTTTCCCTGTTTGATCGTACACTAATAATTCACCTCTAGTTGGTTGTTCACCTTCCTCTGGTTCCTCATAAGTATATCGAGCAACTGGTGCAATACCAATAATACGACTTTCAAACATAGAACGTTCTTTATCGAAGTACCAATCTTCTTTCACATTATAAGCCACAATGTTATTTGAAGGGATATACATCGTAATTCCATCCTTACGAACTGGGGAATTCTCTGAAGCAAAGTCCCACCAACCTTGTAATTTCGTTGGTTCAATACCAAATAAATCTTCGTAATCAGGATCAGAACGCAATGAATCAAGAAAAGCTGTTAACGTTTGAGATGTTTTCACAATATCCATTGTGTCCTCTGAAACTGGACGGTAAATTCTCAATTTAGGACCGATACCACCTGAGGTTACCAAAGCATTCACATCATTTCGGTATTTTTTAACTTCGAAATAATCATTTTGACCTTGGTGTGCAATGGGGTATTTGAATAAATGGCCATCCTCTACATCTGGATAAAATTCACTTGAAACGCGATAAACGGTTAAATCACCCAACATGATGTGACGCAACATGATTGTCCACAATGACCAACGACGTTGATCTTTGTTCCATGTTGGATCATCAATCTCATTTGGAGAAGACGGACGATAAGAAGACCCTGAAGCCAAATCACCATCAAAATAATCGTAAGGAAGGAAAATATCGTGATTGATTTTTTCACGAGCATCAATTCGAGAAAACACGCGTTTAGACCAAACCATATCCGCTTCACGAATATACTCAGGCTGAACCACTTGTCTTACGGGAACTTCTTCCTTGATTACAGGACCGTCTTTTACCCCATTGGGCAATGTATTATATGGTCCTCTTTGAGGACGATCTTGGCTGTAGCTTATAGCTGAAAACAGACATCCGACTACCAACAATACATTTTTCATACGCATTTCTTTAAATTTATCACTATTAAGGAACCACCTTAAGAACACCTGACGCGATAGAAGGACTACCAGCACCTGTTCTTTTGTAAGTTACATCAATTGCAACTTTCTTTCCTGCTTTGATTTTTGCAACCACACTTGAAGGTACTCGATCTCCAGAGAAAGGAATTGTTTCATTTCCAATAGAAACTTCACCACCCATCACTGTAAATCCAACACCCGTAAATGGACTATCCGGACCTAAACTTACAACAGCTTTGAAACCTGTAGTTTTAGAAATCGTTGTTCCTTGTAATTGCGCATTCGGGAATGGTTTCACTTTGTATTTAAACGTACCAAAACTTTTTGATTTCCCGTCCTTATCTTTTCCAGACAAGGTGATTGTTACAAATTTTGAAGGACCCGTAATAGTTACATAGAATCCATTGTATTTGTTACCATCTGCGTCCGTCCAAGAAGCTTTTGTTTTTGTTCCTCCATTTACTGTGATATCAGAACTAACCATACCAGCAACAACAGGTACAACTTTGTTATTCCATCCTTTGTAAAGAACACTCATTTCCGGTAAAGAAATAGATCCTTGCGGTTTCGCGATAGCTACTTTCCAAGACCAATTTCTAGGATATTCAACACCCGATTTATTACGGATCATCACCGTACCATTCAAAGACATCTCACCCGCACCAGAAGCACGCGTTTTAATTGTTCCAATACCGTCTTGAACTGTTACAGATCCAGGTCCAGTAACTACTGGATTATTATCTGAGTCATAAGCAGCCATGGTTACTTTCAATTCAATTTCTTCACCCTCTGTAGCTACACCAGGTCCAGAAACCAATTCTTGGATTTTATTGAATGAAAATTCTCCAACAGTTACTTTACTTTTCAATAAGTTCACTGCTTTCGCACGTGCGCTCAAGATTTCATTTTGCAAAGAAGACAAAGAAGCCAACGCACCTACCATAGGAGCATGGTCAAACGTACGTCCCATCCAATGAACATTTTTCTCTTCATGGTGATCAGCAAATTCAATTTTTGTTAACTCCTGATATAAGCCAATTAATACCTCCTGATCCTCTGGATTAACTTTATTTGACTTAGCAGTAATCATTTTAATGATTTTCTCCTGTAATTTCAAATTTGGTAAATTATCATTGATGTCAGTAACTTTCACTTTCCAGCTATTTTTCTCACCTTCTTTGTATGTACCAGCCGTTTCAACGATGAATTTACGGAAACCATTGTATTGTTTCCACAATTTCAAACCATGTTTCGTAGGATCTAAATGAGAGATCTCAGAACCAACGATTTCATGCATTGGAATATCAAATTGATCCTTCGCTTGAACAGCCATTAGATTCAAACGTGTTGGTTGAAGAGGGAATTTAGGATCGTATTTTTTCCATACGATTACTTTTTCATCTTCATTTTTAACCGTTTTGATATCTTCTTTTGCTTTGTCAAGCATTTCCAATTTAATGTCATCGATGTACTTGATTAATTTTCCAGCTTCGCCATCAATTTTTTCAATCATACCAAGGTATTTTTTGATTTTTTCGATTTTAGCTTTACCAGAAGCATCTTTTGCTGTACTGTTCAATTCCTCAATTAGGGAACTTCTTGCCGCATTTCCACGTTCTAATTGGGTGATACTACCACGTTGAATGTTATCTTCAATGGCAACGAATGCATCCAAAATTTGTTTGGAAACGTTCAATGCAAGAAGAGCAGTCAAAACGAGGTACATCATACCAATCATCTTCTGTCTTGGGGTTTCCTTACCACCTGCCATAATTTCTAGCTTTTAGTTTGTTTGTAATTAAATAAAATTAGTACTTACTAAAATTAAGCTCTCATAGCTTTCAACATGTTACCATATACATTGTTCAAATCTGTTAAGTTTTGAGACAACATAGACATGTTTTCACGGTAAGAAGCCGTATCTTTTGCTGAAGCAGCAAGATCAGACATAATGTTTTTGATGTTTTCTTGAAGTGCACTCATTTGTCCAAGTGAATCTAAATAATCTTGAGAAGATTTCAATTGTAACTCGTACACATTGTTCAAAGCACCAAGGTTTTGTCCTAATTTTTGCATTTCAGAACCAAAATTTCCTTGACCTTCTGTAGAAATACCTGCAATTGCTTGCGCTGAAGCAGCATACTGATCAGTCAATTTCGTTAAACTTGCAGAAGCTGTTTCTAAGCTTTTCACGTAAGAATCAGTTGCACCAGCAGCAGTTGCTACAGCACCTAAAGATTTTGCGTTATCAGCTAAGTTAGACATACCATCTTTCAAACGAGCCAATAAATTTTGGTCGATACCAGCTTTGTCTAATTCTTTCGCTAAACCGTCAGCAGCACCACCGCCACCTAAACCACCTTTTTTCAATAAAGGTAATAAACGATTTTCTTCATTATTTTCTTGAACTGCTAATTCAGGGAACACACGTGTCCAATCTGGATCTTCGTGCATAGGCTCAAGTGCAATGAATGCAAAGATCCCCGCCTCTGTCAACAACCCCGCGATCAACATCACGTCACATCCAGGCCAGTGCATGATTTTAAATAACGCACCAACAATTACCACCGATGCTCCAAATCCAGAAAGGTATTTAACAAATAACTTGTACTTTCTTGAAGCAAAAAAACCACCATTACCACTCATAACTTTTGATTTTAAATTAAACTATAGATTAAACATTGATTACTTAATTGTAATATCGCTTTGGATCTCTTCTCCGTTCTCCGCTTCGATATTTTTACCACCACGACCCAAATGCGTCATTGTGTTTCTGAATCCAACATAAGACTTCGCCGAATCTTGGTATTCATATGAACGTGTACTATTCATCAAATAGTAGCCGATATCTTTCCATGAACCACCACGTGTAACTTTGCGTTTTCTAACTGGATGATCTCCATCCTTCGCATCATATTCGTAGTCAGCACTCATGTCTGTTTGGAATTCATAAGCAGATGGATCATATGCTGTTGAACACCACTCAGCAACGTTTCCAGCCATACAATAAAGACCGAAGCCATTTGGATTGTATGAATAAACTTTCACTGTATAGAATCCACCATCTTCAAAATAACGACCACGCATTGGTTTAAAGTTTGCCAAGAAACATCCACTAGAGTTTCTGATGTACGGACCTCCCCATGGATATTGAGCCATATCTAGATCTCCACGTGCTGCTCTTTCCCACTCACTTTCAGTTGGTAAACGGAAGTCATTCACAAATAAATCACCGTTTGATTGCAACCAAGAGTGGAAGATTTGAGTTCTCCACACAGAAAACGCTTTTGCCTGTGGCCAAGTAACACCCACCACTGGATAATTGTCATATGCCGTATTCCAGAAATAATTCTGTGCCATGGATGCATGGTTAGCATACGTAAAGTCTCTTACCCAACACAATGTATCCGGGTAGATATTGATACGTTCCTTGATAATGAAACGACTTCTATCTGTATGCCCTCGAATAGCATTGTGTCCTCCTTTACTATTGGTAAATCCTAGATCCAAATCTTGACCAGGATTTGCCAAAATGGAACCTTTTAATGCATTTGTATCATTGATTTTAGTTACACCTTCAGCCCACTGATCCACATATAAGGTAGTATCAACCCACACTTTATTCGTGTTTTGGTCAACCGTAAATAATGTAGAACGATGTTGATCATTTGATTTATAGTCTTTCCCAAGTGGCTCACGACGATCTCTTCTGTACATGTTATTCGACGCTTCACCGTTTAAGCTATCATAAGCGAATGATTTACGAGAATCAATGGCTTTTGTAATCACTTTTCCACGACGAGCTGCTTCTTTGTAGTCTATCCAGAAATAATCAAAGAACAATAAACGTGTATCTATTTCTTTTCTTTTATAGAAACTTTCTTCCGCACTGTAATACATATCTGACAACAAGAAAGCAATCTCTGGATCCTCATAATCAATTGGTTCAGCCCAATTTAATGTAAAATACTTGCGATTTTCCACACGTCCACCTTGGTTATAAGTTGATTTTGTTGATCCACCTTTCGCCTGTTTATCCGGCGCATTTTTCTTTCCTGCACCACTGTACATTTGGAAAATTCCACGTAGGTCATCATCAGACATCA
The DNA here is from genome assembly GCA_046070685.1 of Flavobacteriales bacterium. Classification (GTDB taxonomy): domain Bacteria; phylum Bacteroidota; class Bacteroidia; order Flavobacteriales_D; family Crocinitomicaceae; genus UBA952. The sequence goes on along the minus strand of JBJTMU010000006.1, from coordinate 18,451 downwards.
CCACATCGATTTTTTGATCAGGAGAAGACGTAATTCCGTATTTCTTTTGATCATATTGGAATCCGTTCACTAATTTTTTTCCTTTTCCTTTTCCTTTGTCATAGTTCCCCATCATGGTCAAATAAGTTTGATCCACATTAGCATTATTTGTAGAATCCATGAATAATTGAAACGGTGTATTACCTCCTTGAATATCAGAACCCATATTCATTAAGGTACGATAAGGCTCTTTAAAGAAATTATCTGGAACATTTACCCAACGTTCAGCATCTTCATCGAAACTTCTTCTGTACAATTTTTCACGTGCAATTGAATCACGCACCCAGTGAACAAACTGACGGTATTCATTGTTGGAAATCTCCGTTGCATCCATATAGAAAGCCGGAACAGATACGGTTTTTTTGCGCGCTGTATGAAGCCCCATGATATCCTCATCATCTTCTCCAGACTGAAAAGCACCAGAAGGAACGTAAACCATTCCTAAAGGCATTTTCCCAGGTCCTAGAACATCTGGATACCAGGTGTCTCTACCACTCACACCCACCAAATTTCCTTCTACATCACTACATGAGTATAAGAAACTTAGTACAAATAAAAAACTAACTAACTTTTTCATTCTTTTGTTTTTGGTTCTGCCATTATCCAAATCACCTTGCTACAGGACTCTTTTAATTTGGGGTATAACGTAAGAACTATAAAAATGGTTACATTATATTATATATGTCCACTACAACATGCGTGGATGTCTCGCTTTTGTCTTTGGAGGTGGTGGTATGAAATAACAATATTTCACCATCAACTCGTGAGACCCACGAGATACACTTGCTAATTTATTAATCGTAATATCATAAGAATATCCAACTTGCATTCTTGGAATTGGAGAGTATCCTAATAGAACTGCAACCGCATCTGATGTTCTAAATGTTAATCCTCCATATGCATCGTTTCCACCCATTTTAAATAAATAACGTGCATTCAAATCAGCTGAAAACTTAATGAAATCAGTACGAACTAACATTTGTGCATCAATCACCCCGTTCATAACATCTTTGAATTTGTATCCACCCATTAAATAGTAGTGACGCGCCGTTTGATAATCCTGTGTAATGTTGCTCACTGATTTGGATAAATCAGATTGTGTTAAATGCGTTGATGATAATCCAGCATAATAGTTTTTCGCTTGAAAGTACAAACCAAAGTTTGCATCCAAACCTGTTGCTGAAAATCCAATTGGTAAAGTTGGGTCATTTGCTGATGTTGGTGGCACCCATGTAGGATCCTGTCCAAAGTTCATCATTCCAATTCCAACTCCCACACCTAAAACTCCAGCGCGACCAATTTGAATCGGATATGAATAGTTAATCAACAAGTTATTTTGACGATTGAAACCAATGGCATCATGATAGAAGTTAATTCCGATTCCTCCGGGTAAAAAGCGCGATAAATTCGATTCGATGTTCAAAATAGCTGAATTCGGTGCTCCGTTTACTTTGTCCCATTGATTGCGGTAAATCGTCGTTGCACAAATACCGTTGTACAAGTCTAAACCGGTTTTACCAGGATTGATGCTCATCTTGTCAAAAATGAAATGAGTGACGAGCTTATCTTGTTGCGCTTGGACAGATCCAATAACAGCAACTAACAAGATTGTTAAAAGCTTGGTTTTCAATAGCATATGGTTTATTTAACAATTGTCAAAAGGCCAAATCCAGTCAGGAAAAGGCATTTTAAGGTGCTAAAATAAGTATTTTAAATGAAAAAATAAAACGAAAAGCAATTTATTCCGTCTAATCAACCTAGTTTTTGATAGGTTTTCCACCAAAGATCCGGCATTTCATTATTCATGGCATTGTCGTAATCTAATTTATTACATGGTACCATGTGATGTCGTTCGTATCGTGTACCGCTTTGGGGAGGATATGGCACTTCCATCCACCAGCGTGCCGATTTATTGCTTTTATAGAAAATAATTTCTCTATTTGATTCTTCTAGAAAAACGGTGAATCTAGTGTATTCTGTTTTGCTTCCGATGGGAAAATCTCCTTTACGTGACATCACACCTTGAATAAAGTACCAGATCATTTCGGCTAGTAATTTATCTGACAACAAACTGATGCTTTCAAAATTAAAAATACCGAAGGAAGTGACTTTATCTGAAATTCCTGCATATCTAGCAATTTGACAAATTTGTTCAGCATAGAATCCATTTGGAATTGCCTGTGGATTTAAGGTTTCAGAAGCTTTTATTGAATTGAAATCAATATTGATAATATCGGCATTTCTCAAGTGTGGCTCGGCCTTCGTGAAATCTTGATTAAACTCACCTAAGCGACAAATATCGAAGTATAGTTTTTCAAACAAATCAAATTCTTTGGCACTTGCATACGGGATTTGAAGTCCGATGTTAGCATGATTGAACAAATAACATGGTCGCTTCAACAAAATCTGACTTAAGAATCCATTGGCATGAATCTCCTCGTCTGGTGTACCCAAATCGAGTGAATGATCCACTGAACAAATATTCACCAATTGCTCCAACTTTTCGTACCCTGAATACATCGCAACAGTTAAATCTTGACTTCCGCCAATGACGATTGGAATGATTTGATTTTTGACCAATTCAGCGACAACTTTCGTCACGGCAAAATAGGTATCTTCCAACGTGTTTCCTGGGAGAATGTCGCCTAAATCATATATGGAACTTTTCCAACTTTGTTCGTGATGTAAGCCATAAAGTGCGCTGCGAAAAGTTGTTGAACGTTGCTGATTATCTCTTTCGCTTCCACGAAATTCTGGCACATAAAAAATGGCACATGTATTTTTTTCAAGCTCAGGAAAGGACTCCTGATTTTTAATAATAACATTTCCAAGTTGTTGCTCGCTCCACTGTTCCGAATCAGCAAGGGCTTGAAAATAGATTGAGATATCGTTCATTCTGTCGTCTTTGAATAACAAATCTACACATCATTCCACTGGAAGAACATCCGTTAAACAAAAAGAAATGAAAACGACGACGTGTAAAACTCTATTAAGCGAGGATATCCGCAATATTTGGTTTGAAGTAGCGGTCAGACTTTAGAACTTTGCCATCTTCACGGTAGATTGGTTTTCCATCCGCATCTAATTTGCTCATGTTTGAACGTTGGATTTCTTCAAAAACCTCAATGATCTTATCTTGTAAACCATGTCTCAGGATGGTTCCACAAAGAATATACAGCTGGTCACCCAAGGCATCGGCAATTTCTACGATGTCTCCATTTTTAGCTGCTTCCAAATATTCTTCATTTTCTTCCTTCATCAAATCGAAACGCAATTGCACTTCTTTCTCCGTTAAATCAGACTTCGGCTGGTAATGATTTTGAATGCCAAAAGAGTCGTGAAACGTTTCAACGGCTTGGATAATTTCTTGAAATTTCATGTTCGAAGTTTAGTATGTCAATAATTTCTTCATTCCATCTGCCACCTTTTGAGCATTTGGCAAAAGCGCTGCTTCTAAAGAACTGTTTAATGGAATAGCAGGCGTATCGATAGAAGCTACGATTTCAATTGGCGCATCCAAGGATTTAAAATGTGTGCGTTGTAATCGTCCAGCTAAACCTTGTGTAAACGTACATTCGATGGATTCTTCTGTCACCAAAAGGATTTTACCATGTCGTTCACACAAATCGCCCATTGCAGCCATATCGAGTGGATTTATTGTGCGTAAATCCAAGATTTCCACTTGTCCTTCAAAGGATTTTGCCGCTTCTAATGACCAATATACTCCACGTCCATAGGTAATAACACCAATAGATTCTCCGACTTGTTGTTTTTCGATCGATGCTTCTTGGACAATGCGTGCCTTTCCAATCGGAATCATGTAATCTTCACTCGGTTCAATCGACATCGCACCTTCAGTTCCAGGTATTTTCGACCAATACAATCCTTTGTGTTCTAAGATTACGACTGGATTTGGATCGTAATACGCAGCTTTCAATAGTCCTTTTAAATCAGCTCCAGTAGATGGATAAACCACTTTGATTCCTCGAATGTTTGCTAATACGGACTCCACACTGGAAGAATGATATGGTCCACCGGAACCATAAGCACCAATAGGAACGCGAATCACGGCACTCACTGGCCATTTTCCATTTGATAAATAATAGGAACGTGATACTTCTGTAAATAATTGATTGAGTCCTGGCCAAATATAATCAGCGAATTGAACTTCCACGAAAGGTTTTAATCCAACCGCCGACATTCCGACTGTTGACCCAATGATAAATGCTTCTTGAATGGGCGTATTGAACACGCGATCATCACCAAAGGTTTGCGCAAGCGTTGCCGCTTCACGGAAAACACCACCTAAACGTCCACCAACATCTTGACCATAAAGTAAAGACTCAGGATGTTTGGACATAATTTCACGAACAGCAAAGAGCGCAGAATCGACCATTACGGTTTTTTTCTTGCCACTTGGTTCTCTCTCCCCCACTTCTTCGGTGACAGGAGTCGGTGCAAAAATAAAGTCTGTTACACTTTCCAAACTTGGTTCGTCTGCGTGTAAAGCTTGTTCATACGCTTCATCAATTTGTTTGCGAATATCTGATTCTAAATTGATGACTTCCGCTAAACTATATCCCAAGTCTTGTACAGATTGTTTCAGTTTTGGATAAGGGTCATTTTTCGCCGCTTCTTCCAAATCGTCTCTATACCATTCTTTACGAACGCCTGAAGTATGGTGTCCGAGTAAAGGAACTTTCGCGTGAATAATGAATGGACGACGTTCTTTGCGAACAAGTTCAAAAACTTCTTGTACAGTTTCAAAGCTCGTTTGAAAATCACTTCCATCAATTGATCTAACTTCAATTCCGTGAAATCCTTTCGCGTATTCAGAAATATCTTGTGCACGCGTTTCCTTTGCGTTTGCTGAGATATCCCAACCGTTATCTTGAACCAAATAAACAATCGGGAATTGTTTCAATGCCGCCATTTGAAAAGCTTCAGAAACTTCACCTTCGGTACAAGAGGCATCACCTAAGGAACAAACAACCACAGGAGCATCTGTCAAATCCCATTCAGCGATTCCCGTTTTTTCTTTGTATTGAATCCCCATCGCAATTCCGGTAGTTGGAATCGCTTGCATACCTGTTGCCGATGATTGATGAGGAATTCTAGGAAATCCTTCTCGATTCAAGGATGGGTGAGAATAATAAGTTCGACCTCCAGAAAATGGATCCTCTTTTTTTGCAAAAACTTGCAACATCAATTCATACGGTTTCATCCCAATTCCGAGTAAAATACTATCGTCACGGTAATATGGAGAAACCCAATCCTGCGGTTTTAATTGCATTCCAACAGCCAACTGAATGGCTTCGTGTCCGCGTGAGGTAGCGTGAACATATTTAGAAGTAACTTCTTTATTTTGTTCATATTTCTCCGCAAGGGTTTTTGCTGTGCACATCAGTCGAAATGCATCCCAAGAAATGGTTTTATGGTCAAATGAACTCATGGTTCTTTCTTTAATAATAAAATTCAGTGGCGCAAATATACGAATCAACATGGAAAGGCACGAATCACAAGGGTAGAATCGACCGAAAATACCTGAAATAGAAACGGCGCAAAGAAAACTTTGCGCCGACTTCTAAATTATGGTGGTGATAAGAGGTTTTTTTTTTAAAACGAGAGTAAAATTCCAGCGTTCACACCACGCAATGACAGAGCGGATCCTTCGTTAAAGACGTCTGTCAAGTTGTAAGTCATATAAATATTCCAATTTCCATAACCAATCAATGCCATTAAGGAAGCGGAGAATGGTTTGAAATTAAAGTCATCTTTGGTTTTATCTTTATTGTCATTTCCATTTGTTTCCCATTTCGTTTTATGCAAGCCACCTACTCTAATTCCACCAACAACACCGGCAGAAATCGTCCAGGATTCGTGTGGGTTTTTATTCGTATTGATTTGCAGTAATAATGGCGCCTGTAAGTAAGCTGAACTCAGTACATTTTTTGAATAGTTTACACTTGTATTTTCAACTCCATAAATCGTGTCGTTTGTTGAGTTAATATCGTAATTACCTTTTAACGCGTAGCGATTCCATTGCACTCCGAGACCTGTTGTGACACCTAGATATCCTTTAATGATTGGAAAACGTTTTTCTAAAAAATTCAATTGTAAGCCGATGCTTCTAGCAGGATCTAGTTCCAAGAATCCAAGTTCAATTCCTGTTGCAAGTTGGTTTTGCGCATTTAAAAATCCATTGGTCGTGACACCGAATCCAGACCAAACAGCGTTATTCGTTTTAGAAATACAGTTATTGCAGTCATCATCCTGAAAATCCTCATCTTTAAACGAAATATCGCGGTCTTCGTCAATGATGACACGTTCATCAATAATCACTCTTTTTTGACCTTTTTCTCCACCTTTTTGGTCCTCGAGAATCACAATTTTCATGTTTCCGATTTTCACTTTGATGGAATCCATCATTGCTTCACCGTTTTCACCCATTGACGTTGAATCAACGTACACATCTACTCGTGTAATTGAGGAGTCACCTTTGACATAAATCTGCTTCATCTCCTCTGTTAGGATGGAGTCCATCTTGTCCATGCGCTCCGTAATAACGATGATCGTTGTGTCGTTCCCTTCAATTTGAACAATGCGTTTCGTTTGATTTTTTTGCGCAAAAAATGCGGAAGTGAATCCTAAAAAAGCAAAAAGTAATAACTGTTTCATGTTTTTTATTTTTGTTAAGCCTTTGACGTGTTCCATTTTGTTTTGTTACACATCAATTGTTTTTTGATCGTTTTCTTTCCACAGTGATCATTCCGAATCGGAAATAAGTCACCTCTTCTTTATTGTTTTTAATCTGTTCGTAGTGTACAGGTACATTCACCGATTTAGAAATATAATTGGCAATACTTGCATAACGTTCAGAAGTACTTGGATTTGCCACACCAAAAAGCTTTTCATTTCCTTTTTGAAGGACAAATTCTCGTAATCCCAGGATTTCATTGCTTGCTTTTGGCGTCAGTATTTGTTGCGTTGAAGTCGAATTTTCTGAATGAACTTCTGGCCTTTCAATCGAAGTTTGCATTTGAGGGACATTGATGGCTATTTCCTCTTGAGGTATTTGGACGTACATCGGTTCTTCGAGCTGTTCTTCTGGACGAATGGTTGAATCCTCTATTGTTTTTTTTCCTTTCTCAAAAATAGTCGATGTGCCTTTTTTCGCTAGCATCGATTGATCCTTCAGCTGTAACTGTTCTGATTTGTGTTTGGATGGATGTCGCTGTTTTCCTGATTTATGATGCGCTAGTTTGATGGTAGATGGTGTCGGCCAATTGATCCATAAGGCAAACACAATGCTTGCTGCAGCCGCAAACGAAACATACGTTCGCCAAGGAATGACCCCTTGATTTTCCTTAGTTAATGCCGTTATTTCCGGGAAGACCACGCGTTCATCCGCTTTTAGTTTGGTCAGTTGAATGAGTGACCAATCTTGCTTCAACTGAGGATTTAAGTTCAATAGTTGATCAAATTCTTTTCCTTCGTCATTGGTCAGTAGTCCCTCTAATTTAGCAATCGACATTTTTTCCAAGTCTGAACCTTCTTCCTCCAGATAAACGGATGGATTGAATGATTCTTTCTTCAATAGGTATTGGTGGTCAAAGGTTAGATCCTCAACTTGCGGTAAATAAATGAGTTCATCTTCGAAATCTCCAAATTCTGGATTCTGACCTAAAAGATCACGTAAGCGATTCAATTCATCCGCTGAAAGTCTTCCCTCCATGGCGTCCAACATCCTTGCTTCAATATGTTCTTTTGACCACTTCATATCAATAGTTCTACTTGACCTAAATATGCTTTTAAAAATTTTCTTGCTCTGAAAATATAAACCTTCACTTGGTCTTCACTTAATCCGGACATTTCTGCAATTTCCTGATACGAATATCCTTCATAATCTCTCAATGTTAAAACAGTTCGTTGAATTTCAGTTAATCGACTTACACCTTCATCAATTTTTTCCTGAACATCGAAGGGTACTTGTTCCTCTGTTTGCAATACATTAATGGTGGACAAATGATTTTGCTGTAATTTCGCTCTTCTAGCTCGATCAATTTGAGCATTGACAACGGTACGAAATAAATATGACTTCACCTTTTTATTGTCAACTTGTTCAATTCGAACCCACAGTTTTTCATACGCATCTTGTACAAAATCCTTCGCTAAATCTGGGTCGTTGACATTTTTCAATGCAAATCGATACAGTCGATCTGCAAAGTCCTTCACACTTTGATTATACTCACTTACCGTCATAACAACAAGTCCAAGACGACAAGTTAAAACAAAAGTTACAAGGTTGCTAATTATTTATTTTGATATTTCCTTTTGTATTTTAGATACAATTCACCTTGGAAATTTGTGGTGGATTTAATTTGACCATGAAAAATCAAACAAGTTACTTGATTCGATTTCATTTCAAGCGCAGGTCCTTTCGAAATGAATAGTGTCGCTGACTTTCCAGCTTCAATGGTACCAAATTGATCATCAATCCCCATGATTTTACACGGATTCAATGAAATTGCTTGCAAGGCTTCCTCTTCCGTTAAGCCATAAGCCATGGCTGTTCCCGCTTGAAAGGGCAAATTACGCGCATTCATTGCTTCCATATCCCCTGCATTTTGAATGCAAAACAATACTCCTTGTTTTTGAAGCAACGCTGGCAAAGCATACGGTAAATTGACGTCATCTTCTTCACGTTCCGGCAAACTATGAATGCGATTCAGCATAATAGGGATTTTTGCATCTTTTAATCGTTGTCCGACAAGGTGTGCTTCATACCCACCAATGATCACCGGATACTTCAATTGAAATCGATTCACGAAATCAATAATATCTAAAATTTGCTGCATGCCGTCCGCATGAAAAAAAACCCTTTTTTGACCATCAAAACAGGCCTTCATGGCATTTAAACGCAAATCCTCCACATTTTTCTGACTTTCTGTATACACTTTTGCTAAGTCAAAAAAATCGATAATCGTTTGCTTTTCCTTCTGATAATTTTGGTTTCTCGACTTTGGAGCCGGTTCAGCCCACCATCCACCACCTTGTGTACTTGTAGGCCAATTGACATGAATGCCATCATCTGCTAAGACCGTTGCATCTTCCCAATTCCAGCCAGACAAATACATCAGTGAAGAGGAGCCCGAAATGACGCCGCCTCTCGGTGTTGCTTGAGTAATCATCACCCCATTGGTACGAACAGTTTCAATGACACGCGACTCCACATTAAAAGCAACTTGCGAACGAACATGCGGATTTAGTTCTCCGACATCATTAAAATCTCTTGTCGCACGAACCGCATCAATTTCGGTTAAACCAAGCGTTGAATTAGCAGCAACTAGACCGGGATAAACATGCTGGTTTTCCGCATCGATGATCGTATCCCAATCTTTCCGTTGAAGTGCATTGGTCAGGGCATTTTTCACAAAGAGTATTTTCCCATCTTGAATGCCAATTGCAGCCGTTTCCACTATTTCACCATTGCCAATATGTGCGGTACCATTCACAATTAATATTCGCTGCCCTATGCATTCCTGAACCAGAACCAAAAAGCTAAAAATCACTATATATTTCTTCATCTTAATGCGTATTTTCTCCTTCTTCACCTTCCTCACCTAGTGTATCACAATGAAAATGTTTTCTCGGCTTCTTTATGAAAGGTGTCGCTTTTTCTCCATTTTCATTCGCTAAAAGCATCTTAGCAATAATTCGAGCTCGTTCTGCTTCATTTCGGGCATTGAGTTCCTCATTTTTCTGAGCATCGTAAAGGATTTGTCCATCGACAATGGTTACTTGTGCTTTTGCTTGAATACTCAATGGATTTGCGGACCACAAAACGACATCGGCATCTTTCCCTTCCTTAATACTGCCCATCCGTTCATCGAGGTGTAACAATTTTGCTGGATTTAATGTCACCATTTTCCAAGCATCTTCTTCAGACATTCCACCGTATTTGATACTTTTTGCTGCTTCTTGATTTAAACGTCTTCCCATTTCTGCATCATCCGAATTAATCCCGACAATCACTCCTTGATCTGCCATTAACTTAGCGTTATATGGAATCGCTTCATTTACTTCGTATTTGTAAGCCCACCAATCCGAGAATGTAGATCCACCGGCACCGTGAAGTTTCATTTTATCTGCGACTTTGTATCCTTCTAAAATGTGCGTAAATGTATTGATGTGAAAGCCCATAGAATCCGCTACATGCATCAACATATTGATTTCCGATTGAACGTATGAATGACACGTCACAAATCGCTTGCTGTCCATAATTTCAACCAACACATCTAGTTCAAGATCTCTTCTAGGAGGCGTCAAAATCTGATGAGATTCATAGGCCAACCAATCCGCTTTATAAGCTTTTGCTCTGTAAAACGCATCATAAAAAACTTGTTCAACACCCATTCTTGTTTGCGGAAAACGAGTGGTGCTGTAGTCTCCCCAATTCGATTGTTTGACATTCTCACCGAGTGCACATTTAATAAATTTTGGTGCATTCGGGATCAACATTTGTTCTGGAGAAGATCCCCATTTTAATTTGATTAATGCCGAACAACCCCCGATTGGATTTGCTGATCCATGCAACAATTGAGCGGCTGTTACTCCTCCGGCTAGTTGTCTGTAAATATTGATGTCATCTGGATTAACGACATCAGCAATACTTACTTCTGCTGAAATAGCTTGTGCTCCTTCATTGACTCCTTTCGAAATAGCAATATGAGAGTGCTCATCAATGATGCCTGCTGTTAAATGAAGGTCTTTTCCATCAATAACATAAGTAGCGTTCGGAACTGAAATTTGCTCATTTTTGGACACTTTACGAATTTTTCCATCTTGAATCCAAACAGAAGCATGCTGAATGATTCCTTCCGATTCATTCGTCCAAACCGTTGTGTTTTTTATCAGGATAGATGATTGATTCGGTTGTTTTTCCAAACCAAAAGCCATATTGGGATACCAAACTTCACCAAGAAACGCCGTGTCCGGCTTTAGTTCCACTGCTTTTTTGATCTCAGGTGCTTTATCCGTTCGAATGGCAGACCAAGCAATCCAATTTCCAACAGCATTTGTTCCATCTCCTTCAAATACAGCCGCATTTCGAGTCACTTTTCCATGAAGTTGAATGATGCCCGGTTTGTTTTTATGAAAGGACGAAAATTGCAAGGTTAAATCGTTTTCCACTAATTGAACACTTACTTTTTTTGTAGTCGTGTCCATGTTCGCTGCGTTCACTTTCCCGGCTAATTTTATTTTGCCATTTGGACGATCATTGCTTCCTTCGATTTCAAGATCATATTTTTCGCCATCGACCAATGCAGAAAATGTTCCAATAATACTTGCGCCTGGTAATTCTTTACCATGAATAACTTCACCTTGAATCCATGAATCGATGAGCTGTGCTTCGGTGGTAAATGGATCCGATGAAAAGACCGTGAAATTCGCCCATTTATTGGTTTCTAAAGTTCCTAATTGCTCCAACACACCCAATTGAGTTGCCGGATTCACTGTTAATGCAGCCAATGCGGCATCCACAGGAAGACCTTTGGAAATCGCTAGTCGTAGATTTTTCCAGAATTGTTCGCTCGTTTTAATGCCATTCGAGGTTATACAAAAAGGCACATGATGCTGGAATAAAATTGCTGGATTCGAAGGAGCCAATTCCCAATGTTTTAAATCGCTCAATGGAATTTGTCGGGCGATGTATGGATCACGCACTTCAAAAGGATCCGGGAAATTGATGGGAATAATAAGCGTACTATTCAATTTTTTAAGCTCGTCAATAGCTGCATACTCATTCCCGCTTCCAACGTAACTAAACGACAATTGAAATTCCTTGGCAATTTTAGCGGCACGAAGGATTTCCCATTTGTCTTCCGTTTTAAAAATAATCGGCAATCCCATTTCTTTCGACCAAGCGTCAAGAGAAATAGAAAACTCTTTTTGGGGTGTGCTTGAATAAAATTTAAGGTCGTACAGTGCTTGTCTCAACAACGCAATTGCGCCCATTTGGGAAGAGGGATAACTTTCAGATGAGGATCCCTTTGAGAAGGACATAAATTGCGCGGATGCACCTTTCAACATTTGACGATTGGGGTCATGGTTACCCAGTGAAACCAAGGCACCTGTCCCACGGACCATTCCATCTGTAAAGTGACTCACAGAATAACCAAATCCTTCTTGAAGTAATAGTTCGTTGGACTTAGAATCGATGGAATAAGCGGATGCTGCTGTAAGCTCTGGATGAATGGTTTCATTCCAATAATAGGCGCCTTCTTTATTGGATTCCAATTGTGGTCGAAATCCACCTGCGCTAAAATTCAATTTTGGCAAGCCAACATTTGAATATAACTCAACAAAGGAAGGGACAATTGTTTTTCCTTCATAATTATAGACAAGTGCTTCGTTGTTTTTTAAGTTTTTACCGACTTCCTTAATTTTCCCATCCACAATTAAGAGGTCCATTTGTTCAACCACCTCTTTTGGTGAAAGGTAGATACGCGCATTTTGAATTAAAATCGCTTTTGGTTGCGACTTCTTCACCCCATTATCTGGTCCGTATTGCGCGAAAATAAGTTGAAAAGGAAAAATCAGTAGAATACTGAACAATAGATTTTTTTTCATGGTGCGTGAAATTACAAAAAACGATTGAGATTTTATGGAACGTACTTCATTGCTTCTCTGAATGCAAGTCCTTTCAATTCTTCTTGTTCGACCACTTCTTTCACCCAAGTTGGATTCCATTTGGAAATTTCTCGCAAGCTCCACCCAATTGCTTTTTGAATAAAAAACTCTTTATTCCATTTGAGTGTCTGAATATACGATTGTTGCAGTCCAAGATCGGTTTTTTCTTTCCATTTGAGTTGGTAAAGTAAGCAAGTTCGGTTTAACCAAAACGAAGGGTGACCAATCCACTCCGCGATAATCTGCGGCATTTCCTCCGGGAATTTTTTCGCGTATTTACCAACAATGTGCACCGCAATGCCATCAATGGTATCCCACCAACTTTGATTGCTCAACACAAAATAAATTCCTTGAATATCCTCTTTTTGATAACTTTTCAAGGGCCATGACATCATATAATCTAGGGCGATTTGATGGTATTCTCGCTCTTCTTTTTGCCATAGTTCCCTTACTATTTCCCAACATTGTTGACGTGTTAAATCTTTGGGAAGTGTTTCCTTCCACGCGCGATAAACAACTCTTCTTGGCGTACTCATAATGCCTAAAAATGGAAAATTATTTTTCATGTAATTTTCCATGGCTTCGATTCTCGAATGATCGCGAATCAACTCAAGTCGTTCGCTTAAATCGTCTATATATACTCTCATGTTTTAAAGAAAAAAAAAGGCAAATCATAAGCCGGGTTCTGTCTCCTTTGTTGAAAATCAACGCAGTTATCTATCATTTATCTTGTTCCAAACTCACGCTTGGAATCCATCAACCTACCCTCCGAGATTGGACGAGCAGCCCTTTATGCATTTCTGCAATCCTCGGTTTATTTGGTCTTTCAGTTCGTAAGGTTTACCTTGCCTTTCACATCGCTGTCAAAGCGGTGAGCTCTTACCTCACCTTTTCACCTTTTCCCTTGCGCAAGCGCTCAGGTAGTTTTCCTTTCTGCGGCACTTTCTGTTCCCGAAAAATTCCTTTCTCGAGACCTTCCCGTTAGGAAGTACGACGCTCTATACTGCCCGGACTTTCCTCTTTAAAAAAGCGATAGACTGATTTGCCTTCACAAAGGTATCAAAGTTTCGTTACTTTTCGAACGACGACGCCATTATTGGTGTGTAAATGACAGGTGTAAATTCCTGCTTGTAATTGTTGGATATCGATGTATGCACTTTGAACCCCATTAAATGAAGCATTTAACACCTGTTCCCCCATTTGATTGTAAAAAGCAACTTCATTGACAGCTGTTGAACTTTCAAAGAAACATAAATCTTCTGTTGGATTCGGATAAACATTCATTTTCATGTTCAGTTCCTTCATTCCTGCATCAAGTCCAAGGTATTGCTCTTGGTATTCGATCGAACTAACGGTTTGATTTCCGTTAAAATTAGACGCAACCACTTTCAGCAAGTACTCTTTTTTACCATTGGTCCACCATTCGTATTCCGTGCGATCGATTGGTGGAGTTCCAAACCAAGAACCGGTCCCAAAGAACGTTTGATACACCGAATCAATTTCATGAATGTCGTGACGAACACGAATCGCTGAAAAGGTTCCAAGTGGTGTTGTTACGGTGCCCCACCCATCTACTTCCGTATGACGTTGACGGTGTTGAATGTATTTGATGTCGGCAGCAGGATTCAAATCCACGAAAGTATATCCACGAGAATCGTGCATGTCGCCAAAACTCATTGGTAAGCTATATCTCGTTTCAATCGTATCCGATTTAAATGGCAACCCTTGACCTTGAACATTGATGGAATATCCCAAAGAATTGATGGCCGTATTTGATCGTTTTGTGTATTGACTTAAATCACTTAATTGAATCGGTAAAAAGGCAGATAGTTGGTCAATAGGTAATTCTGTAGTCAGGTTGTAATACGTTGCAGCATAAGATCCAGCAAAAGGACCATAGGTTGCTAAAATAAGTATGGACCCAAAACCAATCGGAGTGTAGTCTTTCAACGATTGTGTACTGGCCGTTAGACTGCTAAAATCCCAGGTGTAATTAGGTCCCGTACTATAAAAATCTAGTGTTGAAGCGGGCATTTGACTTAAGCGAACGGTGTCTCCTGCATTCGCGAAATCTGACACTGTTAAAGTGATTTGTGCTTGACTCTTCCACGAGAGTAAACAAAGGAAAAAACAAGCAAAGAAAGTTCTAGTCATGCTGAGCGATTTAGTCTAACAAATGTAGGCAAATTTCGATGGAAAGATCTCATTTCTTCCATCATTGTAAAAATGGACTTAACTTTACCCCTATGGAACAAGAGTTGAAGGAACTTTTGCTGGGATTCAAGAATGAATTGACTTATTTTCAGTCAGATGACATTCTCGTTCACCTTTCAGCAGAAAAAGTACTTTCAGCAGATGAACTTGCCAATTTAGATGACCCTAAAACGCAACGTATTCTACGGGAAGCCCATCGCATTTACAAAGAACTCGGGATTCAAGCATTTTGCCAAAGTATAGGTGTGCTGCATTGGGAAAAGCAAGGCAAACAAGTAACTTCACCCGTTTTTCTTTCTGATGTTCCTTTATCCTTTAAAAAATCGGGTATTCGCGTTGAAACAGAAAAAGAAGAGATCTTTTACTTGAATCCCTTCGTCGAACGATGGTTGCGGGACACACACGATTCAGTGATCCCTTCTTGGGAAAATCGCCTGGAATTGGAACGTATTTTCATGGAGGAAGGTCTTGATTTTGACGCAGAAAAATGTGTTTTTGGGAATTTCCATCCACAGCGTTATGAGTTATTAAAGGAAGTCGATGAGTTGTTGTTGTCAGATAACTTATCGGAACCAATTCGGCAGTTACTTGGACATTCGGAGGTGAATGATTTGAGCGAAAATTGGCACATCAAAGCGCCCTTTCTTTTTCCTTATGATCCAGATCAAGCAAACGTTTTCGACGCGGTAAACAACGGTTCTGTAACGGTTCAAGGTCCACCAGGAACAGGGAAATCACAAGTCATCAGCAACCTCATCGGTGCTTGTGTCGCCCAGAATAAAAATGTCTTGATTGTCTCAGAAAAAAAAGCGGCATTAACGGTCCTGCAACAAAAACTTGAGCAAAAAAATTTAGGATTCCTTTGTTCACATTTGTCTTTTCATGAAAATTTACATGCGTTTTACGTTGATTTGAAGGCCAGTTGGGAATTTTTGGCACAGCAAGAAAACAACGGTTCCGCGTTGATACCTGTCCAAGAGGAGGAAGATAAAATCCCCCAAATTTTCAACGCCATTAAACGCTTTGAATCTGAAACGGGCATGCACTTGGATGAGTTTCAAAAACAATTTTCGCTTTCGAAAAAAAAGCAAGCCATTCATGGTGCTTTCCCGTCATTGAAAACTTGGTTAAACGATCGGATGATTTTAGAGCAATTGGACGCTTCCATTAGGTCCGTGCTTCCTTTTTTACACCTCAGCTGGAAAAAATCCGGCCATTTCTCTGAAAATCAACAAAAATTTGAGTCCCTCTTTCAAACGTGGAAAGCATTCAATCAGATTTTTGATTTATCGTCTATATCATCTCTGCAAGCTGCTATGCGAGAAGCCTTGATTTGCCATCAATTTCAAGGTCAGATTTATGAGAAATATGGTCGTTTTTTAGGAAAGGATCAATCGGTGATTTTTAAATTGCTGAAAAAATGGCGTAAGGTTTCGATGGACCTCGATCAACAATTATTGGAACAGCCATATTGGATTCAAGAGCCAAGTTTAGTCGAGTTGGAGCACTTAAAATCTTTGGCACAACATAACGGATTTTTCGCTCAACTCCGTTGGAAGAATACCTGGAGAAAATGGGTCCGTACACCGGAATTGGATCCTTTCACCTGCATTGCGAATAAAGAAAAGCAATTATCACTTGTTCAAGTAAAAAATAAAATCGCTCAATCGCTGAATGAATTGGGTATCCAACATTTCGACATTGAGATCCCCATCCTTGAACAACTTTTGGCACAAAATTCAGTCGATGACTGGCATTGGTATCAATCCTTGAATCAAGAGCAAAGAAACCAAAAAGCGAATGCCAATCGTACCTTACATCAAATTCAAGAAGACTTAAACGCATTATTTGTTTTTTCTCCAACTTTTCAGTTTGGGACAATCTTACAAATGACAGATGATGCTTTGCATACCTTCCAAAAGGAAATTTCACCTATTGAACAACTTTCTGATGAGAGCTATCTGCTTTTAAAACAGGCGTCCGAACTGGATCATTTGCAAGAATTTATCTGCGAGAAAATCTGGCGTCAATTTATTACAGACCATCCATATATGTTGGATTTCGAACTCGCTTCGTTTAAACAACAGATGAAAAAATTCATCCTTCGGAAGGAAGAACAAGCAGCTGATTTTGCCACCTATTTAATTCAGCATCACGTTAAAAAATTTGCTCATTATCAAAATATATTGAGTGCGCCCTTAGCTAAATTAAGCGGAGAAGAAAAGCAATTACGAGCGACTTTACGCAAAGGGAAATCCATTTTAGTGAAAGAATTCGCTAAAACACGTCAACATTTATCCATTCGAGAACTTAGAAAAAGTGAAGCCAGGTTTTGGCTTGATTTATTAAAACCCATTCAATTATCAAATCCCAGTTCTCTTGCTTCTATTTATCCCATGGAGACTGCTTTATTTGATTTGTTGATTTTTGATGAAGCAGGTCAAATTCCAATGAGTTATGCCTTGGGGGCATTGCAACGTGCGAAACGAGTAGTTGTTGCTGGGGATCATCAGCAAATGAGTCCTTCGAGTTATTTTAAAAAGACAGAGGAACAAGTGATTGACGTCTTACATCAGTCGGCTTTTTACTTCAAAAACATTCTATTAACGCGCCATTACCGCAGTAGGCATCCGAAATTAATTGCCTACTCAAATCAGCATTTTTACCAAGGAAGACTTCACACATTCTCGGAAAAAAAGCCAATTGATCAACCCATACAATGGACATTCCTTTCCAATGGAATTTTTGAAAACCGAAATAATGTAGAAGAGGCAAAAGTGATGGCTAAACTGATTGAAAAGGCCTTGTTATCTAAAGAAAAATATGGAATTGTGGCTTTTTCGGAAATGCAACTAGCTACCATTTATCAGTGTTTAAGTTCCATCCATCAGGATCGTTTAAACGAAGCCATTTCGAACGACCGCATCTTTTTTAAAGCTCTCGAACAAGTTCAAGGAGAAGAATGCGATCACTTATTGATTAGTTTCGGATACGGAAAAAATCCAGATGGAAAATTCGACATGCGATTCGGACCGCTGAACTTAATAAATGGAGCCAAACGATTAAATGTTTTATTCAGTCGCGCTCGCTGTTCCATCCACTTTGTGTCAAGTGTTCGTAGTGCCGATTTTGGACAGACAAAAAACGAAGGAGTCCAACGATTGATTCAATGGTTTCATTTCATGGAACATCAGGAAAAAGAAGTTTCTCAAGAAATTGGAATCAACGAGACTTTCCGTGGGATATTATCTTCAGAAACTGAATTTCTTTCGTTTTTTACTCGTTTGAAGGTCCTGAATCAACGTGGTTGGAATTTGTTCTAGCCTCTTTTTTTGGCACAGGATCATAACCAAAACCTCCTCGCGGATGACAAGAAGCAATGCGTTTTGAACCTAACCAAATTCCCTTTATTGGACCCCATACTTGAATGGCTTCAATCATGTAGGAAGAACATGTAGGAGTGTACCTGCAGGATGGCGGGAAAATAGGAGAAATAATCCATTGA
>JBJTMU010000005.1:0-59775 GCA_046070685.1 Flavobacteriales bacterium | reverse complement strand
TGGCAAATATTCAGTCGCCACATAGGTTGCAACCGCTCCTGTTCCACCGGAAGTATTTAATACTCCCACTTGAAAAGTTCCTGCCGTTGTTCCGGATTTGATGAAAATTCGTGGGAAGTAATTGGTTACTGTTGTACCTGCTGTTCCTCCAAAACCAGTGAAGTAAGCACCAGCCGTAGTTAATCCAGTGGTATTTTGTACATTCAACAAAAATGAAATATATGCGGTTGTTCCGCCAGGAGCGAATGCTTTATTGATATCCTCCGTTCCAGTGGAAGTTAAATTAATGCGATTTCCAGCGGAAGCTTGTAATCCTGGGTAGGACAAGCTATTTCCAGATGTGGATGGCGTTGTAATTGCCAAAAGTTCACCCGCAGTCCCGCTTTGTGTGGACCAACCATTTGCATTGGCGGCACCAGTAAAATTGAATGATTCAAACGCTTGTGTAAAGCCTTGAAATCCAACAAATAAAATTAAAACAAGTAAAATTCTTTTCATAAAATTTATTTTTTGGTAAAATTAAGGAATCAATGTGTATTCATCATTGTCTAAACATTAAAAAAGGCGACCGAGGCCGCCTTTGTTTATAACTTTTTATCCATGTGAATTACGCTTGTGGCGCATCAGCAGGACGTTCTGGTTTTGGCAAAAGTACTTTGCGAGACAATTTCCATTTTTTCGTTTTTGGATCGCGACCCATTACTTTAAATGTTAACACATCTCCTTCTTTCACAACATCTTCCATTTTCGCTACTTTTTCCCAGCTAAATTCAGAAATGTGAATGAGTCCATCTGTTCCAGTAAGGATTTCAACGAAACAACCGAAGTCTTTCACTGATTTCACTTTCCCTTCGTACGTTGCACCGTCTTCCACTTGTGGAGGGAAGGCAATTAAACGAATTTGACGAACCGCCTCATTCATATCATCTCCATTATTTGAAAGGATTTGAACGCGACCTTCTCCAGTTGGAAGTTCTTCAATGGTAATCGTTGTATTTGTTTCTTTTTGTAAACCTTGGATGATTTTTCCTCCAGGCCCGATGATTGCTCCAATCGTATCATTCGGCACATTGAATGCTTCGATACGAGGTGTTTGTGGTTTCAATGTTGCACGTGGCGCTGGCATTGTTTCTACAATTTTACCAAGGATGTGCATACGACCAGCTTTTGCTTGTTCTAATGCTTGAATCAATACTTCGTATGGTAAACCATCTACTTTGATGTCCATTTGACATGCGGTAATTCCTTTCGCCGTTCCTGTCACTTTAAAGTCCATGTCACCCAAGTGATCTTCATCACCTAAGATATCAGACAATACAGCGAACTTACCTTCGTCAGCAACAAGTCCCATAGCAATACCAGATACTGGTGCTTTGATTTGCACACCACCATCCATCAATGCCAATGTTCCGGCACATACAGTCGCCATAGAAGAAGATCCATTTGATTCTAAAATATCAGAAACGATACGAATAGTGTATGGATTATCGTCTGGAAGAACTGGTTTCAAGGCACGAAGCGCTAAATTTCCGTGTCCGATCTCACGACGTGAAGTTCCACGTAATGGTTTAGCTTCACCTGTTGAGAATGGAGGGAAGTTATAATGTAATAAGAATTTCTCTGTTCCTTTGAACGTAGCACCGTCGATCAACTGCTCATCCATTTTACCACCCAAGGTAAGGGTTGTTAATGATTGAGTTTCTCCACGAGTAAATACCGCTGATCCGTGCACCATTGGTAAATAATCAACCTCAGCCCAAATCGGACGAATTTCATCAAAATGACGACCATCCAAACGCTTACGCTCGTTCAACATCACCCAGCGAACTGCTTTTTTCTTCACTTCAGAGAAATATGGAGAAATGAATTTTCCAGCTTCTGCCAACTCTTCTTCAGAGAAAGCTGCTTTAACTTCTTCTTTGATTGCATCAAATAACTCCGTACGTTTTGCTTTATTTGCTAGACCCATACGAGCCACGTCTTTGCATTTTTCCATTGCCAATTCATACACTTTCGCACGAACTTCTTCGTTGTGTGTCTCGTGGCAATATTCTCTTTTCGGATTTGCTGCAGGAACTTCCGCTGCAAGATCCAATTGGAATTGACATTGTTCTTTAATCGCGATGTGCGCAATTTTGAAAACTTCCACTAATTCAGCTTCAGAAATTTCTTGCATTTCACCTTCCAACATGTTAATGTCTTTCATGGTTCCAGCAATCACGATATCGATATCTGAAAGTGCCATTTGAGCCATTGTTGGATTGATCACGTACTCACCATCGATGCGTCCCACACGTACTTCTGACATTGGTCCATTGAATGGAATGTTAGAAACAGCGATAGCAGCAGAAGCAGCAAATCCACAAAGTGCATCTGGATTGTTCACGCCATCATACGCGATTAATTGAATCATCAACTGAACTTCAGCATGATAATCATCTGGAAAAAGTGGACGCAATGCGCGGTCAACCAAACGCATTACAAGGATTTCAGTTTCAGAAGGACGTGCTTCACGACGGAAGAATCCACCAGGAAAACGTCCAGCCGCTGAATATTTCTCGCGGTAATCTACCGTTAATGGCAAGAAATCAACACCTTCTTTTGCATCAGGAGCCGCAACAACTGTTGCTAATAACATGGTGTCGCCCATGCGCACCACTACGGAACCATCCGCTTGCTTTGCCAACTTACCTGTCTCGACGCTAATCTCCTTGCCGCCGGTAATAATTGACTTTTTTAAACCTATATTCATCTTTATTTATTTACTAATTAATGTACAAAAAAGGGACTTGCGACATAAAGCCGAAGTCCCCTCTTCCAATAAAATGTGATCGATGATCGAATTAACGACGAAGTCCTAATTCTTTAATCAACGCTCTGTATTTCTCGATATCTTTTCTTTTCAAATAATCCAAAAGACTACGACGTTTACCAACCAAAAGTTGAAGTGCGCGTTGTGTTCCGTAATCTTTACGATTTTTTTTCAAGTGCTCAGTCAAGTGACTAATACGGAAAGTAAATAATGCTACTTGTCCTTCTGTTGATCCTGTGTTTACTTCAGATCCACCATGTTGAGCGAAGATCTCTTTTTTCTTTTCTGAATTTAAATACATGCTAATATTTATGTAAATGATTATTATGTAGATTGACACCCTCGGTCAATACGGCTGCAAAGATAGCTTTTGTTTTCAGAATAGCCAAATTTAATTTAAAGTAAAGTCTCTGAATAAATTTCTAATACTCAAATGTTGCTTCATCACCTGAACCAGAGAATGGAGGATATTTATCGGTTAAAAATGTAATATACAATCCAAGTCTAAAATTCCATCGAAGTACACCCACCATATAATCATGCATTCCCTTTGGATATTTTCCAGTGAATAAAACCACCCAGAAAGCAATTATCCGAATAAAAACTGCCCCAATTTGCAAGAAAAACAAACAAAAAACGTGTGGAATGATCACATAAATAATTCCAAAAAATTGACGTAACAATACAGTTCCTCGATTGTAGCTTTCTTGTCTTTCAACTTCAATCATGGTGTTTTTATCCTGGCCACTCATTCCAAACGCTGGATAACCGTCAGAAAGATTCAACATGCGAGCGTTCACTCTCAGCGACCATTTCTGAACATTTACTTGGTAATTAAACATCCCTTCTGGGAATTTACCGGTAAATAAAATTGCCCAAAAAGCAATAAAATTGATAAACATGGAGCCTATCAAGACAAAAATAAGTAAGAAAAAATGTGGGAGTGCAATGTACAGCGCTCCAAACAAAGTTCTTAAAATTAATTCTCCGCGAGAATACGTTTCTTGGTGTTTAATTCCAAATTGCATAGCATTATAGTTTATAGATTAGTGGGTTAAATATAAGCTAAAAAAATTAAATATTAGACCTACTAACTTAAGTTTGTTCATGTTATACAGCAACTTATAAATATAATGAGTGTGTCATTTGATAATTTTTTACCTTTGTATCGTCCATTGGTTCTCGGTTTTCGAGATTAATAAGGAATCCGGTTTGAATCCGGAGCTGTATCTGCAGCTGTAACTGTCTAAAATGCAATTCATTAGTCCACTGAGTAATCGGGAAGGCGAATTGAAACGGACAGGAGCCAGAAGACTTGCCAATGAACAGAGAGAAGACTTCAGAATAAAGTCGGACTCGCCAAGGGTGTAAAATACCCTAGCTTTTCCTTCTTTTTTCTTCTTCTAGTTTTATTGTTTCACATTCAAAAAACTGAACGAATGAAAAAGGCATTGATTACTTTAAGTTTATTTACCAGCGCATGGAGTTTTGCGCAAAACCAGTTGCACCAAGTATTGGTAGTCAACGAAGGTTATTTCGATTATCAAACTGGAACCAT
This sequence comes from Flavobacteriales bacterium, assembly GCA_046070685.1. Lineage (GTDB taxonomy): Bacteria > Bacteroidota > Bacteroidia > Flavobacteriales_D > Crocinitomicaceae > UBA952. The sequence goes on along the minus strand of JBJTMU010000005.1, from coordinate 55,405 downwards.
TGTTGAACCGGTTACAATCGGAAGCTATCACCCAACAACGCAACAATACCAAGTGGTTGACACTTTGGAAAACATGCGTTTTGCTTCTGATCTTGTCATTGACGGCAATTTCTATTACGTTGCTGCGGATTCTAAAATCTTCAAAATGGATCTAAACACGCACCAAGAAGTATCATCTGTTTCGTGTGCGGGCGTTCGCAATCTTGCAGTATATCAAGACAAATTAGTGGCAACTCGTGGTGAATACTTAACTACTTATGATTCTTACTTGCATGTGTACAACACATCAGATCTTCAATTACTACAAGCATTTGATACAGTAACTGGTCCGAAATGGGCCACTCAAAACATTGTTATTGACGGTTCCATCGCTTACCTTGTTGTCAATAACGCGTATGATTGGGGAAATGAAAAAGGAATTATTGGTCAATTAGACTTATCCACACTCAGTTACGGCAACGAAGTTGATTTAGGTCCGGACGGGAAAAACCCAGATAATTTGGTGAAATACGGTTCAGCTTTGTACACCGTGAATAACAAGGACTGGACAGGAACATCCGTATCTAAGTTTGACTTAGCTTCCAATATTCCATCGACCGTAAATATTGCAAATGCCATCGCAGGATGTGGTACTTCTGCTTTGAGAGATGATAAAATCACGTATCAAATTTCGATGGAAAGTACCTTGAATAATTTCGATATTAATGGAATGAATAATGTAGGACCAGTAAATGGAATCAACTTGAATTTCTATGAATTGGCACAAGAGCCGCTTAGTGGAAATTTCTATGCCTCCACAACTGACTTTTTCTCGACAGGAAACGTGTACATTTACGACGCTTTCAACACGGAAATTCATCAATTTGCAGTAGGTGTATCACCTGGAACGATTGTATTCGACATTCGTTCAAGTGCAGGAATTATGACTGAAAATAAGGTGTCATTCAACGTTGCACCAAATCCAAGTAATGGAATGATTACGATTGAAGGCAAATCAGCATCAGACCAAGTATCGATTTCAGATATAAATGGAAATCAATTGATGCAAACCACAGAAAACATGATTGATCTAGCAACACTTCCTGCTGGAATCTATTTTGTTCATGTTCAAGGAAATTGTCAGAAAGTGATTAAACTTTAATGGACTGAAAGAAATTTAAAAATCCCGGCATTGTCGGGATTTTTTTTTTGAGCGAAACCTCGAACAAGTCTTTTGTTTATTAACTTTGATTCATAATTCCATTTCATTATGCAAATCATCCTGAATCACCAGCAAATCGAACAAAAAATCATTCGTATTGGACATCAATTATTGGAGAATTGTTTTGAAGAAGAGCGAATTTTCATTGGTGGAATTGTTGGTAATGGCAGTGCCATTGCGCAAAAATTAGCACAAATCATCCGAATGAATAGTTCAATTGAGGTCATTTGCTTTGACATTCATGTCAACAAAGATGAGCCATGGAGCGAACCTATTCAACTCTCCATTGATGAAAAAGAACTGAAAAAAGGATTCATCATCTTAGTAGATGACGTTGTCAATTCGGGAAAAACGATGCAATATGCCTTGATGAAGTTTTTAGAACAAGCAACAAAAGCAATCAAAACAGTCGCATTAGTGGATCGTCAACATAGAAGATATCCCATTAAAACAGATTTTGTCGGACTCGGATTATCTACTACCTTAAAGAATCACGTGGAAGTTGATTTAAACGAAAGCGATTCAAAAGCATATTTGCACTAACATGAAGAAAGTTACTGAATCTAGCTCCAATTACCAGAACTTGGACCAAATGTCCACCTTGGATTTATTACAGAACATCAATAGAGAAGACCAAACGGTTGCGCTTGCCGTTGAAAAAGAAATTCCAGCCATCGAAGCTTTCGTGAATGCTTGCAGCTTGAGAATGGCACAAGGTGGAAGATTGTTTTACATCGGTGCTGGAACAAGTGGAAGACTTGGAATTGTGGATGCAAGTGAATGTCCACCAACTTTTGGAATCGACCATGGAATTGTGGTTGGTATCATTGCTGGAGGTGATGCGGCAATTCGAAAAGCAGTGGAATTTGCAGAAGATGACCGCGAACAAGCTTGGAAGGATTTAGCGACCTTTGAATTAACTACACTTGACACGATTGTTGGAATTGCAGCGAGTGGCAGTACTCCGTATGTTCTAGGCGGAATTGAAAAAGCAAAGAATCATGGAATCCTCACCGCGGGAATTTCATGTAATCCTGATTCACCCTTGGCGGCAGCAGTTGATTTCCCTATAGCGCCTGTGGTAGGACCTGAGTTTGTCACTGGAAGTACACGCATGAAATCAGGAACTGCACAAAAATTAGTTTTAAATATGATTTCAACCAGCTTGATGATTAAGCTCGGGAGAGTGAAAGGAAATAAAATGGTGGACATGCAATTAAGCAACCACAAACTTGTCGATCGAGGTGCGCGCATGGTTGCGGAAGAGACAGGAATTACGCTTTCCGAAGCACAATCACTTTTATTGGAACATGGTTCCGTACGAAAAGCAGTCGAAATTTTTAAGCAACAAAAATGAGTGAATTTGATCCAAACGGCGTAGGTATTGCCAACGGAAATATTTTTGGCTTCCCATATAATGAATCGGAAGCACGTATTGTTATTGTGCCGATTCCATGGGACGCAACAGCCTCTTATGGTAAAGGGACCAGCGATGGACCTGAATCCATTCTTGAAGCTTCGACTCAATTGGATTTTTATCATCCGGATTTGGAACGCGCTTACGATACCAAAGTCTATATGTCGCCCATTTCACAAGAGTGGAAAGAAATTAATCGTCATTGTTGCGAACAAGGAATGGAATACATTCAATACCTCGAAACTCATGGTGAAGAAAAAGCACTGGAGAAATTTCAAGGTGTTTTGGATGAGATTAATGAAGCGCATCAAGCACTACGAAGCAATTTAAAAGAACGATCCTTAGACCTCATTCGTCAAGGGAAAATTCCAGCAGTCCTTGGTGGAGAACATTCCACACCTCTTGGATTAATTGAGGCATTGAACGAAACATATAATGAGTTTGGTGTCCTACAAATCGATGCGCATGCGGATTTACGTGATGCATACGAAGGATTTGAACAATCACATGCCAGTATCATGTTTAATGTCCTGAAAGAAGCAAAAAACATGTCAAAATTAGTGCAAGTTGGTATTCGTGATGTTTCGGAAAGAGAAGTATTTCTCAGTCGAGATTCAGATCGTGTTCAAACCTATTATGATTGGCAAATCAAAAATGAACAATACAAGGGAAGAACTTGGGCGGATCAAGTCGCAGAAATGATTGAACACCTGCCATCGAATGTGTATGTTTCGTTTGATATCGATGGATTAAAACCCGAACTTTGTCCACATACAGGAACGCCTGTAGCTGGTGGATTTGAATTACAAGAAGTAAGTTATTTACTGTTTGCGCTCGTTGATTCAGGAAGAAAAATCATCGGTTTTGACTTAAATGAAGTAGCGCCTGGTTCAGAAGGAGATTGGGATGCCAATGTAGGTGCACGAGCATTGTGGCAACTTGTTTGCGCTTGTGAAAAATCACGAAGAAATCACGAAAAAGAATGAGTCAATTTAAACAATATGGATTTATTACACTAATCGGCATTGCCTTATTTAGTGGATTATATAGCAGTATTCAGTTGATGGAATGGCAGTTTTTTCCTTACCTTCAATTGGCGATTCTTAGCGCATTTACCTTTCTCATCGGAATCATTCATTTTCTGAATAAAGAAAAAACAAGTTCAACATTTATCCGGATTAGTTGGGGATTTGTGTTCTTCGAATGGTTGATCTGCTTGATTTTATTTAATCAACCAGAACTACTGCTCGACTACGCACAACTGATTTTTCTACCCCTCACCTATTTCATTTATGTCGCCTTGTTTCAGTTGTCAAATAAACGATCTGAACAAGTCCGCAAGCGCTTACGCATCGTTTTCTATCTTTTGACTTCAAGTTCCCTCACTTTCTTTTTGTCACCAAGCAAATGGAGTGCGGGAGGAATGGAACTTTTATTCTTGATTTTTATTGGTTTGCTTCTTTTTAGTAAACCTATTTCTTCGGAGAAATAAAGGTACCGTATCCTTTCACTCGAGGTTTCCAATAGGCCGACGAATCAATTTCCACAATGGATATTCCTTTGGAACTACTTGCGTGAATCATTGTTTTTGCTTGACCTTTTTCGCTAACGAGTATGCCCACATGATTGACTTCTCCTCCATTCGAAAAGAAAACAAAGTCCCCCATTTGTGCTTCTTCCTCGCTTAATTTCCGACAAGCTTCATATTGATCCTTTGCACGTCTTGGGATTTCTTGTCCTTGCTGCTGCAAAACAAAATTCGTAAAGCCACTGCAATCAAATCCACTTGGATCTGTTCCCGTAGATAGATAAGGAACACCAAGTTGTTTCTTGGCAATTTCAACCAATGCATTGCGCTCTTTTAATTCGGGTTTATTCACAACTGGAACATTCCCATTATTTCCATCCACTTCGATGAGCGGTAAATCAGCAAAGAATTGTTGCACAAATTGCTTCCATGCATTTTTATCAAAATCGGGACCTTGTTTGCCATCGAGTATCCATGAATCCAGATCTTTCTTTAAAAAACTGATTTCACGAATGTGCGCGCGAATGATTTTTTGACCGTTTTCGGTTTCTCGAAAGGACAAAAGTGTTTTTTGTGCTAATTCAATGCTGGTCGTATGTTTTTTCCGCCAATGAGCATCCTGAGCTAATTGAAGTGTCGAAATCGAACGGTAATAACCAGGCAATTTCGAAAAATCGTATTCCGGTTTGTCCAATAATCGAGCGGACTTTCGATAAACTAATTTGTAATAACCTTGGTCGTACAACATTTCCAAGTGATCAAATGCCGGATTTTGAGCCATTGTTTGGAAGCTCAAAAAGAACAACATCAAGCCAAAAAAATGCTTCATGTTAATTCGTGTATTTTTTGCCGTTTGAATAGACGATCGCCGTCTTGTTGTACAACTGAACTAGGACTTGATTTCCGAAAATTTGAAATTCAGCATCTCGCATATTGGTAATTTCTTGCACTTTTCCATCCACCAATGCACTGACACCACCAACGATATTCCGAAAGACAAACGTATTGTTTTTCAACAGATAGTCTGATGGAAAATAAGTGGATACTTCTACTTTCGCATCATTTGTGTAAGCGAATAAATAGCTATTTTCTCTCCAAATGGTTAAATCATCTTTCACTTCCCAAAAGTTCGTTGAAAAATTAGACAAGGAAATCTTTTCTCCTTTCTTGTACATCCACAAGTTTCCACTTAAATCTTCATAGACAATAAAACCTCTGCCAGCCTTATAAGATTTTATGGGCGATGATTCCACTTGAATAAATTCACCTTTATCGAACATCATAAACGCCTGAGTGTATGGATCCTTAAAACAGAACACATCCGTTCCGATTTGAAAGTCAACCTGTTCTTCGTTATAGGTAGCAATTTCAAAGGTTTTACCTTGCCAAAAACAGAAATAGGTATCGCTGTTATCCTTGTAAACAGCGATGTTCTCACCAACAGCCGTTGGCATATTTAATCCATTTGTCATGGTAACCAAAGGCAACACTTGCTTATTCCAATAAACATTGATCGATTGATAACGCGTGTCTTCGAAAACGATGATGGAATCTTTCACTAAAAATCCCCTTCCATAATTGGTCAGCGGAGTAAAAACACCTGCATCCCACATACGGAGTCCATTGGCAATTTTATACGCAATTAAATGATCGGAAACTTGATAGTCCACATTTAATGCCGTGACATCTTTCCGCTCTTTCCCATCGTAGATGCGCATATTCCCTCGAGTATCAATGTATGCAACTGCCTCATCCCCTGCTTTGTAACTTAAAATTGGCTGAATTTCGATGGGACGAAAAAATCCATCTTGAAAATTCACGAAATAATTATTGAAATCCTTCATTGGCGCAATATTTTGGGTCCAAGCAAGCAAGGAACTCACCAAAGAAATCGCCAAAGGGAATAATTTAATTGAAAAACGCATGGACCAAATTTAACCAATTTTTGGGCCAAAATGACGTCTTTGTGTAATTCTCGAAAAAAGGGTTCAATTTTTAGTTTAGCTCAATTTTCTGAAGTACATTCGTATTCCAAATTTTGAAAATGAAAAAGTTAGTATTAATTGGATGTTTTTCAGCGCTCAGTTTCCTTGGATTCGGGCAAAAGAAAATTGACTACATCTCCTATGATTTACCGAATGGTTTACATGTAATCATTCACGAAGAACACGCCACTCCGATCATTGCGGTTTCCGTTTTGTACCATGTGGGATCAAAAAATGAAAATCCAGATCGAACTGGTTTCGCCCATTTCTTTGAACACCTTCTATTTGAAGGATCTGCGAATATTGGCAGAGGAGAATACAGTGAATTAGTAGAGAAAAATGGAGGAACCTTGAATGCCAACACATCTCAAGACCGTACTTACTACTATGAAATTCTTCCATCGAATCAACTAGAACTAGGATTATGGCTAGAAAGTGAGCGTATGCTTCATGCAAAAGTTGATATCAAAGGAATCGAAACACAAAGAAGTGTTGTTAAAGAAGAAAAAAGACAACGTGTGGACAATCAGCCTTACGGATCTTTCTTTACTGAAATGTTCAAACGTGTTTTCACCACGCATCCATATAACTGGGCGCCAATTGGAAGTATGGAACACCTTGATGCGGCTCAAGAAGAGGATTACGTGAATTTCTACAAAAATTACTATGTTCCTTCGAATGCAACGCTTTCCATTGCTGGTGATTTAGATGTTGCGCAAACCAAAGCATGGATCGACAAATATTTTGCTTCGATTCCAAAAGGACAAGCCATCAATTTATACCGCGATTTCATCAATCAAAGTGATGCTGATTTCGAAAAAAGATATGGCATTTCTAAAACGAAATTTGACAGTAAAAACTTTATCGCTTCGACGAGTCCAGAGGCGAAAAAAATGATTGCTTCATACCTTGCCAAACCAATTGTCATCAATCGAACAACGAAAGACAAAACAGCATTGAACGGTGTAACGAAAGATGTAATCTATGACAACATTCAACTTCCAGCCATCTTCATGGGGTATAAATTCCCAGAACAAACAAGTCCGGATTCTTATGCATTAGAAATGTTAAATGAAGTACTTTCTGGTGGAAGCTCTTCTCGCATCAATAAAGTAATCGTTGAGAAAAAAGAAATGGCACAATATGCTTTTTCCTTCTACTATGGATTGGAAGATGCAGGTATTGGGATTTTTGCCGCTATCGCTGCGAAAGATGTCAATTTAGATGACATTCAAAAAGAGTTCGATGAGCAAATTCGTTTGATTCAAACAGAATTGATTTCAGAGGAAGAATTCCAAAAAGTTCGCAATAAATTCGAAAACGATTTAGTTTCAGGAAATGCATCAATCGCCGGAATCGCTGAGAATTTGGCTGACAACTATGTGTATTACGGAGATGCGAACCGTGTCAACACACAATTGGAAAACTACATGAAAGTAACACGTGAAGATATTCAACGTGTGGCATTGAAATACTTAACGCAAGATGCACGTGTCATCTTACACTATTTACCAAAAGAAAAATAATCGACTGAAACATGAAAAAGATATTCACACTTTGCTTTCTAGCGTTAAGTACTTGGACGATGGCTCAGGTAGATCGCTCGATTATGCCTGCTCCTACGCAAGCTAAAAAAATCAATATTAACGATTCGGAAGTTTTTAAAACGGCTAATGGCATCACCGTTATTTTATCCGAAAACCATAAATTACCACGTGTTTCTTTCGACCTAAGTATGGGTTCTGATCCACGCTTAGAAGGATCGAAAGCTGGACTTTCAGATATGGCAGGATCCATGATCATGTCTGGAACAAAAAATCGAACGAAAGATCAATTAGACCAAGAAATTGACTTTATCGGAGCTTCCATGGGAGCTGATAAATCGTCTATTTCGATGTCATGTTTAACCAAACACATGGACAAAGGCTTGACATTAATGTCAGATGTATTGTTAAATGCCAATTTCCCGCAAACAGAATTTGATCGCATCAAAAAACAAAATATTTCTGGTTTAATTTCAACGAAATCAGATGCCGGATCCATGGCACAAAATGCGACAGTTAAAATCAACTTTCCAAATCATCCATTTAGCGATGTGATGACCGAAGAAACCTTGAATAACATTTCGCGTGAGGACATCGTTTCTTATTACCAAGCAAACTTCACTCCAAATGGTAGTTATTTGGTTGTGGTGGGTGACATTACACGTCAACAAACAGAAGCAATGGTCAATAAATATTTTGCTTCTTGGACAGGTGGACCTGTATTCAAAGAGCAACCAAATGCAGGAAGTTTCACGAAAGGAAACCGTGTGGTATTTGTAAAAAAACCAGGAGCTGTTCAATCAGTCGTTTATGTTACTTTCCCTATCGATATGAAAACGGGAGACAAAAATCAATTACCATTAACCGTGTTAAACGGTATTTTAGGTGGCGGTGGATTTGGTACTCGTTTGATGCAGAATTTACGAGAAGACAAAGCCTACACTTATGGTTGTTATTCTAGTTTGAACATTACTGAAGATGGTTCATGGATGTCGGCAGGTGGGAATTTCCAAAATGCCGTAACGGATTCAGCGATCGAACAAATCTTATTGGAATTCCAAAAAATCACGAATGAATACGTGAAAGACGAGGAATTAAACCTAACAAAAACCAATATGGCGGGTGGATTTGCACGCTCTTTAGAAAGACCACAAACCATCGCTCGTTTTGCCCTAAACATCATCAAAAACAATTTGCCGAAAGATTATTATCAAACTTATTTACAACGTTTGGAAAGCGTTTCGAAAGAAGATGTTTTACAAATGGCTCAACAATATTTCACGTCGAAAAATTGCAACATTATTGTTGTTGGTAACGAAGAGGTCTTTGAAAAATTAAAACGCTTCGATGCAGATGGTAAAATTGAAGTACTCGATCCATTTGGAAATGTCATGAAGGACACCAAAAAAGCGGATATTACTGCAGACCAATTGATCGATCAATACGTGATGGCCTTGACAAGTACAGCGAATAAAAAAGCTGCCTTGAAAAAGTTGAAATCAATTAAAAGCTATGAGCGTGTTTTCGAACTGAAAGGTGATCAAATTCCGTTTGCATTGAAATCGACTGAGATTTTCGTAGCTCCAGTAACGGAAGGACAAAAATTAGAAGGTCAAGGAATGGTTTTCCAAAAATCTTTCTACGATGGTAAAACTGGATTTACCTTTAATATGCAAACTGGAAAAACGGACTTAACAGCGGAAGAGTTGACAAACAAAGCAAAATCGTCCGGACTTGTTCCAGAAATTAATTTTGCTGCGAAAGGAATCAACTATGAATTGGTTGGAATTGAAAATCAAAACGGTGTTGATTATTACGTATTAAAAACGGTTGATGGAAAAAATGAATCATACGATTATTTCAACAAAACCACTTTCATGAAAGAAAAAACAATCAACGTGATGACACGTGATGGTGAAACAATGGAATCGACTGTGACTTACGGTGATTTTAAAGATGTGAATGGAATGAAATTCGCACATACCATTATGCAAGCAGTTGGACCTATGGTATTAACTGGATCTGTTACTTCATTCACTGTGAATGGAAAAGTTGATTTGAAAATATTTGAATAATTCACTGATTGAATTCATTTATTTGAAACGCCATCCATGTTTGGGTGGCGTTTCTTTTTTACCTTTATTCTCATGAAACTACTCTACTCTTTACTTTTCCTACTGATTGGATTTACCTCCGTTGCACAGAATGTGTTGGTATCAGAAGGAAGCTATTTTGAAGGCGAACCCTATTTGGTCATGAATCCAGCAAATACGCAACATCTGGTGGCTGCGTGGATGGGCATCCAATTCAATAATAAAGTCGTTATAAAAAGTTCCGTTTCAACGAATGGTGGTCAAACATGGACAACACCTATTTGGCAAACGCACATCGTTCCAACTTTTTCGAGTGCGGATGTTTCTCTCGCTTTTGATCCTTCTGGAAATCTGTTCATGTGTTACATTGATTTCGATAACGTGAATTTTACCGCAGGCAAGGTCCTCATTCGAAAATCAACTGACGGTGGACTTTCTTGGGGAAATCCGAACCTTGTTTTAGACGTCAGTTCTTGTCCAAATCAAGTGTGTATTGATCGTCCATGGATGGTGATTGACCGCAGTTCTACTGCTTCAGCTGGAAGCATTTATGTGACGAATATGAACGCAGATCAACCTAGTCTAATTACACCACCTTATCATCCGTATCTTTCCATTAGTACCGATGGTGGACTCACCTTTCAATCAGGATTGCTCGATGCAACTGGATTTTTGGCAGGATCCAGTATTCCGCAACCCATGGCGTCACCAGAAGTGTTAGCGGACGGACGATTTACCGCACTATATCCCAGTTATCTTCCAAGTCAAAGTTTATTCCCTCGGTTAATTCGCGTACAATCTTCCAACCAAGGACAATCTTTTAGCTTCAATGTTGCCTATCAAGGACAAGGATTCGGAACAACAAATACCTTGGTCAAAGCTGGCCCTTTGCTAAAATCGAATCCCAGCAACGCCAGTGAACTTGCTTATTTTTTCTTAACAGATACCTTCGGTGAAACGGATATTGCGATGATTGAAACGAACAATAATGGTCAATCTTGGAGTGCACCAACACGCATCAATCAAGATCCGATTGGAAATGGAAAGATTCAGGATTTGGTTTGGGCTGACTATGCGTCAAACGGAGATCTAGCCGTATGTTGGCGAGACCGTAGAAATGCCAGTGGAAATGGATATGCCGTCGCAAGTGAAATTTATTGTACCGTTAAAGATCACACGACGAATAGTTGGTTGCCCGATTTCTCGGTAAGTGATCAAATGGCCAATCACCAAGCAATTTTGGAAGATGCAGGCAATGATTTTATGAATGTGATTCTAGAGAATGACAGCTTGAACGTCATTTGGGGAGATGTACGCTCCGGTAGTTTGAAAATTTATTTCACGAAGAGAGGCATTCACGATTCTACCAATCGAATAACAGAACTACCAAGTACAGAATTAAGTATTTTCCCCAATCCAACCGAAAATGAATTACATGTACCAACTGCATTTATTGGTCTAGACTATTACCTGTTCGGAACAGATGGCAAATCGATTTTGCAAGGTGAAATTGAATCAAATCAACTCACTTTTGAGGCATTAAAACCAGGGACATATCACATTTTAATTGTTTCACCGACAAAACGATTTCAATATCCCTTGATCAAACATTGACATTTAGAATTTTAGCGGTATATTTGTTCCTATGAGTGATTTTGTCGTTTCCGCCCGCAAATATCGTCCGCAAACCTTTGATACGGTTGTCGGACAGCATTCGATTACGAATACACTCAAAAACGCGATTAAAAACGAACATTTAGCACAAGCATTTTTGTTTTGTGGTTCGAGAGGAGTTGGTAAAACAACTACGGCGCGTATCTTAGCGAAGACCATCAATTGTTTTAACCGTACTGAACAGATAGAAGCATGTGATCAATGTGATTCATGTTTATCTTTTCACACTGGAAATTCATTGAACATCTATGAACTAGATGCAGCGTCCAATAACTCAGTCGATGACATTCGAAATTTGATTGATCAAGTTCGAATTGCTCCGCAGCTTGGAACACACAAAGTATATATCATCGATGAGGTCCACATGTTATCAACGAGCGCATTTAACGCTTTTTTGAAAACATTGGAGGAACCACCGAAACATGCGATCTTCATTCTTGCAACAACGGAAAAACACAAAATCATTCCGACGATTTTATCCCGTTGCCAGATTTTTGACTTTAACCGCATTCGTGTAAAAGACATTGCAGATCATTTGGGGCAAATCGCTACCAAAGAAGGCGTTTCCGCAGATCCAGAAGCCTTACATCAAATTGCGATGAAAGCAGATGGAGCCTTGCGAGATGCCTTATCCATTTTCGATCAAATCGTAACGTTTGCAGGGAATACACTGACCTATAAAGACGTATTAGAAAACCTTAATATTCTCGACTACGAATATTACTTCAAGGTCATGGACGCCGCAGAGAATGAGGACATCTCCAGTTCTTTATTGATTTTGAATGATATTTTCGAAAAAGGATTTGACGGTCATCATTTTGTGATTGGTTTAGCCGAACATTTGAGAAATTTATTGGTCTGTAAGGATCCAAGAACATCGAATTTACTGGAAGTTCCTGATACCGTGCGTTTGAGATTCACAGAACAAGCGAAAGTTATTGATTCACAGCGTATCATGCGTGCACTCAGCATATTGAGTAAAACAGATGTGGATTATAAATCCTCGAAAAATCAACGATTGCTGATTGAAGTCGCTTTAATGCAACTTTGTTCTCTAAAGCAAGAGTCTGAAAAAAAAAAGGACTAACGGAGCGGATTGATATCCTTCCATTCCCAAATCAAAGTTTACGAAAAAATAAGTCAAGCGAGGCAAAACCAAAACCTGCAAGTGCAGCGCCTATTCCGGCAGTTGAAGTAGTTGAGACGAAAATTCTAACAAGTCCAACTGGCCCTGTTCAAACGAAACATATTTCCATCAAAGAATCCTTGGAACGGATCAAAGAATCTCAACAACAAGGAAATATTGAAGATTTACCAAGAGAAGGATTTAGTTTAGAAAATGTGAAAATGTATTGGAAACAATACGCTTATGTGGTGAAAGAAAATGGGCTAGAAACCTTCTATAATGCACTGATCAAACGGGATCCTGTACTGATTAGCGACGAAGTACTTGGAATCGTCGTGGACAATCAAGTTCAAATGGATTACATCAAAGCGGAGTTAATTGGTTTTATCGAATTCATGCGTAAGCAACTTCAAAATTATCATGTCGATATTCAAATATCCATGACAAATGAACCAGAAAAAGAGACCAAATTCTTAACAGGCAAGGATAAATTCAATGCCTTGGCGCGTAAGAATCCCAATTTGCACACCTTGAAAAATTTGTTCAATCTAGACATTGAATATTAACATGCACCCATTATTTCACCTGATTGACGTCAAGGAAGAAACACAGCGCCATCTCGCTCATTTCTTGAAACTTTGGGAGGAAGAACAAGTCATCTGTATTCAAACATCCGGCTCGACCGGTGCTCCGAAGGAAATTTGTTTCACGAAAAATCAGTTCATTGTTTCGGCAAAAAAAACAATCGATTTCTTTCAATTAACTTCATCGAGCAAAGCTCTTTTATGCCTATCCCCTGAAACCATTGGTGGAAAAATGATGCTCATTCGTGCACTAGTTGGAGGATATCAATTAACCGTTACTGATGCTCGTATGGATCCACTAGAGCACATCGAGGAGTCCATTGATTTTATCGCTTTAGTACCTGCGCAGTTAGCAAGTATCGTCAAAATTCCATCATCACTCCAAAAATTGAAAAAGATTCGACATGTGCTGATTGGTGGAGCAGCGATTTCACCTGAATTAGAGGGCTTCTTGCAGAAGGAACAAATTCGTGCTTTTCAAAGTTACGGGATGACCGAAACGATTTCCCATGTTGCACTCCGAGAAATTGGAAAAGAAAAGTCCTATACAGCCTTAGAAGGAATTGAATTCTCAACAGACAATGAACGTTTAATTATTCACTATCCCGCACTTCAAAAGGAAGCAATCATCACCAATGATTGTGTTGAACTCATCGATAAAAATTCCTTTATTTGGTTGGGTCGTGCTGATTTTGTGGTCAACAGCGGAGGAAAGAAAATCCATGTCGAGGCATTAGAACAGCGCATTTCCTCCTTTTACTCAGAATCGTTTATTCTGAGCTCGATTCCAGACCCAACTTGGGGGGAGGCATTGGTCATGATTACAGCACATCCGTTAACCTTGTCAAAAGCTGATTTCCAACAACACCTAGAGGGATTTGAAATTCCAAAATTTTGGCAACAATCGACCTTGATTCATACAAAAAACGGGAAGATTCAACGACAACAAACCTTTGCTCAAACCAAGGCGCATGCGTGGATCAGCTTATAAAATATTTGGACTGAATCCAGGTGCGAGTGAAGAAGAAATTCGCAAGCGCTACCGTAGTTTGGTGAAAAAATACCATCCAGACGTCAACAAAGAACCGAATGCGCAACAAACTTTTTTGTCCATTCAAGATGCGTACGAGGAATTATTAAAAGGTCCCGAAAAGGAACCGGAACAGGTCGTAGAGGAAGATTTTGAAACACACTATCGTGCTTACCGCTCACATGCTCAAGCCAAGTTTGAGGAAAGAAAAAAGCGAGAAGAAACAGAAATGAATGCTTTGTATGAAAAATTGCAAAGTGGACACATTTACTTATTGCATCGGATCATAGCTTATGTTGGATTGGTATTGAGTTTGCTACTTTTCATCGACAATTTTCTTCCAACGCGACTCGAAAATCAAGTCGTAGGTTCCTATTCCACCGATGTGTATCAAAGTATGAATGGAAACTTTGTAAGCTTAGCGTGTACAAATACGGGGGAACGATTCTTTTTGAATTCATTTTCAAACAACTATTTCGACACCAATCCCTTTATTCAAGTAGAAAAAACAGCTATTTTCCATCAACCCATTGAAGTCCAATCGTTTTGCATGGGATACCTTCAAAAAATACCTATACACTTCACTTTTTATTGGGCTCAAGCGGTTTTGTATCCATTTTTCCTTCTACCATTCATTTTCCTCCGATACCGAAAAAAAGATGCCTTTTTCATCATGGGTTCTTATTTTTCACGCATTGGATGCGGCTTGTTGATGCTGTATTTCCTCATGAGTTCGGATCGATGGATGCACTTACTAACCCTCGGATTTTATTGATATGACCAAAAAAGAAAAAGCCAACTACGTGAGGGAAGAATTGGATCGATTGTATCCAGAAACTCCTATCCCACTCGACCATTCAGATGCCTATACACTTTTAATTGCTGTCCTACTGTCGGCACAGTGTACAGATGAGCGTGTGAATAAAATCACCCCTCTTTTGTTTGCGAAAGCGTCCAATCCAACAGAAATGATTTTACTCAGCATCGAGGAAATTCAAGCGATTATCCGTCCTTGTGGACTCTCACCAAAAAAAGCGTATGCCATTTGGACATTATCTCAGATCCTACTGGAAAAATACAACGGTGAGGTTCCTGAATCATTTGAAGCATTGGAGGAACTACCCGGTGTGGGGCACAAAACAGCATCTGTGGTGATGTCACAAGCCTTTGGTCATCCAGCCTTTCCGGTGGATACACATATACATCGTTTAATGACACGATGGGGATTAACATCCGGTAAAAATGTAGAACAAACGGAGAAAGATGCCAAATCCCTTTTTCCAAAATCAACATGGAATAAATTGCACCTGCAAATCATCTTCTACGGTCGTTCTCATTCCCCGGCAAGAAGTCCAAAAAAGGAAATCGATTACATTACTGCAAACATTGGAACAAAGCAGGCCAAGTTGGAATTGAAATGATATGAACAATTGTTCATAAGTAACCTTCACATCTTTTTCAAAAGAAATTGAATCAGACGATCGACGGATGATTTTCGATTCCGTATATTTGTTTTATGGATAGTCCGGACAACAATAGAAAACCTATTACACGCTTAAAAACCCAAGTACAATTCGCAAACGAATTGGGAAAAATCCCACCTCAAGCAGTTGATATTGAACAAGTTGTTCTTGGTGCTATGATGTTGGAAAAAAATGCGGTCAACGACACAATTGATATCTTGAATCAAAATAGTTTTTATGATCCAAAACATCAATTTATTTACAAAGCGATACATGAATTATTCGCTTCCACCAATCCAGTAGATTTGGTTACCGTCACGGCTCGACTTCAAAAAAATGGCGAGTTGGAAGCGGCTGGTGGCGCAGCGTATGTAGCTGGACTAACCAATCGTGTGGCATCATCTGCACACATTCAACACCATGCGCGAATTATTTCAGAAAAATACATCAAACGAGAATTGATTCGTGTGAGCAGTGAGATCATTCGTGATGCGTACGACGATACGCGTGACGTATTCGATTTATTAAATGCCGCCGAAACTGATTTGTTCCAAATTGCTGAAAACAACATGAGTAAGCAAGTGAGTTCGATGCAGTCTGTTGTGCGGGAAGCCATTCAAGAAATTGAAAAAGCGGCTCAAAACACGGATGGTGTTTCTGGAATTCCAACTGGATTCCATGCTTTAGATAAAATCACCTCAGGATGGCAGCGTTCAGATATGATTGTACTGGCAGCGCGTCCGGGTATGGGTAAAACAGCCTTCGTTCTTTCCATGGCGCGAAATTCTGCGGTGGAATACAATATGGGGGTTGCTGTTTTTTCATTGGAGATGTCCTCTGTTCAATTAGTGAAACGTCTGATTGCGAGTGAGTCGCGATTAAGCGCCGAGAAGCTAAGAAAAGGTGATTTAAAAGAGCACGAATTCCAACAATTGCACTCACGCATTACAAAATTAGCGACCGCACCTATTTTCATCGACGACACACCAGGAATCAGTATTTTCGACTTCCGTGCGAAATGTCGCCGTTTAAAAGCACAACATAACATTGATATCATCATCATCGATTACTTGCAATTAATGTCCGCCAAGGATGGAAAAGGTGGAGGAAACCGAGAGCAAGAGATTTCAACGATTTCAAGATCAATCAAGGAAATTGCGAAAGAATTGAATGTGCCGATCATTGCTTTGTCTCAGTTGAGTCGTTCCGTTGAAACGAGAGGTGGTGATAAAAAACCGATGCTTTCCGACTTACGTGAGTCCGGAGCGATTGAACAAGATGCGGATATTGTATCGTTTATTTATAGACCTGAATACTATAACATTACCCAAGATAGTGAAGGAAACTCCCTTCATGGAATCGGAGAAATCATCATTGCAAAACACCGTAATGGTGGACTCGACACGGTTCAATTGCGCTTCGTACCTGAATATGCCCGTTTTGAAAATTTACACGAAGTTCCAGAACTGGACATTCCAGGAACAAACAATAGCGCAGGACTAAATTCATTCAATCAAGATTTTAATACATACACCATCAAAAGTAAGATGGATGAGGGTGATGAATCTGATATTTTTGATAATAGCGGAAACGACGATAATCCTTTTTAAACTATGCGTTTATTTTTCCTTTCTCTTTGTTTACTTTTTTCATTTGCTGGACGCAGTACGCAATTGCTCATTCCAATGGATGAGTCACAAACCGATCACTTAAAGGCATACGGAATTGCATTCTGGACTTTGGAGCACAATGTTACCGTTGAATGGCTGTTGAATTACCGAGGAGGCTCCTTTCTTGTACCACATCTAAAATCGCTGGAAGAGGAATTGATTATTCGAAATGTTCGCTATGAAGTGTTAGCGGAAGGACAAGTCAATCAAATTCGAAATGAGATTGCGAATCCAGAAGTTAATATGGAAATTGTTCAATTGGAAAAAGCGCCTAAAATCGCGGTTTACACACCTCCAAACAAGCAACCATGGGATGATGCAGTTACATTGGTTCTAGAATATGCTGAGATTCCTTACGATAAAATTTACGACTCCGCCATCGTAGTTGGACTTTTACCAAAATACGATTGGCTTCATTTGCACCACGAAGATTTCACGGGTCAATATGGGAAATTTTATGCCAACGCACGTCACCAAGCTTGGTATCAAGAACAAATTGTTGTCGCGGAAAAGAATGCTAAGATGCTTGGATTTAATAAAGTATCTGAATTAAAATTAGCCGTTGCACAAAACTTGAAAAACTTTGTCATCGGTGGTGGATTTTTGTTCACGATGTGTAGTGGGACAGATAGTTTTGACATCGCTTTGGCTGCTCAAGGAGTTGATATTTGCGCCGCTATGTTTGATGGCGATGCTGCAGATCCACGAGCCCAAGAAAAATTAAATTTTAATCAAACTTTCGCCTTTCAGGATTTTCATCTGATTCAAGATCCGATGGTGTATGAATATAGTGATATCGATGCCAGTGATTTACGCATCAAAGGTCAAATTTCCCAAAAAACAGATCAATTTACATTATTTGATTTCTCTGCAAAATGGGATGTTGTTCCAACAATGTTAACACAATGCCATGTCGATGTTGTGAATGGATTCATGGGTCAAACCAGTGATTTCAGAAAAGAACTTATTAAACCGAATGTCCTTATTTTAGGGGAAAACAAAGCTGCAAACACTGCTCGTTATATTCACGGAGAAATGGGTCAAGGAACGTGGACATTCTACGGCGGACATGATCCTGAGGATTACCAACATTATGTAGGTGACCCCTATACTGATTTAAGTTTACATCCAAATTCACCGGGATATCGTTTGATTTTAAACAATATTCTCTTTCCTGCAGCAAAAAAGAAGAAAAGAAAAACATAGTTTTTTCTGGAAATGGTGTTAGACTAAACTATTTTTAGTAAACTTGCGGAGAATTCTTCGGAACCATCGGTTCTAGCTTACAAAAATCACCAGTTATTTAACAGACTATCATTAATGGATCGTAAAACATTAGAGAGTAAAAAAATCTCAGACCTTCGTGCTATTGCACAAACACTTGGATTAGCAAACGTTGAATCGTTAAAAAAACCTGAAATCATCAACCTAATCATGGGGGGTGAATCAACGAATACGCCAGAAGTAACGACTTCAGAAGCGAAAGTAAAACCGGTGAAAGAAGCGAAAGAATCTGCACCTGTCAAAGCAGAACGCAAACCGAGAATTCGTCAAGCAGCAACTGCAGTAGTAGAAGAAGTCACTGCAGAACCAGAAACAAGCACAGAAACTAAATCAGAAGAAAGTTCAACTGTAGCTGCTCCAAAAGAAGCCAGAAAACCAGTTCATAAACACGAACGTGGAGATCGTCAGCAAAATGGAGAAACTCCGAATCAAGTTCATCCAAATAACCGAAGAGAAAATAACCGTCAAGCAAATCCCAATCAACATCCACAACGTCAACAGCAACAACGTCAACAAAACACTGAAGCTGTAGAGAAACAAGAGGAAAACTACGACTTAGTTGGAATCGTTTCAGCGGAGGGTGTTTTAGAAGTCATTCAAGAAGGATTTGGATTCTTACGTTCTTCAGATTACAATTATTTGCCTTCTCCAGATGATATTTACGTTTCACAAAATCAAATTAAATTGTTTGGTTTAAAAACAGGAGATACGGTAAAAGGAAGCATTCGTCCACCAAAAGAAGGTGAAAAATTCTTCCCGCTTGTGAAAGTGGAATCCATCAACGGAAGACACCCATCATACATTCGTGACCGAGTACCTTTTCAATATTTAACGCCGTTATTTCCATCTGAGAAATTTAAATTAACTGGACACGCGCAAGAAACCTTATCGACTCGAGTGATGGATCTTTTTGCTCCGATTGGTAAAGGTCAACGCGGTATGATTGTCGCTCAACCGAAAACGGGTAAAACCATGTTGTTGAAGGATGTTGCGAATGCCATTGCTGCAAATCACCCCGAAACTTACCTCATCGTTTTATTAATTGATGAGCGTCCGGAAGAGGTGACAGACATGGCTAGAAGCGTGAAAGCAGAAGTGATTGCCTCAACGTTTGATGAACCAGCAGAACGACACGTAAAAGTGGCAAATATGGTCTTGGAAAAAGCAAAACGTTTGGTTGAATGTGGTCATGATGTTTGTATCTTACTCGATTCAATTACGCGTTTGGCAAGAGCGTACAATACCGTTTCTCCAGCTTCTGGAAAAGTGCTTTCTGGAGGTGTGGATGCAAACGCACTACACAAACCAAAACGATTCTTTGGATCTGCTCGAAAAATTGAAAATGGCGGATCATTGTCGATTCTGGCAACGGCATTAACTGAGACCGGATCTAAAATGGACGAAGTGATCTTCGAAGAGTTTAAAGGAACAGGAAACATGGAATTGCAATTGGATCGTAAAATCTCGAATCGACGTATTTACCCAGCAATTGATATTACCGCTTCAGGAACGCGTCGTGAAGATTTATTGGTTAAAAAAGACGTCTTACAACGTGTTTGGTTGATCCGTAAATTTATCGCCGATATGAATCCGGTAGAAGCC
Source organism: Flavobacteriales bacterium (assembly GCA_046070685.1). Classification (GTDB taxonomy): domain Bacteria; phylum Bacteroidota; class Bacteroidia; order Flavobacteriales_D; family Crocinitomicaceae; genus UBA952. The sequence continues at coordinate 35,204 of JBJTMU010000005.1, read as the reverse complement.
ATGGAATTCCTAAAATCGCACATGGAAAACACCATGTCGAATGAGGAATTTTTGATTTCAATGAATAACTAATGAATAAAGCAGTTAAATACGGACTCATTGCCAGCGCTGTTTGGATTACTGTAAAAATGAGTGCTCTTGCCTTGGGGATTTCCTTGTACGATATTAAATATTTTGGATTGTTGAATATGTTCCTATTGACTTTCGTCATTACTTGGAGCATTTACAAGCAGAAACAAGTTCAAACGGAAAGTAACTTATTGGTGGACATCAAAAATGGCATGTTAGCTGGTGTTCCTTATACGGTTGTGGTCAGCGTTTTCTTATTTTTCTATTATGGTCAAATTTTCCCGGAATTTCGCGAGAAAAAAATGAATGAAGTCTATGTGCGTATCGATACGGCAAAAGAATTGGATGCCATTCGTAAAAATCAACCTGAGTTGGAAAATAAAAGCGATCTTGAAATCAAACAATTGGCGATAAAAGACTGGAAGAATAAGTTAGATCCTCAATTCACCATGATGATTTCTTTGTTGGCATTATTGTTCTACACGACAATGAATTCCTTGTTAATTTCACTGGTTTTCAGACGGATTATTTTCCGAAATTAGCCGATTCGAAAAAGCGTTTAAATGCTTTTTTCGTTAAATCGATGCGCTTATTTCCAAAATCAAATTTACCGTACAATTCCTCCGGGGATGTCATGACCGTTGCAAACAAATAACGGCTGTTGCCCCATTGTGCAAATCCAACGAACCATCCGATATCCTTTCCATCTTGCATTCCCCAGCCAGTCTTACCATATAAATTAAATGGATCACTTGGTCGAAGTTCAAAAATTTCCATCAGCGTTTGATAGGTACTTGAACGCAATCCCAAGTGCTGCTTTTCAATCTTGTATAGAAAATCGATTTGATCTAATGCTGATAAACGCAGATCTCCTTTCAACCAAAAGGATGTGAGCTCAGGACTTATCTTTTCATTTCCATAGTGAAAGCGATGCAAATAAGCTTGCATGTTCTCCTCCCCTATTCTTTTAGCTACTTCCTGGTAATACACTACAATTGACCGCTGAAAAGCTTGTGATAAACTCGGATTTTCGATTTGGATTAAATCCAGCTTTGTCGATGAATCTGTCAACACCTTGGTTTCAAGACCGATGAGTGTATTCGGAATTTTAAACGTCGAAGCTGGCGTAAAAGGCACCTGCAACAGGGAATCATTATAGGAGAAATATTGTTTCGTTTTTAAATCATAAATAACGACTGCAAAATCATACATGGGACTTTCTTCCCCATTTAAATCTAAGGAATTCGAATGTGCTACCTCAAACTTCGAAATGCCACAGCTCGTCACAAAAAACACCCATGCAAATAGACTTATAATCTTCCACATAATTCTTCTCCAAGTTGATCATAATCGATGCCATCAAAATTCCCAGAGGACATCATTAAAAGCACTGAATTATCCCATTGTTGCGATCGTATGAAGGACAAAACATCTTCCGTATTATTCTTCACATGAACAGATCCTCCAAATCCTTCAGACACTTGTTCAATCGAAATGGGTTCTAGTTTTTTATGCTGAACTACTTCTGGATTGAAATATACTAAGGCAGCATCGGCTGCAATCATTGCACCATTGTAATGGGGCAAAAATTCTTTTTTCAGCGAGGAAAACGTATGTAATTCCATACAAGCCACTACTTTCCTATTCGGATATTGGTGTTTCACTGCCGCAGTCGTTGCTTTTAACTTGGAAGGTGAATGGGCAAAATCCTTGAACATCACAAAATTTGGACGCTCAATGACCTTTTGAAGTCGTTTTCCAGCACCTGTGAAGTCTGACATCGCGTTAAAGAAATCAGTTGGCGCAATACCCATTGACTTCGCGAGGTTCATCGCCCCCATTAAATTCTGTAGGTTGTGTGGACCAAAAATCAATAAGGGAAAAGAATGTCCTTCGAAATGCAATAAGGTCCCCGTTTCAGTTGGTTCAAAATTTGGCGTTTGATAAGGAATATTCGTGATGGATGATCGATTCATTTCACCAAGTTTACGCACTTCCGGGTCCTCCAAATTATAAATAAAGGTTCCATTTGGTTCGATCAAATCGCAGAATTTCTCAAATTGCTCCACATAATTATCGAAGGTCGGAAAGACATTGATGTGATCCCATGCAATGCCACTGATAATTGCCACATCGGGACGATATAAATGAAACTTTGGACGACGATCAATCGGTGAACTTAAATATTCATCACCTTCTAAAATCATGTGTTTGGCATCAGTTGAAAGCTTTACCATGCAATCATATCCTTCCAATTGAGCGCCAACCATGTAATCAACATTTAATCCCAATTTATTGATCGCATGCAAAAGCATGGAAGTAATCGTTGTTTTCCCATGGCTACCACCGATAACAATTCGGATTTTATCTTTGCTTTGTTCGTATAAATATTCAGGATAGGAAAAAATGGGGATTTGAAGTTCCTTTGCTTTCAACAACTCTGGATTATCTTCACGCGCATGCATCCCAAGAATCACTGCATCTAACGCTGAATGAATCAGTTCAGGGTCCCAACCAATTTTTGCCGGTAAAATACCTTCTTTCTCCAATCGAGTTCTCGACGGTTCAAAAATTTCATCATCAGATCCTGTTACTTGAATTCCTTTTCGATTTAACGCAATCGCTAAATTATGCATGGCGCTACCACCAATGGCAATAAAATGTACCCTCATTACTTGAATTTTAACGAAAATACGAGAAAGAAAGTCTAGATAATTCTTACGATAGAATAGTTACTGACAATTGAATATGAATTTACTTCTCAATGACATTTGCACCTGTTGATTCATTGAACCAAATGTAATCGGTGATGACTTGTCCATTGCGCGTAAACGTATTGATTCCGTCTTCATTGGTTGTTTGTTCAAACACCACTCCGTAACCGTTTTTATCCACCACAACTCGACGAACGATCACCGTAGTTACATACCCTTGTCCATTTTTAATGGTGTACGTTCTTTCAGTCATGGCATTTTTAGGGAATAAAACACCATCCTCGTCTTTCAAATTGTTCGGTGCATTCGTCAATTCCAATTTAGATCCGGCTAATTTCTCAATTTGCTGGTATTGTTGATCTTGATTCTCCGCATTGTCATTGATTCTTTTCGCAACAGAAACTTCGTAATTCGCATTCATTTTCTCTTGCGTTTTCAAGTCTTTTTCCTCTTGATTCTTTAACTTTTCTGACTTGATCGTTGCTTCATTCGAAATGCGATTCGAACGCTCCTGTCCAGACTCTTGCAATTGATCTGCTGCTTTTTGCTCATTTGCTTTGGCGACATCTTTTGAATCCTTCCATTGAGAAATGTTTTCAGCGTTGTCGTTTTGCTTGTTTATTTGCGTCTGATTGCGATTCGTTACCGCTACTTCATTTTTTTGAAGTTCTTGTTGCATATCCGCTTGTCGTTGTTCGGATGCAACCTGATTTTTACGGTCAATCATCGTCTGTTCGGACTTAAACGCTTCCATGTTTTTGTCGGTAGATTCTTGTTGCACATCGCTCATCGTTTGATTGAAATGATTTTGATAATCAAACACATTTTTAATTTCCTGAATTTGCTCTTGCGGACGTTCCGCTTTTTGCTGAGACGTTTTATTCAAGTCATTAAATGCTTGTTCAGAAGTTCCCATTACACGCTCTCCTGGTGCTTTTAATTGCGTTCCAACAACCACATCTTCTTTGACGGAAGGAGCTGTTTTCACAACGGCAGGTGTAGTCAAAGAAGTTAATGAATCGATGCTTTTTTGCAGTTGAGTTAATTCAGTTGCCGGTAACGATTTTGTATTTGCTACTGCAACCACTTGAACGGCCTTCAACTCTTTTAATGCCTGGACATTGTTTTTCGCTTTCACCGTCACATAAGCCGATTTACGTTGCGCATAATACGCTTCCATTTTCGCGATTTTGTCTTTTAACTCGATGACCGAAGGTTCATTTTGACGACTTTTCATCGGATCAGAGTTCAAAATATTCTTAGCAACCGTATAAAATTGAGGTCCTTTCATGAAATTCTCATTCGCTTTTGCCAATTGATCTTTGTAAATCTGATCTTGCGAATTTTTCCAATCCGTCACTTTTTTCATGCCGTTTTGGAGTTCCTTGGAATATTGGTCAATCAAGCTTTGTTTTTTAAATTTCGCAATATTCGCATCCGCCTTTTTGTACATATCAATGGCTTGGTCGTATTTTTTCTGTGTATATAAATCACCAGCAGATTTCAATTGCTTTTTCACTTCCGCTTCCGTTGTTGCATCCGCTTTCAGGTCATTGATTTTAGCGATTTCAGCTTCCACTTTTTCCTTTTGATTCGGTTGAAGTTTCAGGGCTTCATTGTACTTCACCAATGCCTCGTCGTACTTTTTCGCATTGAACAAGGTCGTGGCACTTTGCATGGTTTTATCATATTGCACCTTGTTCGCCGCATTTTTGGCTTCGGTTGCAACATTTTCAGTGATCTTTGCAAGACGCGCTGTGATGTACGGATCTTTCGGGATTTGTTGGTCCGCCAACTTGTATTTTTGCTCCGCTAAAGTCCAATTACTCGCTGTAAATGCCGCGTCGCCCTCTAGTTTCAATCGATCAAATTCCTTTTTACGTTTCGCTTCGTTCTCATTGATCTCAATGATGGTTTGTACCGATTTTTTCTTCTGAATAATTCCAGCATCATCCGGAGCAGTTACCAATGCAGAATCATAGTACAATACGGCTTTTTCAAATTCCTTATGACTCACTGCATAGTCTGCTGAGCCAATATAAGCCGTTGTTTTTTCTTTATTTCTTGCAACTTGATACAGCTCTTTTACTTTTTTGTCCATGTCAGCTTTCAACTGAGCGTCCGGAATAGCTTTGTACACTTGTTGGTCCCAAACGAATTTTTCCGCGTAAGAATCTTTCGTAAAATTCAAATCAACATTTGGACGAATCACATAAAGTTGCAAGGGAAGTTGATCTAACAATTTAACACCATTGGAAGCATTCGCTTTCGGAACAATTGTCTTCAAATCGAAAGATAATTTCTTCGTCATATATCCCGGATTCGCCACGACAACGGCCATAATTTGCGATGGATTTACGCGCGCCGAAACGAAATAAGCACCTTTATTATCTGAAACGACACGAGAAACAGACACACCATTTTGAATGACATTCACCGTTGCACCGAACAATTTCTGACCAGTTACAAAATCCTGAACCGTCCCTTCGATAGAAACGAGTACGGGCGTTTGTCCAATCACCATTGATTGAAAACCTAAAAACAAAAGAAATAGAACGAGTTTATTCATAGCTGTAACTTAGAAAACAAAGTATAAAATCAACGTAAAATCCTACATTTGTTTCAAAGACAAATTTGCTAAAAATTAACGAGCTAAAAAAATGCTTCCTTTTTCAAAGTTAAGTTTCTGGGAACGTTCCATTTACACTGACGGAATAGACTTCACTATCATTGGAGCGGGAATCGTTGGAATGTGTACAGCTTTACAGTTGAGAAAAGTGCATCCAACTGCGAAAATAATCCTTCTTGAAAGAGGCTATCTACCAACAGGAGCGAGTACGAAAAACGCTGGATTTACGTGTTTTGGTAGTCCGACTGAAATTTATGACGACCTCACCCATATCGACGAAAAAACCGTGTGGGATACTGTCGAGATGCGACTGAATGGCTTGCAGGAATTATTTCATTTAGTGGACGCAGAGCTGATCGATTATCACCCTTGTGGATCCTGGGATTTGGTGCAAGAAAAGGACAAGGGTTTGCCAGCTTCATTTTTAGATTATTTAAATGAAAAAATAAGTGCGATTACTGGAGAAAAAAACGTGTATCAACTTGATTCAGCCAAAGTGAAAGCAGCTGGATTTGAAGGATTCCAAACAGCCTATTACAATCGCTTGGAAGGTGCCATTCACACCGGAAAACTCATCCTTCAGCTCCATCAATCTTGTGTCAACAAAGGCATTCACACGTTATTTGGAATTAACGTTGAACAATATGAGCCACATACCGATTCCGTTCAATTACAAACCAATATGGGCGATTTGAATACCGTCAATTTGTTGATTTGCACCAATGCATTCGCCAAAGACATGCTTCCAGATATTTCACCAGCTCGAGCACAGGTATTAATTACTAAACCAATTCCTGCGCTACTCATCGATGGTACCTTTCATTTAGAATCAGGTTATTACTATTTTCGAAATGTTGGTCAACGACTTTTATTAGGCGGAGGGAGAAATCTTGTTTTTCAAGGAGAGACCACCACAGAATTTGAAACAAGTGAGGTCATACAACAACGTTTGTTAAGTCTTTTACAAGAACAAATTCTACCTCGAACTCCGTTCGAAATAGATTATGCTTGGTCCGGAATCATGGCCGTTGGATCCGAGAAAAAGCCCATTATTCAAAAAACGAACAAAAACGTTGCTTTCGGTGTTCGTATGGGAGGAATGGGTGTTGCCATTGGCGCATCTGTTGGAAAAGAACTTTCAAAATTATTTTTGTGAACCAAGAAGAGAAAAAAGCATTTCAGAATCCAATCGATCCAGATAAAATCGCTGAAAATCCGCATTTACTGGAGTACGCACATCACGCAGGATCTGCTGTGATCAAACCCGAAGACAAAGGAAAAATAAAGGGACGCGCGCTAAATGCGATGGAGCATCAAACAGACATGCAATTGGCGCAACTGTATGAACAAATGCAATTATTGGCATCGCAAGCGAAAAAATTAAACGAACGAAAAGAAATTTCCCATTTCATTTACCAAGCAGAAATGCGATTCGAACCGTTTATTAACCACACCTATCATCTGTACCAACGAGCGAATAAGGCATACGTTCTGTCGTTGGTCGGACCCAATCAATGGGGGAAATCAGGACAAGAATTAATTTTTATTGCAACGGTGAAATTACTGGCTGATCATACGTGGGATATCCTTGATCGCAATCCAGCTGTTGAATTTAACGGATAAACACCCACTCGGTGTCGGTAGATTGCTTTTCATCAAATTGATATCCATCCACTTGATATAATTTGAGTTCCTCTACATCGGACAACTCATTTTCTACCAAGTAACGCGCCATCGCACCTCTAGCATGTTTTGCATACATCATCACCACAGAAAACGCACCATTTTTGAATTCCTTGAAAACAGGTGTGATCATTTTGTTCTTTAATAGAGAAGGCTTAATGACTTTAACATACTCAGAAGAAGCGAGATTGATCACTACTTCATCCTTTGCCAGTTCTTTTTTCAAGGCCTTCGTCACTTTATCGCCCCAAAATTCATACAAGTTTTTTTGGTCAGGCTTACAAGAGAACTTTGTACCCATTTCAAGTCGATAGGGATAAATTAAATCCAATGGTTTTAACATCCCATAAAGTCCAGATAAAATCCGCACACGATCATTTAAAGTAGTCTGTTGCTCTTCTGTCAGTGTGTGAACATTCAACGCACGATAGACTTCCCCGTCGAAGGTATAAACAGCTGACTGCGCTCCGTCAGCATTTTTGGATGCCTTTTTCCATTTTTTAAAACGATGTGCATTCAATTCTGCCAAATCCAACGAAATCCCCATGAGTTCCTGTAGCCCAACCTTTTTAAGCTTTTTCAAGTCTTTAACCAATTGATTGGCCTCTTTTTCGAAAAGTGGAAAGGAAGAACTATGATTTTCAAGCACTTGCTCATTTAGGTTCTTTGCTGGTGACAAGATGATTTTCATGAACGATACTTTTTGTTTTGCGAAGATAGCCAATTGAAAAGAATGTCTTACTTTTAGTGCTCAAAACTATTAACTATGCAAAAAAGATTACTCCAATTTGGAATTTTTAGCTTATTAAGTTTCTTGTCTTTTGCTCAGGAATCGCAATTTATGGGCTATTTTACTCCAACCATTTCAAACCTTGTTCCGGCGACTCCAAGTCAGACCAATTCACATCAACAAGTGATTAAACCCAACTTTAAAGGGAAAGAATTGATTCAAGTGGATCAAAGTAATACTCATAATCCAGATTGGGTTTGGCAACAACATGAAGCGACCGAAAAAACACCTTCAGCAACGGTCATGTGGGCCAATCAAGGATTAGGAACAAATTTATCACCTCCAGACCCAACATTGGATGCCGATAGTAACGTGGTGATTGAATCTACCAATTCAAGTGGTGGTGCAGTTTACCGAATTTTCAATAAGTCAACTGGCGCCACTATTGCAAGTTCATTGACCATGCAAACGCTTGGTGGTGTTGCAGGACTTGGAGATCCAATTGTACTTTATTACAAACCAGCGAAACGTTGGTTTTTGACTGAATTTTCAAGTTCAGGAAATAAATTATTGATTCACGTTTCTCAAACGAGCAATCCCCAAGGAGCATATTATACGTATTCATTCACGTGTACTTCTTTTCCTGATTACCCAAAATACGCTTTTTGTACAGCATCAGACGCGTTCTTAGCTAGTACGAATGAAGGTGGACCTCCAAGTATTTATGCCATGAAGATCAGCGCCATGTTAACGGGTGCAACATCTCCTTTCATTAAAACAACCATCGGTTATTCCTTGAATGGATTTGGATTCCAATCCATTACTCCAGTTGACTTAGAAGGTGATATTGCTGCACCAGCAGGAATGAAACCACTATTTATTCGCCACAGAGATGATGAATCTCACTCGAATGGTTCGCCAGATAGTGGAACAAACGACTGGTTAGAATTATGGGAAATGACCATTAACTGGACAGCGAGCACAGCAACTGTTGCGAAGATTCAAGATGTCGCAATGGCAGAAATTGATTCCAAATTATGTGGTTTGACCAGTTTTGCTTGTATCAAACAACCAGGAACAACAAATACTTTAGATCCACTTCGTGAGCCAGTGATGCAAAAAGCACCAATGCGTATTTTCGATGATCACCAAACCATTCTTGCCGCATTATCAACCGATGTTGATGGTGCCGATAGAGCAGGTGTCAGATGGGTAGAATTGCGTCGTGCATCGAACGTAACAACAGCAACTTGGGTAAATTACCAAGAAGGAACGTATGCGCCAGGAACTGGAACAAGCCGATGGATGCCAGCGATTAACATTGACAAATATGGCAACATCATCATGGCTTATTCGACATCAAGTAATAATGCAGGAGATTATCCTTCCATTAAAATGACGGGTAGAAAACCATGTGATCCGCTTGGACAAATGACGATGCCAGAAACAACGATTATTGCTGGTACTTCCTCAAAAACGGGAGATACTCGTTGGGGAGATTACCATCATATGTCCATTGATGATTTCGACGGAGTGACTTTCTACTATTCTGGTGTGTATCAAAATACGCAAACAAAATCCAATGTGAGTGCCATTCGAATGAATCCAGATGCAGTAGATGCAGCAATCTCTTCCATTTTTGTGCCAGGAACAGGAGCCGCTTGTGGTTCATCTACACAAATCGGAGTAGTTGTTCAACAAACAGGAAGTAGCTCCATCACTTCAGGTGTGTTAACATGGCAAGTAGGATCAGGAGCTGTCACATCTGTAAACTATACAAGCAATCAATTGACAAGTATGGGTTCTATGGATACTGTTTTCATCACTGTGAACGGGTTGGTTTCTGGAAGCAATACCATTACTGTAACAACAACAACGGTGAACGGTGTTTCTCCAGATGAAAACACTTGTAACAATACAAAAACATTGACATTTACCGTTGGAGGAGGTTCTTCTATTACCGCAAACATGACCATCAATTTTGCACCAACTTGTACATCAAACAATGGACAAGTTACCCTTACTGCAACTGGTGGATCTGCTCCTTACACCTATTCCATCAATAACGGGACACCACAAACATCACCTGTATTTAGCAATTTAGCACCAGGGAGTTATACCTATACAGTGATCGAAAATGGTGGATGTTCAGGAACAGGAACATTTGTTCTTCCTGCAGCTGCAGTCATTGTAGCAAATCCAACGCTTTCAAACGCCATTACTTGTCATGGTAATACCAACGCAAGTATTACGGTTGCGGCAAGTGGTGGTCAGGCAGCTTATAGTTATTCAATTACTGGCACAACTTATCAAGCATCTAATATTTTCACCAACCTTGCAGCTGGAACTTACACGGTGTATGCGCAGGATGCAAATGGATGTATTGGAAATTCCACATTGACAATTACAGAACCAGCAGCGATCGGCGTGAATGCTGTTCCAACCATGATTTCTTGTACAGGTGCCAACAATGGACAAATCTTCGTGAGTGCATCCGGAGGAGTTGCACCATTGACATATAGCATCAATGGAACCAATTTCCAATCAAGTAATTCATTCACCGGACTTTCTGCAGGAACGTACACAGTTACGGTAAAAGATGCGAATGGCTGTTTACAAACGTTTACAACAACCGTAACAGAACCGGCAGCATTAACGCTAACATGCACTACAACCGTTTCAAACGGAAATGATGGAACGATCACCGTAACAGGTGCTGGTGGAAATTTACCATACACCTATAGCATCAATGGAACGAATTACTATTCTGGATCATTGTTTTCTGGATTAGCGATTGGCGTTTATACGGTGTATATTAAAGATGCAAACGGATGTATTTCAAGTATGGAAGTGACGGTAAATACTTCCGGTATCGAAGAACTTGGATTTACATTAGTTCAATTGTATCCTAATCCAAATAAAGGAGTATTTGAATTAGAAATGGATGGTGTAGAAGGAACGAATGTTGATGGGAAATTATTCAATGTTTCCGGTCAACTTGTGAGTACATTCCAAATTTCTGCAACAGATGGCAAAGTAAAACAAACCATCGAAATGAGTAAAAAACTAGCTGCAGGAACTTATTACCTTGGTTTATACAACAATAACAAAGCTGTTGTAAAACAATTTATCAAGGAGTAAATTTCATTCTCAATGTACGTGAAAGGCTGGTCAGTTGACCGGCCTTTTTTATTGCGTCAAGAAAAAGATTAAAAATAATCGCTAATTTCACACCATTAATTCAATCAGCATGACCCATTTTCTTCGCTTTTCGAGTATCGCATTGATTTTAGTGACGAGCTCTTGTACAGCAATCTTTATTCCTAAAAAACAAAATGTACAGTTCACTACTGAAAACGACTCCAGCGTAGTTGTCATTGACGGAGAAGAAGTTGGGAAAGGAAAATCTTTTGAAACGAAAGTTCAAAAGTTAGGTTTACAACAAGTTGTTATCAAAACGCCAGGATACAAAGATGAGCACATAATGTTGCGTCCATACCGTCGTTCGCCAGCATTCTATCCACTCGCTATTTTAGACATACCGATCATGGTCCTAGGTTATGGATATCCTCTAATTCATTTAGAATCATCCTTAGACTATCCGAAAGAAATTAATTTAGCTAATCAAATTTCCTATGCCAAACGCGATAGCTCAGAACGATTCATTAAAGTTAATGCCATAAAGGTTGATATCAAAGACCAAACGAAAGATATTAAAGTGTATAAGGTAGATGATCAAGAGGATATTGATCAGAAATTATATGAAGAAATTGAACTTCGTAAGAAAAATGATGAAGAAGCACTTAGAAAAGAACAAGAGCGTCTTGATAAACTAAACAAAAAGAAAAAAAATCAAGTTGCGGCAACTGCCTCTATTAATCAGAAAAAAGACGGAAATAGTATCTTAACAGATGATACTCGTTTTTCAGAAGACCTATTTAACATTCTTCTAGAAACCGGATATGTTGATACCATCAATCGCATCTTCCAAGATGACAATAATACAATGGTTGTTCAGGCTAAAATTCAGAAAATTGACGAGTTTATCATTTACGGTGGCACAAGCAATTACCGTAAACTTGGATTAGGGATTTCATGGTACTTGTTAAATATGTATGACGAAATCATTGATTCAACATCCGTTTATAATTTTTCAGATCCATTTGTTACGAGAGGTTATGAGATGCCAGATTATGTGGAGATGGTAGGTGACGCGATTGCGCGCAGTTTCCATGAACTACGTAAAACAGACTTGTTTAATAAGAACATCGGTATTCAATCTGATTTCACATCGAAGGAAACTCCGATGGTACTTGTTAAACCAACTTCCATTGTAAAAGAATTATCTGACGCAAGTTTGGCAAGTGTCATCATTAAACGTAAAGATGGTGGACATGGATCTGGATTTGCTATTACGCAAGATGGCTACATCTTAACGAATTACCATGTCATTTCGGGGACATTGGAAAGTAAACAAGCTGATTTCAAAGTCTTACTCGCAAATGGACTTTCCTTAGACGCGAAAATTGTGCGATTTAATCGTGCTCGCGATATTGCCTTATTAAAAGTAGAATACAACTTTGAAAAGGCATTTCTTTTAACCGCTGACAAAACCTTTAAAAATCTTTCGGAAGTATATACGATTGGTGCTCCAAAATCAGTTGAATTAGGTCAATCTGTAAGTATTGGATTAATTTCGAATGAGCGAAACACCAATAATAACAATGTCTTACAATTGAGCATGAGCTTAAATGGCGGAAATAGTGGTGGGCCTTTATTCGATAAAACAGGGGTCCTTCATGGGGTGATTCAAGCCAAATTGGTCGGAAAAGACACAGAGGGAGTTGGATTTGCCATTCCAGGATACTTAATTCCAGAATATTTGAAAATTTCTTACTCAAAAAAATAGTTATGAAATTCAAGAAAACACGCATTGTTCTGGCTTCGTTCTTATTCATGAGTTCACTGGTTGTTCAAGGACAGGATATGGGAAAATTCGGGATTAGGGTAGGAACAACAATGCCTCAAGGGATATTAGGGCAATTAGTTAATCCTGGGAAGGGAATTGGAATTCAATTCAATAAAACTTATTTCTTTCAGGTTAGAGGTCGATTCACTGTAGATTATGCTAAGTATAACTCATCTGGTTACGCATTTCAAACTGTCATGTACGACTATAATAATCAAGAAAGCAACGCACCAGCGACGTTAACATTTAACCGTTTCAGTACCGTTGATGCAACTTTGGGATTGGATTATAAAGTTTTTCCAGATAAACTTCCTTGGTTCTATTGTGGGCCGGAAGTTCTTATGGGAGCTGACGCAATTGATTATAAATATGTGAGTAATGCACCTGGAGGATCTACCGAGTTCGGGACAACTATGTTCATTCATTCAGGCTATAAATTAAATTTCGGTTTTGAAAAGTCATTTGGATTTCTAAATGTGTTTGGTGAATATAGCATTATGCGCATGATGGCCGAATATTACGATGTGAATGAAACACACCCGGCTAATGGCGGAATTTATCATTTTATTAATCAGAAATTAACCATTGGTATCAAGTTCTAATCAGCTCATTTATAACCGAGTGATCACTTAAAGTCATTTTCAACAACATCAGGTATATGTCAATAGCATCAAATCTCATTCGAAGCTTTCTTCTTATCTGTCTTTTTTGTTTCAATTCCTTTGGGCAGGAAGTAGGAACGATGGGAATCAAAGCTGGAATGTCAATCCCTAATAAACTCGTAGGAAGTTTAGTGAATCCAGGGAAAGGACTCGTAATTCAGTTTAATTCAAGGTATTTTTATCAGGTTCGTGGCCGTTTCTCTGTCGAATACTATAAATATACCCCAAGTGATTCTGCGTTTAATACATTTTCAACGTATTCGTCCTTCAATTCTTTCAGTAATTTTACTACTGTCATCGTTCCTGCGACACTAAGTTTCAGCAAGTTTAATTCCCTTGACCTCTCCACGGGTTTGGATTACAATCCTTTCAAAAATATCCCTGAAGTTTATTTTGGACCTGATTTATTTGCGGGGATCGATAAAACCATTTATACAAGCGTCGTCTATCAAACTCCTAACAATCCCACTACTTCCAGTGATGCACGCATTTTTTTTCATGGTGGTCTTCGATTCCACCTCGGATACGAAAAAGTGCTCGGTAAAATTACCGCTTATACTGAATATTCTATTTCAAAAAATTATTCTGAAAATTACAATCCATCGTATTCAAGTTCAACCTTAAACTTGATTTCAACGACATATCATCAATTTGGATTAGGCATCCGTTTTTAACTTTGATACTATGAAATTAATTTTATTTGCTCTTCCATTTTTGCTGCTTTTTTCTTGTACCAAGAAAGAGGACCCCATCATTCAATTTACAGTAATTAAAGATTCGTTTAATCGATTTGTATTAACTGCGAATTTGGATAAAATCAAGTCTTCGGAAGTGAGTGTCCTTGGTTTTTCAGCTGGAATGTCTCCCACTCACTATATTCAGGAAAATCAAGTGAAGACAGAGGAAATCACGAGTAACACTGTTCAATTAACAATGGACAGCAACAATTTCATGCAAGGTCAGACGTATTATTTCACTTGTTTTATTGGCACCAAATCAGGTAAATTAATTCGAAGTGCTCCCATTGCATTTGGGTCTGGAATCTCTGCACCATGTAGTATAACGAACAACACCTTTGATGTAGTTGATTTTGGCGGCACAGGAACTATTGAAAATGGAAATACCAATAATGCTGTACTAACAGCAACCTCTGGAGGTGGCGTTTTTTATCACTATTCCGTTTTGTTTGGATCAGCTATCTATAAATTTATTTTCAGAGGAAATCCGACTAGTCAAGTGTACACCACCAGTACTGCGGCTTCAGGAATGGCATCAAACCAAGTTGTGATTCAAAATACAAGTTCGGGAGCTATTATGAATTCAGGCCAGGATGTTTACGTGAAAGATAACAATGACGGAACCTTTACCATTACGAAATGTCCATACGAGAATTATGACACATATTACTTCCCGAGTGACGTATTGGTATCTTTTAAAATTACAGGAAATTACTAAACCTGATTAATAAATCGTTAAAAAGCCAAGTTCACACTTGGCTTTTTTTATGCTATTCAGCAGATCTAACGAAGGCATCAGACACTTTCAATCGCATAATCCAGATGGTCGATTCGTTTGGATTGAATTCAATATCCTGGAGAATACCTCCACAACGGATGAAGGATTTAACTTTATATGGGAGAGGTGCTTTTTTCAATGCCATATGTTCAAAACAGAAAATACTCGTTCCAGCTTGATTCGATGCGGACGTAAATGCGGTCCATTGGGACGAGTCCTTTTCGACGTAAGTGACATTCAATCCTCCCGCCTCACCTTTCGCGTATGGATGTGCAGCCATTAGCACGTATTGTCCAATTAATGGTCGTACGGCATCTGCTAATTTTTTATAGCTCAGTTTATGTTCGCTCACGAGTCCTGCGCCCGAATATAAGCGAATATAAACCATCATTGCGTGTAAATCCGAGGAATCCGTTGGATTAGCTGCTAAAAGCGCTCCTGAACGTTTAAATGTAAATTTCCAATCTTCCTTTTCCAAGTATGGAATGATCTCTTGAAAATCGCTTTTGGTCACTTGGGTCCATGAGATCCATGTTTGAACGCTCATGAAAACTAACAATAAGTATTTTATCATTCTATTAAATTTTGTCCGGTTCATTTCTTTGTTCATTCGACTTGACAGAACCAAAAGTCCCAATATTAAAAACAGTTACCTGAAATCAATCTTTCCTTTATCAAAACCGCACATAACTTTAAGTTGAGTGGTTTTACAACTTCAGAGCAAACATAATCAGACTTGATTAGTACTTTCTTTACGTATAAAAAAAAAGCCCTAACAATGTTGTCAGGGCTTAAATCTATATAAAATTTTACTTACGCTTTTAGTTTCTTAGAGAAATCGATCAAGATTGGAGTTGCCACACAAAGTGAAGAGTAAGTACCAATCACCACTCCTACAAGCATCGCAAACAAGAATCCTTTGATTGCTGGTCCACCGAAGATAAACATGATTAATACAACCACGAATAAAATCATGGATGTGTTAAACGTACGACTTAAGGTACGATTCAATGAAGCGTTAATGATATCATGTTGATTATCTGATTCGGAACTCTTACGTAGATTCTCACGAATACGGTCAAAGACAATCACAGTGTCATTCATGGAGTATCCAATTACCGTTAGAATGGCTGCAATAAATGCTTGATTCACATCTAAGCTAAATGGTAAGTAACCATGAAGCAACGAGAAAATTGAGATAACGAAGAACGCATCATGCGCCAAACCAACAATGGCTCCAATTGAATATTGCCAGTGTCCGAAACGCAACAAGATGTAGGCAAATATCGCTAACATCGCGAGAGACAATGCAATTGCTGAAGACGACCACAATTCACTCGAAACAGATGCAGAGATGAATCGTTGTCCCGTAATTTCATGTGCGCCTAACTTCGCATCACATGCATTTAATCCTTCTGTCAATTTTGTTTTTACTTCTTCCATCGCACCTTCTTTCTTTAACATATAGTTGGTTACGATATCAACGTTGTAAGCATTAGATTTTGTTTTCAAATCAATAGATGCCACCTCTTTATTTTCGATCAATACTTTTTCAAGGTTTGTACGAATGTAATCGATGTCGGCTTTCTTCTGGAATTTCACAGAGAAGGTATATCCACCAGTAAACTCAACACTTTGTTTTAATCCTCTGGAGAACAATCCAACCATTCCTAGAATCGTAACTGTGATAGAGAAAATGTAGAAATATTTACGGTTACCCACCCAATTGAAATGGAAGTTTTGGAAAAGTCCTTTTGAATAAGTAGTATTGAAAGAAACTGATTTTCCTTTCGCTAACCAAGTATTGATAATTAATTCACCAATAACGATTGCAGAGAACAAGGAAGTAAAGATACCGATGATTAACGTTGTTGCAAACGATTCGATTTCACCTGTTCCAAAGATTTTCAAAATCAAAGCTACTAAGAAGTGTGTTACATTCGCATCGATGATGGAAGGCAAGGCTTTTCTAAATCCAACGCCAATGGCAGAAGCCAAATCAAGTCCAGCAGCTTGTTCTTCACGAACACGTTCGAAAATCAAGATATTCGCATCGACCGCCGTACCAATGGTTAAAACGATACCAGCGATTCCCGCTAATGTTAATACCGCTCCAAATGAAGCCAAACATCCAAAAATCAAGACTACATTGACCGTTAATGCGATGTTTGCCGCTAATCCAGCTTTACCGTAATAGAAATACATGTAAATCAATACCGCCAAGAAAGCAACCGCAAAGGAGATTAATCCAGCTTGAGAATTTTCAGCTCCAATTGTAGGTCCAACTTTTTGTAGTTCTTTAATCACACATGGTGCAGGTAAAGCACCTCCATTTAATAATCCAGCCAAGTCTTCTGCCTCTTGGAAGGAGAAACTTCCGGAGATTTGAGTTCTTCCTGTTGTGATTGGATTAATTACTCGAGGAGCACTATATACCACACTATCCATTGAGATAGCGATGATACGGTCTTTATTTTCTGTTGTCATTCGACCCCATTCGTCTGCTCCTTCAGCAGTCATTTCAAGGTCAACGGTAATTTTACCATCTTGTGAATCGTATCCAGTGGATGCTTTCGAAATATGAGATCCATTTACTCGTGCTTTTCCACCTTCAGGAATTCTACACGCATATAAGAAATAAGCTGTTTTTTTCGATTTGTCATCTACTTTTTCTGGTTCAGCTGACCACATAAATTGTAGATCCTCTGGGAATGCGCGTTGAACATCACGACGACGCAAGATTTTATCTACAGCTGGTTTATCTGCCAATTCTGTATATCCAATAGCATATCCGCCCACAGGTTTTACTAACTCAGCCAAAGACTTTGTTTTGCTATTCATGTTTTTCAATGACAATCCTGCATCTGGTTTTTTAGCCGCAACTGCTGCCGTGTCTTTCGCAGTAGAGTCAGTGATGATTTCAGCAACTTCTTCTACTTCCACTTGTGTGGACAAACGACTTGCATCTTGCCATTGAATTTGGATTTGATCTGGCATATACGTTTCGAAGAACTCCAAATTTGCTGTCGATTGAATTTTTTTCGCTACCGTATTTTCATCTTGCACACCTGGAAGTTCAATGTAAAGTCGGTTTGTTGACAAATCACGTTGAATGTTCGGTTGCGCCACACCAAATTGGTTAATACGACGGCTAATGATTTGTTCTACACCGTCCATAGACGAAGCAATCAATTTACGGAAATACGATTCGATTTCACTATCAGTTGATTTAATTCCTAGTCCATCTGCTTTGATGATATAGTTTAACGGTAATCCTTTGTTGATTTTTTGGTAAGAAGAAATGAAAATATCCAAGAAATCACCACCATTTCGACTGTAAGATGCCATTGCTGCGTCAAACGGTTTGATGAATTTCAAATCTTTCTGATTTTTTACGTGAGAACGAATTAAGTCAGGATAGGAAATTTCCATCGTTACGCTCATTCCTCCGACAAGGTCTAGACCAAATGCCAAAGACAATTTTTTCACTTCGGAGAACGTTGCACCCAAAACTGGATAAACTGATTTCTCTGCTTTTGAACGTAAAATCTCATTAATAAAAGCCGATTTCGCTAATTCTGCTCCTTCTGGAGAGAAAATATCTACTTTGGTATTGTTTGGTAAAAGAACAGAGTCACCTGTTTCTTTTGCTTCCAACTTCAACTGTTCAACTTTTAGTGTAGCTTCTTTTTCTGCTTTTCTTTCTACGCTATTCGCAACTCCAGTAAAGGAAAGTTGATAGACACATACAGCAGTTAACAATATTGTTAGAAACCAAAAAAATCCTTTTAAACGCATGTTAATTCGTGTTTGAAATTTAATTAAGGTTGCAAATATAGAATTTAGTATCCTGAAAGTCAAATAAAAATTCGCCTTTCCCGAACATTCTTATCGAATAATCATCTTAATTTTTAGATTGTTCGATTTGACGGGAAAAATCAAGCACTGCATCGGCAAAAATCTCCCATTCCTTTTTCGATGACTCTTGCTGAAATTGAAGGTATTCAGAAACCTGTTTCAACGCAGTTGATGAAGTAATTTCTTCCAGTTGTTTTGCTAAAGATTCAGCGGTCATTGCATTCATGACAAATCCATTTTCACCTGCTGTAATCTCTTCGGATAAGCCCCCTACTCGACTCACTAAAACGGGTAAAGAGAAGGCGTCGCATGTTGCTTTTATTCCAGACTGAGTAGCTGATCGATAAGGCAATACGCATAAATCCGCCGCACTAAAATAGTTTGGAAGCGCATCATTCGAAATAAAATAATCATGAAAAACAATTTGTTTGTTTTTGGAGGTCGAAATTAACGCATCGTAAATGGAACGATCGCCATAAATCTCCCCTGCAATTACCAGTTGATAAGTATCATCTAACATAGAAAATGCTTCCAATAACAAATCGAGTCCTTTGTAGCTGCGTATTAATCCAAAAAACAAAATGGTTTTTTTATCCAAACTTAAGCCCAATTTACTTTTCGACTGTTTCGCATCCAATCGTTGTCCGTATTGGTGATAACTTGGATGTTTTAACACACATGTTCTAGCATCCGGACGCAGTTGTTTCACTTCTTGTTCAACGGACTCTGACAATAAGATGAATCCATCGTAAGAGTGAACAAAGTACCGATTAAAGGCTTGGTCGAAAAATCGTTTTTCGTGTGGAATTAAATTATGAACGAGTGCGATTTTGACTGTTTTTTTCGGTAGAAATCGTGCCCAAAACCCCATCATCGGACCAAAAAAGCTCATCCAATAATTCGTGAGAAAGATTTCGGGGTTTGATCGTTTAAATCTTTTCAAGGCACGGAAATAGGTCCATGGACGAAAGGTCGAAACCACTCGAGGAAATTCAAAATCAGCTTTCTCCTTATCGAATTGACTTTGACCCGGAAATAAAAAATCTGGGTATTGTTGTTTAAAGGTAAATGCTTGAACAATCGCTTTGTCATCCAGTGATTTGCGTAATTCTTCACTAAATTGAGCAATGCCTCCACGAAAAGGTGGAAGGACAGAAAAAAAAGTCAATTTTCTTTTGTGACGCACCTTCTATTGATTTGGATCTAATTTTTTCTGTTTACAACGTTCTAAAAAAGCATCCAAGTCTTTTCCTTCTAATTGAAAACCATCGCGCCACATGGTCTTGGAAATGGAATTTCCGCTTCGATCATAGTAATAGGACCAACCATGTAGCAATCCTCTTTTATAACGGACACGTGTCATCACTTGACCAGAACTATAATATTCAATCCATTCACCTGTTTTTTCACCATTCAAATATTCACCATTCATTTTCAGCTTACCGGAAGAAAAATACTCTTTATAATTTCCTTGTCGAACATTGTTTACGTAATTACAAATCGATAAAATAGTTAATTTCCCATCAATCAATTGATCGTTCAAGTAATAAACAATACGTTTTCCATTCAATTGATCATCCACATAGCTCTCTGCACTAACCATTTCGCCATGTTCGTTGTAATTCAACCAAATAGAGTCTTTTTTTTGATTCCAGTAACAGCCTTCTGACATCAATGCTTCGTTTTCAAAGTACATTTTCACGAGTGAAAGACTAGAATTCGGTTTGTTGTCAACAATGGCTTTAATGCTCCCGGATTCGTAATAGTATTTAAAAATACCGACAGGTTTATCATCTTTGAAAACACCTTCATAAATATGAATCTTTGTACCTGGGTAATTCTTGTACCAAAGTCCTTGTTTCAATCCTTTCGCATCCACTTGATTCACTTGCCCATAAGCTGCATTCAGGCACAATAAAAAAACAACTAAATATTTCATATGTAATCCATTAATTCTTCCAAACGATCAATCGATAAATCCGGAACGACTTGATTTGTTTCCTTACTTTTAATCAAAACGGTTTTCATGCCATTGTTTCGACCAAACTGCACATCACTATCCGTATCACCCACCATAATGGCTTTTCGCAAATCGATTTCAGGGAAGTCCAAACACGCTAATTCCGCCATTTTGAGAAAAGGTTTTCGCATAAATGGCTCCGCTCCTTTTCGTTCAGTTGCGGCATAAACTTTATCGATTTTTGCGTCATTTCGTTGAAATTCCGCACACATTTGAGCATGAATTTGATCCAATTCTACTTGGGTAATCAATCCCTTAGCGACACATTGTTGATTGGTTACAACAATCACGTATTTGAAGCGAGCAAATAATTTTTTAGCACTCGATAAGACCGTTTCCTTGAAATGGAAATCCTTGTAATCAAGGATGTAACCTTCAAAATTCCGTTCATTGATGACACCATCTCGATCAAGAAAAAGTGTCCAAGTCTCATCCACATGAGCCAACTTATCCATTAGAACAGTTCGTTTTCAATCAAATAGTGATTTCTAGTCGCTGAATTTCTTCCAATCAATTCGGCAATAAATCCGGCTAAGAAAAATTGGATGCCAATGATCATTGCTACAAGTGCTACAAAAAACTCGGATCTCTCGGCTAGTCTTTCTGCTGTTGTATTGATGAACAATTTATCAATGCCCATATAGAGGAAAAGCCCAAGTCCTAGGACGAACATCAGCATTCCCCAAGCACCAAAAAAATGCATCGGTTTCTTTCCGAATTTGCCCATGAATGCAACGGTCATTAAATCCAACGGTCCATTGAGAAAGCGATTCAAACCAAATTTGGTCACTCCATATTTTCTGGCTTGATGTTGCACTACTTTTTCACCGATTTTTGTGAATCCGGCGTATTTCGCTAGTGCTGGAATATAGCGATGCATGTCACCATAGAGTTCGATGCTTTTCACGACCGCATTTTTGTAGGCTTTCAATCCACAATTAAAATCGTGTAAATAAATTCCGGTAATTCTTCTTGCTGCCCAGTTGTATAACTTAGTTGGAATCGTTTTTGAAATTGGATCATGACGTTTCTTTTTCCATCCGGAAACCACATCAAAATCTTGCTTAACGATCATGTCATAAAGTGCTGGGATTTCATCTGGAGAATCTTGTAAGTCCGCATCCATCGTAATCACAACCTTTCCAACTGCTTTTTCAAATCCAACATGCAATGCGGCGGATTTTCCGTAATTGCGTTGAAATTTCATGGCTTTCACGTTGGAATCTAGTTGACGTAATCCTTCGATCACTTCCCAAGATCCATCCTTACTACCATCATCGATGAAAATCACTTCGTAAGTAAAGGCGTTTGCTTTCATGACACCTTGAATCCAGCGGTGTAATTCTGGTAATGATTCCGCTTCGTTAAAAAGAGGAATAACGATTGAAACGTTTATTTCTTCAGTCATAGATAATCAAAGTTACCAATAATTCACTTATTGTTTCACCCAAGTGCGAACTTCCTGTTGAAATCGCAAGAGATAAACACCGGATTGCAAGAACTCAATTGGGATTTCCAAATAGCTTGCGGATGTCTCTCCACTTGCTAACACTTGTCCATTCAAATTGATGATTGTCCACGCACCAATGGCTGTTGATCCTTTTAGTTTTAATTCAGTAACACTTGGATTCGGATAAAGCACCCATGGATCCGCTGATACCTCAACAACTTGTGCGGTTGGTTCATTCGTAATCGAAAAGTGATCAAATCCTGCTTCTGTAATATTTTGATTGGGGTCAACATCCGAAATACTTAATCGAATTTGCATGGTATTTGTCAAAGGCAACAATCCATTCACTGGAATACTCACGTAATCAAATGTCATTGGTTGATATTGAGGTGCCGCATCTTGATGAATCAAGACACTATTCGTCCCGTTGGACAAATAAATTTTCAAGGTATCGTCAAATAACCCAGGACCATGGTAACAAAAGAAGGAATGTGCAAAATTGATGTACGGCGTGGTATAGGATGAAAAATCCATTTGTGGTGACAATAATTGGGTGAATCCTCCATCCACATCATCATTATTTGGATTAAATCCAACATCGTTACCTGTTACGTATGCCATTTTACCACAATCCCATTCTGCATCAATCGCCTGAACGGTATTGGTTGTCGGATTAGGAACACCTCTTTCCCACATACCTGTCGTAGCTGTTCCGCTGACGTTCCATCCAAAATCAAACTCAAAATCATCGTAATAACCTGGTTTTAAATAGATCGTCAATTGATTACTTAACGCTGAGACAAGCGTATCCACACATAGTGTTTGGTACCCCCATTTCCCTACCGTCAGTCGATAATTTTCTTGATAATAAAGTGTGAAATCTTCCACACCTAATCCATTCGTCATCCCTTCATGTGTGATCAATGGGTGAGCAAAACGAATCTGCGCATCGGAAATCGGCGTGTTCGTTCCGTATTCAAGTACTGTGACTTGTGCAGGAAACGGAGTTATTGGAATCAACGGGACATTAATCGTGCTTAATTCATTGTTAATCAAGGAAACGGTTAATGTCATCGGGTAATAACCAGCCTTACTAAAACACACGGAATAAATTCCTGAAGTCGCGCAACCGGTCGCATAAAATCCTTGCTGATTTGTCTTTTCAAGCATTACTGCATTGGATAGCTGCACATTTGCATTTGCAATCGCTAAACCACTGACTGCATCTGTCA
This sequence comes from Flavobacteriales bacterium, assembly GCA_046070685.1. Taxonomy (GTDB): domain Bacteria; phylum Bacteroidota; class Bacteroidia; order Flavobacteriales_D; family Crocinitomicaceae; genus UBA952. The sequence goes on along the minus strand of JBJTMU010000005.1, from coordinate 11,673 downwards.
CAATTCCTTCAAGATAACAGGCTTTTTGATAGTGCATTCCAAGTACATACAATCCTTTGGTAATGTCTGCCGCTACTGCTTTACCGGAAGGGAAAAATGGATAAACACCCCAACACCCATCAAAACCTGGTGTTTGTCCGGCGTAGGTATCATACCTCCCCACTTGTACTAAATTATACGGATAAGTAGCATCATGCACGATGATTCCATCACTATAGTAACTGGTCACCAAATAGGAACCACGCACATGGACATTGTGTGGAATAACGAATGAATTATTGGTGCTTTGAACACGGTCCACTTCTTTGATATTCGTTGGATTGGAAATATCATAAGCTGTTACATAAGCTCCTGAAATTTCATCTGTGGTGTAAACAAATTGTCCATTTGCGGATGGCCAAATGTTGTGCGTAAAAGAATTTGGTGTGGTTTGCGTTCCAATTAAAATGGGATTCGCTTTGTCGTTGACATTGACTAAACTAAAAAAGCCATCATAAATGTGTGCAATGTACAGGGTGTCGTTTCGCTCGTATCCATCGTGAACATAATATGGATCATACGTTCCAACTTCGATAGGACTCATTGGATTCGTGTGGATGTCTAACATAATAACCCCACCGTTTCCGCGATTGGAACCAAAAATATATGCATACCCATCTGGGGATGTGAAACAGGTATGAGCGGATTTCCAAGGACTTGAACTTGGTCCGGAGTAAAAAGTCGTTGCTAAATTTGTGGATTGAGGAAGTGGGCTCAAGTCAATGATTAATAAGCCATCTTCAGCCTCCGTAGTCACATACGCGTGATCACCATAAACACAGGGATCTCTCCAAATCGATTCGGTACCCGGCAACCAAAAAACTTCTTGCGGATTAGCACCATCGGTAATGTTGACAATTGACGTCCCCTTGGAAGTCCCAACAATGGCGTATTCATTTCCCAGTTCATCGACATATCCCCAAACATCGTTTAGATTTGCGCCATGTAGTTGTTGGTAGTCAATGTGGGACAGAGAGTCCACATTTAATTGCGCGTGAACATTCCATCCAAAGGACAGAATAAACGTACCCAAACAAATACGCATGAAGCGTTTTAGCTGATTTCTCATCATAGGATTACAGAATAAAAATGGCTGCAAAAATAAAAATGACAATAATGATCAAATATTGCCACACATCAGGGAAATATTTAACAATGGCTTCTTTCCAATTCATTGAGTAAAAATAAGTAAAATTGTCACAACTTCAACCTTGAAAAAGTGCAGGACAGCAGGTATTCTTTTCACAATTTTTCTTGCAATGTATGCTGGATATTCAATTAGTAGTAACTTCGAATCAAACAATTCAATATGTCCAAAACGAACCACACCAATAAAGAAGAACTGTTCACGAGTGATTTAAGTCAAGAATCTTTTTCCATCGCACAAAAAGTCGAGGCTCGATCAATTTCAGACAACCTACTCAAGTTCATTCAAAAGGATCATCCAACATTTGACGACGATTGCTTATTATCGATTAGTGAGCTAAGTGCTTATCGGGTCAAATTTATTTCTTCCAAATTGCAAGGACAAATGGGAGAATTATCTTCCTTGGAAAAAATGGTCATTGAAACCTTGAGTAATGGAACACAAATTAGTAACGTGGCCATCAGTCAAGACAATACTCCACTGACATTAGGACAACGAACAGCTGATAAGGTTGCGAGTTTTGGTGGAAGTTGGACTTTCATCATTTCCTTTGGTGTCTTTTTAGTGATTTGGATTGGCCTGAATTCTCTTTTCTTATTGAACAAAGGATTTGATCCTTATCCCTTTATCTTATTGAATTTAATTCTTTCCTGTATTGCTGCATTACAAGCGCCGATCATTATGATGAGTCAAAATCGTCAAGAAGAAAAAGACCGAGAACGTTCCAAATTAGATTACATGATTAACTTGAAATCCGAACTTGAAATTCGCACTCTTCATGAAAAAATTGATCATTTAATCATTCATCAACAACGCGACTTGTTTGAAATTCAGCAAATTCAAATTGAAATGATGAAAGACATCATGCTGAGCATCAACGCTTCGAACAAATCCTAACTTACTGTTTTATCAGCTCTTTTGTGTAAACACGTTGATTGGTCGTAATTCGTACTAAATAAGTTCCAGGTTTCATAGGGCTTAAATCCAAGAAGGACTCAGCAAAATATTCATCTGCATTCATTTTTTCAGACAATAATTTACGTCCGGATAAATCGTACAATTCAACGGTGGCATCATGATGAACGGATCCATTCACTTCAACGGTCGTTAATCCATTTGTTGGATTCGGATAAACAGCGATTTCATGTGTCAAATCAGCTTCTTTTATTCCAAGGGTAAATCCAACAGAGAAATCATAACGATGGTAGTTTCCAAAGTCCGCTGGGAAGAATTCAATATACGATCCACCAACTTTTCGCAAACGCATTTGACCAGTTGTTTCACCTTCCACCTGACTGGAATACCAGAATCCAAGTCCATCACTGTCTGAATCTTCAATAACGATGGAATAACAACCAGGCGCTAAATTGAACGTGTCTTTGTATTGTGTTTGATTGTCTAAAACATCACGTTGAAAGAGAATATTTCCCGCGTGATCCATCAGTCGGTACTTATTTTCATCCGCTTTATTGTTTGTTGTCAACCAAACATAAAATGCTCCATCAATTCGCTCAGGCGCATCGAACTTCACTGTTTTTAAACTATTTTGATTGTACTCATCTTCCCCAATAATTCCATTCACATCTGCCACCCAAGCAGTAAATATTTGATGACCGTAAAGGTCTGTCCACCAATCAATGTTATCTACTGGTAATTCAATAACGGTCTCTTCCAGAAATCCTAAGTTCCCAGTCCAGTCGTAAACGATGTTATCACCATACGTAATCCAAGCGAAGATGCGACAAGATGTTAAGGGCTGTGCACCCGTATTTTTCAATACCACTCGTGGATTTTGACAAGTTGGATTCCACTTGCTGTAATATTCCCAATTATTTGGATTCAAGACATCCGCGATTGCGGCATCGTTTTGAAAATTCGGTGCTGAATAAGAAATCAAATCGTACGCTGCGATGTAATTCCCTCCTGCTTGACCCGGATCATTTCCAGGCACGGCATTGATGACATAATCTAATTTCACCGTATCTCCTGCAGATACAAAAGGTGTTAATTCAAATTCATGTTCTTTTACGCGATCCCCTGGACACCATCCTTCACGCGCATAGGGCCAAGTTCCACCTTGTCCAATATTTGGATTATCTCCACAATCTGTTGTTTGCCAGATATTCCAATTAAATCGCGGCACACCGTCAACCTTAATTTGGTGATCGTTTGCCACCCATTCGCAACAAGCAGCATCCCCAACTTGACCATGCCCTGACATTCTCGTTTTGATTTTAAACATTTGAGATGTGTCCGCCAACACTACAGGTGTTTCTTGTAAGACAACATCATTGGCCATTTGAGCAAAATTATACGATTTGAAATCGCTCCAAATAGCTTGGCGTGCATGTACATCACGAGGAGGAATTCCTTTGATAAAGGCAAATTTCAAATCCACCAATTCTTGTGTGTTATGTGCGGCTAAATCAACCAATCCTTTTAAATACATTTGATAATCGGTCACATCGTATTTCCAAGTAAATCCATTTGGACCTAAATCGAATTGAATACCGTAAGGCGTAATGTATCGAGCGATTTCAACATCGTGAATCACTTCATAAGGTGGATTATAACAAACGATGGGCTGATTACCCAAGCTCACTGTTGTTTGAACTGGTTGTTGTGATAAAATGTTTCCTGTTTGATCGTATTGAGTGGACATGCCATGAGGGATTCCAACATAACTTTGAACAATATCAAAATGTCTAAACAAGGGTACTTGTTCGAAAACAACAATGGGATCCATTTGTTTCGCTTGATTCGTATGGTATGTCAATACTGGCGAGTTCAATGGTCCTTGTCCAAATGACATCTTTGGAAGTGTCGTCTCTTGATGAACACCTGCTACCGGTACCTCATCAAACTGAATCATTCCCATTTCAGAAGGCATTAATTTTAATCCATTTGGAGAGTGATCAACTGCATATTTCTCATTATCAAAATCATAGTAAACTTTTAAGTTAGACCAATTTGGATGAGATGCATCTATTTTATGTTGATAATTAGCTTGAATGGTTGCTTGTGTCAAAGCGGAGTTAAAAACCCTGAATTCATCGACATTTCCTTTCCATTTAATCGATTGATCTTTACTTGCTCCTAAAATAAATCGATGGATGTATCCAACTTCACGGTTTAAATTAGTTCCTGAATGCCAAAGACTTCCATTCTTGTAAATGAACATTTCCCCTGTACTTTGTTTTTTCACAAAAGCCCAATGGTTCCAGACAGAATCAATTTCATTGGCAGCCATTGCCTTATTGATGCGGTCGTATCCCGTTTGATTTCCAGCATCCCAATACAAATTATTGTTACTCCAAGGCATGTGAATATTGAGAACACGATTCCCTAAGGTATCATATGCTTCTAAAAAACTCGTATTGGTTCCAGCAACTCCATTTCCTTTTGCCCAAAATTCAATCGTAACTTCTGGTCCAACCACCTCATCGGAATATTCAAGCATGGTGTAATTGGTACCATTCAATGTTAATTGTCCATTTTTCCCAGCGTACGAAATCGCTTTATTTCCTGCGACAGAAACGGCATCAAACGATAAAGACGTTGCAAATGGAAAATCGTTTTCTGCATAAAACTCGATCACAATATTCGACGTACCATCCCAAATAAACGGTTGATAAAAATCAAAATTATTCTCTCCTAAAACAAGTGCATTTAGTCCATTGGCAATTCCACGGGAAGCATTATACACCTCTATGAATCCATTTGTATGAAAGGAGCTTAGCTCGACATCTGCGCTTGCTTTCATGCGAATATTTGGAAAAGGTAAAGCACCATTGACTCCAAGGTTTTGCACATAAAGTTTCAAGGCATTTAATGGTCCAGCCTGAACATTTGCCGCTAATAATTGTTGCTGGGTCATTAAAATTTGATACCTATTTCCTTTTTCATTTGATTTAAAAGGCCAATTGCTATTAGTGTTCGCCGCTTCAGGATTAGAAAAAATTAAACCCGCAGTATTTCTAGTTGACTCATCTCGGAAATAATAATCAGATTCGTTATTTGGTGATGGAACGAAATCAATGGTTGCCGGTTGATCCCAATTCGATAAAAAACGACTCGAATTTTTGGCGATGGAATCAAAATTCCCTGTGTGATCGAAAACGCGTGTGTATGTCAAATAGTCCCATTCTCCACAATCATACTGATCCCAAGTCGTCAATGGACTACATTTTAATTTGTAGTACATCATCACTTTCTCAAATCGCATAGTATCCAATTCCGCAGGAAAAGGAAACCAGGCACGACGCGTTGTTATGGAGTCAAAGGTAAATGTTTGAACCCATGTCGTATCTTGAGAAAACGATTGGAATCCAAGTAATAAAAAAGCAAAGTAAAGAGCTATTTTGCGCATAACACTAATTTTTAGTGTCCTAAAATTACGAAGAAGTCCGCAGGTAAAAAAATTTTAAAACTGATAGGACTCGTTTTTACTCAAGGTCAAAAACTGGTCAGTTTGAACAAATGAACGTTTGGATACGAGGCGAACGAATCCGGCTTGCAGCTTTTGTTCATCATGCGTGGAAATAATTGTTTTCGCTTGTAATTCTTGAGCTTTCTCTACTGCGCTTTTCAATCCAAGGTTGACATTCCCGCCAAGAAAAAAAGGAAGTTTGTAGGTGCTTAATGTTGTCAAAAGCACATCTGTTTTCGGCGTTCTTTTCAAGCGTCTTGTACCATGTGGTGCATAAATCATACTTGAACATGAGTCACTGATGCGATAGGCATGATGCACCAAATCTAAAAAGGAAGTTTGAGAAATCAACTCGATAGAAAATGGCGCTTGTTCAATCGGAATAATGAACTGAAAATGTTGCCATCTTTTTATTTTCTTAGCGATTGGTTCGATGCAAACGACTGGGATATTCGCGTCTAATTGAAGCAAGGTCTCTTGATTACAATGATCTGTAAAAGGATGAGAAATGAAAATAAAATCAGCTTTTTCAAGTTCATGAACTTTCGGCTGAACGTCTAAATGTGTTTGTTTTGAAAACAAGGGATGAAAATCCACTTGATCATCAGTAAACCATGGATCAACGAGTATTTTTAATCCATTACATTCCCAAAGCCACGAACTATCTTCATTTAACTTGGTGATTTTCACAAAGTCTAATTCATGAACAGTTGAATCGCGAGACTCAATTTTTCTTTGATTTCTGTTCGATCAACAATAAAATCAAGGAAGCCATGTTCCAATAAAAACTCAGAAGTTTGGAATCCATCAGGCAAATCGCGACCAATCGTTTCCTTCACAACACGTGGACCAGCAAAGGCAATCAATGCACCAGGCTCAGCGATGTTAATGTCACCCAACATAGCAAAAGAAGCAGTTACACCACCTGTCGTTGGATCCGTCAAATAAGAAATGTAAGGAAGTTTGGCTTCAGACAACTGACCCAATTTCCCTGAAACTTTGGCCATTTGCATCAACGAGAATCCAGCCTCCATCATACGAGCGCCTCCTGATTTTGAAATAATCATAAAAGCTGACTTCGTTTTGATCGCTTCATCGATTCCGCGAACAATTTTCTCTCCCATGACAGAACCCAAGGATCCACCAATGAAATTAAAATCCATCGCTGAAATAATCAATTTTTGACCATTAATCGTTCCTTTTGCCGTGCGCAATGCATCTTTTAATCCAGTTGATTTTTGGGTCGCAGAAACACGGTCCACATATTTTTTTGTATCTGTAAATTCCAATGGATCACCAGAAGTCAAATCAGCAGCAATTTCGGTGTATTTTCCATCGTCGAAGATCAATTGAAAATATTCTTCAGAACCAATTCTTTCATGGTGTGAACAACGATCGCAGACATAATTATTTTTAGCTAGATCATCACTGGTAAACAATGTTTTACAGTTTGAACATCGTACCCAAAGTCCTTCCGGAACTTCTTTTTTGTCACTCGTTGCGGTTGTAATCCCTTCTTTACTTCGTTTAAACCAAGCCATTTCTAGTTATTTTAAAGTGTGTTTATATTATTCAAATCCTCGAATGATTGCGATAGACGTTTGATAAAAGTCAATTCACCTTCTCGCATCCATTTTCTTGGATCATAGTATTTTTTATTTGGTAATTCATCCCCTTCAGGATTTCCAATCTGTGTGCGAAGATAGTCCAATTTTTCGGCAACATAGTCACGAACACCTTCAGTAAATGCAAATTGCAAGTCCGTATCAATGTTCATTTTCACGACACCATAACCAATTGCTTCACGAATTTCTTCCACCGAAGAACCTGATCCACCGTGAAAAACAAAATCAATCGGATTCGGTCCAGTTTGGTATTTTTCCTGAATATACGCCTGTGAATTCTTCAGAATCACGGGTGTAAGTTGTACATTTCCTGGCTTATACACACCATGTACATTACCGAAAGCTGCTGCAATGGTAAAGCGTGGACTTATTTTCATTAATTCCTCGTAGGCATAAGCCACTTCTTCCGGTTGCGTATATAATTTTGCATTGTCAACATCTGAATTATCGACACCATCTTCCTCTCCCCCAGTAATTCCTAATTCGATTTCCAAGGTCATGCCCATTTTCGACATGCGCTCCAAGTATTTTTTACAAATATCTAAGTTCTCCACCAACGATTCTTCACTCAGATCGATCATGTGTGAACTGTACAATGGTTTACCTGTTTCTTTGAAAAACTGTTCACCAGCATCTAATAAACCGTCAATCCATGGAAGTAACTTCTTAGCACAATGATCGGTGTGAAGAATAACGGTTGCTCCGTATGCTTCCGCCAATGCGTGCACATGTTTTGCTCCGGCAATTCCACCGAGGATGGCTGCTTTCTCCTGATCATTTGATAGTCCTTTTCCGGCAAAATACATCGCACCACCATTTGAAAATTGGATAATTACAGGGGCGTTTAATTTTGCAGCTGCTTCCATTACACCGTTTACCGTACTCGAACTAGTCACATTGACTGCCGGCAATGCGAAGCCTTTTTGTTTCGCTAATTGAAAGATGGCTTGAACCGCATCTCCAGTTGCTACTCCTGATTGAATTAATTTACTCATTGACTTGTTGATTGATGGGGCAAAAGTAGTAAAAATCGACTTAATCCATTTGATTTATAACGGAAAAACGAAGTTGTGTATTGATCCGATGAATGTGTTGGGATTTTGACTTTTTTAACAGCGTCACAATAAAAAGAAGGGATCTCCGTTTAAAAGAAAAACATTTTAAAGCCTATGGTTCAAAAAAACTACTCCGAAACGTTATTGGATAATGAAGCAAAGTTACAACCTTCACTTTCAGCCCTACAGTTTATCATGAATTACAGCAAGGCAATGGAAGTTAAGAAAGGAAGAAAACAGAAGATCTTCATTTGCAAGAACTAAAAAAGAAAGCGCTCAGGCGCTTTTTTTTATGTCCTGTAATTTGATGTCGATGATTCGTTGAATCAAGGAAAAAGGAAAATCAATTGTTAAAGGGATTTGAATGGAACCTTTGGCAAACCTAAAGTCTTTCAACTCTTCTGCAAGCAATTTTATTGGACCCGCTCCTGGATAAATTCCAATGTGCTTGGCATATCCTGCATAATGAATGAAGTTTTTTCCTTTCCATTTGAACGTAGGAATACCATAGCTTTTTGACTCTTCTAAACCAGGAACAGCATGTATGATAAAAAGTCTCAACGCACGTAATTTTTCTTGGGTTTCCGCAGGAAAGGATTGAATATGCGCCGCTACTTCGGGATGCATGTCCATTATTCCTCGCAATAGGTTTTGAATTGATTCAAAATCGCTTGCCATCCAGCTTTTTGCATTTCTAGGGAATTTTCAGATTCTGGATGAAATCGTTCGGTTACATGCGTAGATTGGCCTAAATCTGCAAACTCCACTTCCCATTTTCTTCCATCGCCTAATGTGATGGCAAGAAATTCTTGCTCTTCGATTGTATCATAAATTCCGTGGAAATCGAATCCTGCAGAACCGTCAACTGCTTCCATGCGCATCAGAAAATTTCCCTCTTCGCGCAAATCAATTGTTGCAGCTGGACAACACCATGATTCATGGGCAAAATTCCAATTGGTTATGTGTTCACTTTGCGTCCATTTCGCCCATACTTGGTCGATTGGTGCTTCAATCATCGCTTCAACTTCAATCCATTCTTGTTCCATACAACAAATATACGCAAAGTGACAATATCCAAACACACTGAATGATATTGCTTACTTTTGTCTATCATGGAATTTCAACTCGTTTCAGATTTTAAACCCACAGGAGATCAACCCGAAGCAATTCGTCAGCTTGTGGCTGGATTAAATGCAGGCGTTGCTGACCAGACCTTACTTGGCGTAACCGGAAGTGGGAAGACCTTTACAGTTGCCAATGTTGTTGAACAATTACAGCGTCCAACATTGATTCTATCCCATAACAAAACATTAGCCGCACAATTGTATGGAGAATTCAAGCAGTTTTTCCCTCATAATTGCATAGAATATTTCGTTTCTTATTACGACTACTATCAACCAGAAGCGTATTTACCAACGACTGGTGTCTATATTGAGAAGGACTTACAAATCAACGACGAAATTGAAAAACTGCGACTTTCCGCGACTTCGGCCTTGTTATCTGGTAGAAAAGATGTGCTTGTCGTTGCTTCGGTATCTTGCATTTACGGAATTGGAAATCCACAAGAATTCAGAGAGAGCATTCTGCACTTGAAAGTTGGTCAAACCGTTGCTCGAAACAAGTTCTTATTCAAATTGGTCGAAAACTTATACCAACGAGCTGGGGATAAATTCGAACGAGGTATGTTCAGAGCGATGGGAGAAACCGTTGATATTTTCCTCGCTTATGCCGATTATGCCATTCGCATTGGATTTTGGGGAGATGAAATTGAAACCATTTCCTCAATTGATCCTGAAACAAGTGAACGCATTGAAACATTCAAGGAGATTGCTATTTTTCCTGCAAACCTTTTTGTCTCTAGTCCAGAAAATACACGTCAAGCCATTGAACAAATTCAAGACGATTTAGTTGTTCAAGTGCAACAATTCAAGGAAGATGGAAAATTGGAGGAATCAAAACGCTTAGATGAACGCGTGAATTATGACCTAGAAATGATTCGTGAGCTAGGCTATTGTTCCGGCATTGAAAATTACTCTCGTTATTTCGACCGACGTCAACCAGGTGAACGTCCTTTCTGCTTGTTGGATTATTTTCCAGATGATTTCCTCTTAGTGATTGATGAAAGTCATGTCACTTTACCGCAAGTAAGAGGCATGTACGCAGGAGATCGCGCACGTAAAACAAATTTGATTGATTATGGATTTCGTTTGCAAGCAGCGATTGACAATCGTCCGTTAAAATTTGAAGAGTTTGAAGGATTTTTGAACCATACGATCTACGTTTCAGCGACGCCAGCAGATTATGAAATGCAACGCTCGGAAGGTGTCGTTGTGGAACAATTAATTCGTCCAACAGGACTCTTGGATCCAATCATTGAGGTTCATCCATCCAAACATCAAATCGATCATTTAATGGGCGCGATTCAAGAGCGAATTGCAGCAAAGGAACGAATTTTAGTAACGACCTTAACCAAACGAATGGCGGAGGAACTTCAAAAATATTTGGACAAACTCGGTATTCTTTGTCGCTACATTCATAGTGAGATTGACACGATTGAACGCGTCGAAATTCTGCGTCAACTTCGTTTGGGCGACTTCGATGTATTGATTGGGGTGAATTTACTTCGAGAGGGACTTGACTTACCAGAAGTTTCTTTGGTTGCCATTTTGGACGCTGATAAGGAAGGATTCCTGCGAAATGAGCGCTCGTTGGTTCAAACAGTTGGAAGAGCAGCACGGAATGTGAATGGAAAAGTATTGATGTATGCGGATAAAATCACCGATTCGATGCGTCGCACGATTTCAGAAACTGAACGTAGAAGAGCGATGCAAATAGCTTATAATTTGGAACATCACATTGTTCCGACGGCACTGAATAAATCCAAAGAAAAAATCATTGAATCGACAAAAGTGGCAGATGGAGATACGGCTAGTCGACAATTAAAATATACGCAAGAAACACAAGCCCAATTAGCTGCCGAACCCGTTCAAACGTATGCTAATCCAAAGGAATTGGAAGCACGAATGAAAGCGACGAAAAAAGCGATGGAAAAAGCCGCCAAGGAATTAGACTTTATGGAGGCTGCTCGTTACCGCGACCAATTAAAAGAACTTGAAAAACAACTAAAAAAATAAGCATGACACGATTAAAACAATTTCAAAAAATAGCGATCGCCGAAGGATTTTCTTGGATTGCCCTATTGATTACCATGTTCTTAAAGCGTCAATACGAAATCGGTTTACCGAATAAAATTGTGGGCTGGATTCATGGTGTCCTTTTTATCGCTTATTGCGTTTACTTGGCTCAATTTTTCTTTTCGAAACAATTTTCCTTTGTAAAATCATTGATTCTCTTTTTAGCCTCATTCGTTCCTTTCGG
>JBJTMU010000004.1:0-5654 GCA_046070685.1 Flavobacteriales bacterium | reverse complement strand
TAAGAGTGATTTTTTTCATTTTCTGTTTGTTTTTATTTATTTTCTTATTCAATTTATTTGTTCTTTTGGCTTGACCCCAAAGAACCAAAAAGTCAAGCCTATAAAAATAATTTGCTAAAACGACGGAACATTTCAGTCATTTACCCAAACTCGCAAACGCAGTAAACTGTCGCCTTTCAGGACGCCAGACTGCTGTGCTCAGACATGGGTGCATTTCCCTGCATTTATCCTTGTTTTAGGGAAATCATTTTCTAAGGGCGATTAGAGCTCGTAACAGTAAAGCTAGTTCATCCGTTATCGAAAAAGCTGATTTCATTAAAGAATTGTTTCATTTGATCCATAATTTAGATTGATAAAAGTGACCATTTGCACGGACAATAACCAGGTACACGCCATTTGTTAATCCATGAGGATCAACATTTACACTTGTTTGATGATCAGCCGCATACACAACTTCACCAGAAATCTTGGTGATTCGAAGATCAAACACTTCAACATCAGATGGCAATGCTAATTGGAATGATGATTCGGTTGGATTCGGAAACAAGCGAAGTTCTTGTGCTAATTTTATTTCTGGGTGCAGTCCGACATAATTTGCCGGAACCACCAAAAATTGCCCCATCATTCCAGCGTCCTCATGCATCAGGATATGACAATGATACATATATGGAATCAAAGTATCCGTGAAATCCTCAAATTTCGTCACAAACATGAGCGAATCACCTGTTGCTAAATAAGCGACATCCTTTCGGCCTTTTTCCTGTGCGCTTGGACTCATTCCATTTCGGTCAAATAAATAAAACTGTACATCGTGCAAATGAAAAGGATGTCCAACCATGGTTTCGTTGACAAGCTTCCATGTTTCAGTTTGATTAACTGGAATAATGAAATCGATGCGATCCATTTGAAAAGAACTATCATTGAAATAAAAAGGTCCGTCCATCACCATCAAACTATCTGCCGTGAAGCGAATTTCACGCGTAACTTGACTAGAACTTGGATTCAATACTTGATCATTACTAAGTACGGATGGAATCGATAGAATAGGGGAGCTTGTTTGATTTTGAACTTCAATTTTCAATACATTGAAATTGATACCATTCAATGGACTATCCATCGGAGGACTTCCCGGAGGCATAGGCATTGTTGGTCCGCCTTGAACACCCATGGGCAATTCACTGGCATAACTCATGAGGTACAAAGTCTGACCTTCTTTTCCCGTTAAATCGAGGACAATTTCCGCGCGTTCTCCTGGAGCTAAGCGAATACGAGATGTATCAAACACCGTATTTAACAAGCCACCATCGGATGCAATTTGATGAAAAGTCAAGGACCCTGTAAATCCAAAATTAAAAACGCGTTCACCACTGGCATTTAACAGACGCATGCGAACCATTTGCGCTGGAAATTCAGCTCGTACTTCATGACCATTGTTTGCCATGGCTCCATTGACCAATATCGTTGAATCTTCCATTCCTAAAGGCATCGCCTGATTCAAATTATTATATTGTTGACTTTGAACGATGATCGGAAAATCATCCACACCGTATTTTCTAGGCAAGGACAAAGCTGCTTCCTCAGGGTCACGAACAATGATGAGTCCAGCTGCACCTTTGATAGCTTGCAAGGCTGTTTTCATGTGCTTATGCGGATGATACCAGTACGTTGCTGCATGATCCATTACCGTGAAGTGTGGATCCCAAGAATTCCCAGCTAAAATCTCTGTGTGTGGACCACCATCCCATTTGGAAGGGAGATGAATGCCGTGCCAGTGAACAGTTGTCGTATCATTGATGTTGTTTTGAACATGAATATCCATCGTTTGACCCTTTTGAAAAATCAGGGTTGGACCGAGATACGCATATTGATTGTACGCATAGGTGTGTGTCCAATTTCCAGGAAAAAAAGAAACGCTGTCAGCATGCATCGTTAAATTAATGGATGTGCCTGAAAGTGTATCGGGAATGGCTAACAAAGTCTGTGCTGACGAGATTTGACACGTCAAACACAGACTTAAAATAATGAAGACTTTCATTTCGAAAGAAACGAATTATTGAACGACAATTGGGTGGACCACCATCTGATCTTCATGGTTCAACTGAAGAAGATACGTTCCTTTTGGGAGTTGACGGATGTCAATTTGTTCTTGCAATTTCCCATCGTAACTCGTCCCACTTACGTGTTGAACACATGCTCCTTGTAAATTCCATACATCGATGCTATACGAACTTTGTGCATTGACATCTGCCTGAATTTGAATAAAATCAGTACTTGGATTCGGAAAAATACGCATTGTAGCATTGGTTAAAGGAGTAAGTCCCGCCACTGAACCGGTGAAAGATAAATTATCAACCCACAAATAATCTTGATTTGTTGGCATACTACCAGAAGCTTTCAACACGATGAAACAAGAATCTGGCGCGTTAAAATCGGTGTAAATAAAAGGAATTGAAAAATTCGCCCAACTCATGGCCATTCCAGTGAGAATTTTATTTGCGATGGCAACCGTTACACGCGTGTGATTTGTGGCATCCCAACGAGTTAACATGGCACTCACAGACCCCTGACTAGAACCATAAATCATGTGTTGCCATTTTCCATCGAACGAAACAGGTTGACCAGTATAAGCAAATCCAGGAGTGATTTGTCCGCTAGTGAGATTGATATTTCCACATGTTGCCATTCCGTTTACAACGGCTGTTCCAACAGTTCTTGAGGTTAATTTTAAATAAGAAGCCCCTGGACTTCCAGGTGTTCCTTTTTCAGCGGTAAATACTCCCAGTGGCGCTGTTGAGGCATTTAAGGTCGTCCAATTTGCAGGATCTTCATACGATCCAACAGTTGACCAAGATTCAAATCCAGCATTTGGAATTTGAGCAAAAACGGACGTGCTTGCTACGCACAATCCAATAACGAAAAGATAAAGTGATTTCATAATGATTGATTTTAATTTGTATAATAGATTAGTCTGAACGTAACATTCAGTCATTAAACAAATTAAATCAAATCAAGTAGGTGCAATTTTTTACATACAAAGGAACCTTCAGGATAGGAGGTGGGTCTTCGTAAGTAAGGAATGAAAAATTGTTTTTTGGTAAAGATGTTCCTTTAACCACTTTTAATGGATGAAAAGCAGGTATAAAATCATCAATATCAGTTAATTCGAAGGAAAGGTGTACTTCGTGAAAATCGTGCTGATCTGAATCCATAACGAACGAATCGTCATGACAGCAGGAACTCGACATGTTATCTTCATCGTCGCCACAACAAGAATCCACTTTGGATCCAAAAAAGGAAACAGCTTTTAATTCACCACTGCAATAATGAAATTGAATGTTGCATTTGAGTGCGACACCTAAATAAAAAGGGATAAATAAAATGGCAAGCAATCGAATCAAACCAACTATTTTTTAACGAATGTACACTTTTAAATGAAAAAGTACTCGGTTACCTCCTTTTTTAACAATGTTTTAAGATTTACCTTAAAGGACGAAATCCAATTTTGTAGCCTAGATATGCCATTGGAATGTAAGCGCCAATTAAATCTACCAAAACAAACCAAATTGGTGTGTTCGGCAACATGATAACCATAGAAACACCGCCCATCAAAAATAGAATTCCAGCCATCATGGAGAAAATCAATTGTTGTGAACGTAAAAATCGAGCAATCATCACCGCAGATAACAGCGTTCCTAAGGCATGCGCTAAAAAGGGGAATAAAAAATGCTTCGGCTCCATTTGTGGCATGGCAGCTTGAAGTCCTTCGAGCGTTTTTAAATCAAATCCTTTAGGTGGTGTGATGATTTTATTACTCAATTGAATGATGGTACTGTTCAACATCGCACCAGAGAAAATGGATACGAATATGATCAATGTGCGCTTGAAAATGTTTAGAAATGTATTCATACTTCAAATGTACATAAAACAAAAGCATAATATTTACTAAATCCTATAGTTCCATTAAAATGAACTAGTTTACAATAAATATTTTACATGACCTGGAACACCTTTATGTTGATCTTGTTGCGGATTTTAGACCAAAAAATAGATTTGCGTTTTACACTGATATCAAACCAAATCTACCGAGAAATTAAATTGGAGAAAAAAAAATAAAATTAATTTAATGTAAAATATTATTGTCATAATGTAAAATATATTATACATTTGTTTCAACTTTAAATCGAAAAAATATGTATTTATTTCCAAATCGAATGAAGAAAATCAGTGGATTGATTTTCTATTCTTCTTCAATAATTGGCCTCAGTTATTTATTTTTTTATGATCAGATATCAGAGTTGACGAAGGTTTTTACGTTGAAAGTACCAACCTTCATTTCTTTCAATACTCAGATGTCCAACTCAATTTGGGAAAGCAATAATATTCTTGATGAATTGCTGACAATACTCATTATTACCAGTGGGTTAATTCATGGATTTTCTAAGGAAAAAGTGGAGGATGAGTTGATTGCTAAAATTAGACTTGAATCATTGGCGTGGTCAATTAAAGTTAACTTCCTCTTCATTTTAATTGAAACCCTATTTATATTTGGGATTTACTTTTATAACGTGATGATCATCCAGCTATTTTCCATATTAATCATTTTCAATATCAAGAATCACTTTTCCATGTCGCGTTTTTATAATCAAAGAGATGAAAAATAAAATCAAGATCCATCGCAGTATCAAAGGAGTTTCACAGCAAGAGTTAGCTGATAAAATGGCTGTTTCTCGTCAAACATTAAATGCCATTGAAAATGGAAAATACCACCCAACGTTACTTTTAGGTATGCGAATGAGTGAATTCTTTGATTGTAAAATCGAAGAATTATTTGAACTTGAGGAAATAGACCGAGTGACTAACTAGTAATTACCCGGCAATTGAAACGCCAATAAAGTGACCAATGCCAAAGGTGATTCCTGCAGCTAATAAGCCAAAGATAACTTGACGCATTCCTGAAAAGAGGACGCTTTTCCCTGTAAACAAGGTAATGGATCCACCAATGAGGAATAAACCAATAGCGCTCAAAATGGAACTAAAAAGTACCGCTTTCATTCCGCCAATAAAGAAGAATGGGATAACCGGTAAAATCGCTCCGATCGCAAAGAAAAAGAAAGATGCAAGTGCTGCTTCCATGGCAGAACCTTTTAAATCCTCCGCATTGATTCCTAATTCTTCCTTTACCAACACTTGGTGTGCATGGTCCTTGTTCATCATGATTTCTTTTGCCATGGACATCGCTTGTTCCTCTGGAATACCTTTTGAAATGTAAATCAACGCCAATTCCTTTTCTTCACCTTCCGGATTGTGTTCCAACTCTTCCATCTCTAGCTCCATTTGATTTTCAAATAATTCTTGGGAACTTTTTACGGAAATCCATTCTCCTAACGCCATGGATAAAGCACCTGCTAGTAGTCCGGCAATTCCGGTTAATAAGACTTCTTGTTGTCCGCTTGACGCACCTGCGATTCCCATGACTAAACTGAAATTGGAAACCAATCCATCGTTTCCACCAAGCACTGCTGCTCTTAAGGCATTTCCACCAACGGAACGATGGCGTTTTTCAAAGCGTGCCAAATTGCTTCCAGAAACATTTTTATTGTGATTCAGAATATTTCGAAGGATCGTTACGTGTGCCGTGTCCGAAATTGACGATT
>JBJTMU010000003.1:0-17935 GCA_046070685.1 Flavobacteriales bacterium | reverse complement strand
CTCGGATGCTGCAGTTTGTCGGGGCTTCGAATGGAGATGGATGGAGGACTGAGGGCTAGTTTTTTGGCAGCCTTTTTAGCTTCTGAGATCTCACGATTAAATAGGATTTTGTTTTCGTCATTGAGTTTTATCGTTGGATTGAAATCATTTTTAGGCAGCTCTGGCGTCGGATCCTCTTTGCCAAATTGTTTGCGGGTCCAGTGGCCTTGAGGGGGTAGGGGGATCTGATTCTTGATGCAGATCTTTCTTAGTCCAACATCACTGAGTTCGAACTGTTTGGAGAGTTTGGTCATAGGCAATGACCAGACCATTTCAAAGAGTTCTCTTCTTGTTTTTTTCATAGCTGTTCTCCATAGAAGTTGCAGCTAAAACTCTATATACTTTGGCTCGTGTTGTGACTTGTGAACGGGTACGGTGAGAGTTCAAATAACACAAGCGTAAAGACTCTTTACGCTTGATGTTCTATAAGTTCTAAAATCTTATAAAAAAGTAATACTGTGGTTAATCGTGCCATCTGTATTTGTGTAGTCCAAACCATGGCCATTTGGCATTGATAAATAGCTGGGCTCCACTTCGTCAGTGATTTCAATAGGGGCTTTCGCAGAGCCACGCGGTGTTTTGAGTTGAACCCAGTCGCCTTCTGTGCATCCCAGCTTTGCAGCATCTTCTGGGTGAATTCGCATGCCGCCAAATTGCGCTATGAAGGGTGTCCCTACTGAATTGGGGGAATTCCATTTTTTGATCTTGTAAGCGTCAACCATAACTAGTTGATTCAGCTTTCTATTATCATTTGGAGTAGTTTTTAAAATTTAAAAAGGTTCGATTTTGAACAAGCCACTGAAATTAATTTCAATAGGTGAATGCATGTTGGAGGTACAAGCCAACAGCTTTGGTTCAGCTGTGCTTTCGTACGGAGGTGACACATTTAACACTGCCGTTTATTTACGCCGATGCAGTGATCCACAAGCTTTGCAAGTGGGCTATGCCACAGCAGTGGGCCAAGACCCTTTGAGTGAAAAATTATTGAACGAGTGGCGATTTCTGGGAATCGATTTAACTTGGACTCAAAAAATTGAAAACAAACTGCTCGGAATGTATTTGATCGAAACAGATGAAAATGGTGAACGATGTTTTCATTTTTGGCGTGACAACAGCGCTGCGCGGTTTTACTTTGACACCGACTTATCTCCCCTAGAAAAAGAGTCTGCCAATATAGATTGTCTTTACTTGAGTGGAATCAGCTTGGCCATTTTGAATACGGCATCGCGTGAGCGCCTGTTTGATGTGATGGCCAATTTGAAAGCGACAGGCAAAAAAGTGGTCTTTGACAATAACTACCGTCCTAGACTTTGGACCGATCGATTGACCACCCAACAGGTCTTTCAAAAGGCCATCGGTTTTTCGACAATTGCCCTTGTGACGGCTGATGATCACAAAGATGTTTTTGACTTCAATTCTATGGAAGATGCATTGGCCCATGCCAAGCAATTGCCTGTTGATGAAATCGTGATCAAGCGAGGGGCTGCAGACACGTTGGTTCACTCGTCCGAGCAATCTGAATGGGGTTCAGCCCCAACACAGCATGTAGAAAAAGTCATCGACACCACAGCTGCCGGTGATTCATTTGCTGCGGGCTATCTCAGCAGAAGATTGCTGGGTCATTCCGCAATTGATTCTGCAACTTTTGGTAATCTTGTAGCCTCCCGCGTGGTTCAACATCGCGGCGCTATCATTCCCCTTGAAGCCATGCAAGATTTGATGTGTAAACCAATTTTTGTTTGACCATCTTTGTTTGGTTTTTCTCTTTCATGGCATGTTTGTCATTAACTGCCTTTGCATGAGCTTAGTCTTGACTTATCTGTACACCATGACCCAAAAGGCTAGGGTTCAATCAGATGGTTGCATGCGGGGGATTGGATTCCAGCGTCAAGGCCAAAATCACTTTATGCCTGTTTACGTGAGGTTAAAACAGTTTGAAACCTTTCTAGGTCCGAAATTTTCTTTGCGCTGGATTTGCTGCTTACACCAACTATCAATGTCTCTAATAGTAGCAACTGAGAGGTATTGGACTCAACACCCATACGAATAGATGTATCTTCTGGCATTACGATAGAAAGTACGATATCTGATTGACTAGCTAATGGCGTGCCTCTCTGTGTAATTCCAATAACTGTTGCACCTCCCTTTTTCGCCACACTGACAGCTTCTAAAAGTGTTGATTGAATGCCTACATGCGATATTGCAAGTAAGACATCACCAGCGTTTAGGGTCGCTGCAGAATACATCTGCATGTGTGGATCAAAATAGGCATGAGAATTTTTACCCAAACGAAACAATCGTGATTGGGCATCATTTGCTAAGAACATTGATGTGTTTCCAATTCCGTAGCAATCAATTCGATTTGCATTAGCAAGAGCATCAATTGCTTTATCAATAGAACTAGGATCACAGGATTTTGTCCAGGTACCAACAAGTCTGCACATGTCTGTATAAACAGTTTGGAGCAACTCATATCCGTTTGACCAAGGTTGCGATCCATGGTCCATGTGTGGAATGCCAACCGCTAAACGCTGCGCTAGTATTAGCTTGAAGTCTCGTAGTCCTGAATAGCCCATTTCACGACAAAATCTGATGATCGTTGGAGGGCTGACTGCAGCTCTTTCACCAATTTCGTCCACATTTGCACGGAGCACCCATTCTGCATCCTCAATTATTAAGGTTGCAACTTGCCTCAGTGCTCTTGGCATGACATCTAGTCTGTGTCGAATTAAGGCCAATGGATCATCAGTAGTGGGTGACATGCATGTAGGAGTTAGTTAGACATAGCCGTATTTTTTAAAAATTAAAAGATACGTCTGCTTCTGCTTGGCGTAATTTGTCAGCTTACCACTTGAAATTACCCTACAAAGGCGAGGGTATAACCTAATTAAATTCCAATTTAATTGGAATAAAATTCAAAATGCTTGAATAAAACAAATATTTAAGCATTAAAAATTCCAAAAATGGAATCCAATTACAATTTTGGAACTTTTAAGGTGGGCTAATGATCAATCAACAACTTTCATCAAATTGAGGAATCTCCATGAAAAAGACGCTATTTGTGCTTGCAATTATGCAAGGTTTTGCTTTAGGAGCGAGTGCTCAGGTTGCGCAATCTTCGCCGATCGAGACATACGCAATGGTTGACTTGAATCTAATGCGCATTAAAAACGGCAGCTTAGCTCCGGTGTCCAAAATGGATGGTGGTACGTGGAATGCTAGTCGTTTTGGCTTTCGTGGCACCAAAGACATTGGTGATGGCTTGAGTGCAGGCTTTGTACTTGAAGCAGGTTTGAATGCAGATGACGGAACTGGTAAGACTCAATTGTTCAATCGTCGTTCTACTGCCAGTTTGATGGGCAGTTTTGGTGAGGTCCGTCTGGGTCATGACAACGCACCAAACTATTTCAACTTGATTTATTTTGAGCCATATGGTGGTGGTGGTGTAGCGTCTCTTATCAACTTGGTGCAGGGTGGAGGAACACCAACGCCATTGTTATCCGGTGCACAAACAGCCAGTCGCACAGATAACGCCGTAAGTTACTTCCTTCCAAACACATTCGGTGGTGTTTACGGTCAAGTGCAAGTTGCCCTTAAAGAGGACAAGCCTGGTTACAAGCACACTGGTCTGCGTTTTGGTTATGCCAATAGCAAGCTTGATACTGCAATTTCAACTGGAAGTACGGACCTCGATAAAGGCCAAAAGTTTGAAATTGTCGATTTGGGTGGCAAATACAACTTTGGTACGTTTACTTTGATGGGTCAGTACATTACATCTAAAACGGGACTTGTTTCAGGGTTGATTGCAAATGGTGGAAACACTACAACTTCTGTCGGCATCGCTATTCCCTATGGCAAAGGCGAATTCCGCAGTTCATTTGCGAAAGCTAAAGGAAAAGACTACTTCCAAGGATCTGATTCAACTATGAAAACTGTGGGTTATTTCCACAGCTTCACAAAGCAAGTTGGTTTATATGCATCTGCTAGCAACATTACCAACACTGGTATTGCTTCCTATGCAGTTTATCCAGGTACAGCTAACTCTGCAGTAACTGCAACGACAGTCAATGCAACTGGCGTCAAAGTTAACAGTAACCTGGCTGGAAAAGATTCAAACGGTTATGAGTTTGGTCTTCGACTGATTTTCTAATCGCTTTGACCATCGAGGCGTTACGCCTCGATGGTCTTTGAAAGTAAAAATGAGCGGAAATTTTTTTACTAATAATAACCTTAGACACATAGTGAATGTGTCAGGAACAATGACGGGCCTTGGTTCTTGTATTGTTCCTCAAGGGGTCATTGACGATGTAGCTAAAGCATTGCCATTTTTTGTAGAAATGAATGATCTACAAAGCCTAGCGAGTTCCGTCATTTCAGATCTATGTGGATCAGAAGCTGGTTTTGTTACCGCATCTTGTTCGGCTGGAATTACATTGTCAATTGCTGCCGCAATGACTGGTAGCAATATCGGAAACATTGAGCGATTGCCCGATACCACTGGACTAAAAAATGAAGTGCTGATTCAGACTGGGCATTTAGTTCACTATGGCGCACCAATTGATCAGGCAATACGGCTCGCGGGGGCGAAAGTTGTGCAGGTAGGTCAGTCGACGTATGCAACCAAGCATCAATTAGATTGTGCAATTACTAGTCATACGGCTGCTGCTATATATGTTGTCTCGCACCATGCCGTGAGTTACGGTCAGATACCGCTTGATGAATTTATCGCGGTTTGCCATGCCAAAAATATTCCAGTAATCGTCGATGCAGCGTCCGAATACGATTTGAAGAGATTTTTGACCGCTGGAGCTGACATTGCTTTGTACTCAACACATAAATTCTTATCAGGTTTAACGGGGGGAATTGTTGCTGGTAAAAAAGAATTCGTAAAAGCTACTTTTATGCAAAACCTGGGAATTGGCCGAGGTATGAAGGTTGGCAAGGAAGGCATCGTGGGAGCCATTTCTGCATTGAGATTGTGGAAATATCGCGACCATAAAGCCATATTTGAGAATGAACAAAAAGACTTAAGACTTTGGTCAAACGTACTTGCCCAACATTCCGGAATTAATTTATCCATCGAGAAAGATTCGACAAATAATCCTTTGAACAGATTAAAAGTTGAAATTCATTTTGAAAAGTCAGGATTTACGGCAAGAGCTTTGCGAAATGCATTGGCTCAAGGAAATCAGCCTGTCATAGTTCGTGATCATGAAATTGAAAATGGTTATTTTCATATGGATCCGTGTAACTTGAATCCTTTAGATTCAGAAATTGTTGCATCTAGATTAAATCAAGAAATTTCAAAATTAAAAGATATAAATTATTTTTATGAAATGAATACAAAGAGCGCAGACAAATTGTCTGTATATCTCAATTGGTTGGAGTAAAGGAGTACATATGAAAGTTATTAATCCTGATGATTTGAGATTTAGTTCTTTGAAAAAAGGATTTAATTTAAGATGGCCTGCTATTGATCAAGATGCAAGCAAAATTTTAATTTGTGAAAATGAACAAGATGTAATTGATTCAGTTAGATATTCTATTGATAATAACCAAAGATTGACTGTAAGAAGCGGAGGGCATTGCTATGAAGGTTTTGTTTCGAACAATAAAGGTGGAAATATTATTGATGTTGGACTTTTGAATAGCTACTCATACGATTCAGCAAAAGGTTATCGGTTAGGTTGTGGAATTCAAAATTGGGAAGGTGCTCTTAAATTATATAAATCCTTTAATTTAACATTACCTGGAGGATCTTGTTATTCAGTCGCTTTAGGTGGTCATATATCAGGCGGTGGTTTTGGGTGGTTATCAAGACTGCATGGATTAACTGTAGATTGGTTGACTGGAGTGGACATTATTACTGTTGACTCTGCAGGAACTGTCTCACTTCAATACGTTGACGAGAATTCAAATCCTGATTTATTTTATGCGTGCAGAGGTGCAGGTGGGGGCAATTTTGGCATTATAACTAGCTATTATTTTAAAAATTTACCGATACCACCTCAAAAGGTTGTTTTTTCAACTCTGGCATTTAACTGGAGTGATATAGATAAAAACAAATTTTTTGAAATAATTAATGTATTTTCAAATTATTGGTCCACTGAAGGATTAAATCCAAACACATTTGGAATGTGCTCAATTTTAAAACCAACTCACATTTCAAGTGGCCAATTTCTATTACGCACGCAATTTTGTAATGTAGATGGTTCCATCGACGATACAACAATTTTAGAGGATTATATTTCGAGATTTTCATCATTCAATCCAACTATTCAAACCACATATCAGCCACACGATTCGTTGCCTCAAATTAATTCAAATGGCAATGGAAACAAGGCATTGGCAAATTTGCCTGGTAATACACAAGTGATTGATTGGATTAATAATGTTCAAAATTTAAATGGGTCTGGACCAGTTCAACGCGGAAAATACAAATCTGCCAATATGAAAGCTAACTTCACCGCATATGAAATTGAAATTATATGGAGGTATTTGACACTGGATCCAACTAATACAAAATTAAAACAATCATTATTGCAAATAGATTCTTATGGTGGAAAAATCAATAATATAAATCTTGCTGACGTTACGTCAGTGCCACAAAGATCTAGTGTTATGAAATTGCAATTTCAAACATATTGGACTAATGAGGCGGATGATAAATTGAATATAGATTGGATAAATTCATTTTATCAAGAGATTTATTCTAATTCGAATGTTCCTGTTAATTTTCAAGGTACTCCATATCCTGGTGAATATTATGAGGGGTGTTACATAAATTATCCTGATGTTGAAATGAAAAAATTTCCATTTTGGTTTGAATTGTATTACCCGGGTATTTATTCTAGATTGCTTCAAATTAAGAATGATAGTGATCCGTTAAATATTTTCAATCACGAATTATCAATTGGTAGTTAAAGGAGTTAATAATGAAAATTTCAAAACGAAACGCACTTAAATCTGTGTTGGTTCCACTTGTTGCCGCTTTACTTTCAACATCTCAGTCTATGGTAAGTGCTCAGACGGGAACCACAACAATTACCGTTGCAACAATTGGAGAGCCGCCAACTTTAGATCCAATGCTCAGTACAGCAGATTTAGTGGGAACGATTACGCAGCACATCTTCGAAACGCTGTACACGTTTGGAGATGAATGGAAGCTTGTTCCGTTGCTAGCGTCATCTATGCCAACAATTTCCAAAGATGGCAAAACAATGACAATTCCTTTGCGAAAAGGCGTCAAGTTTCATGACGGGAGTGTCATGACTTCTGAAGATGTGATTGCGTCCCTAAATCGATGGATGAAGACAGCTGTTCGCGGTAAGCAAGCTGCAGCCGAAATTGAAAGTATTTCTGCAGTCGATGCATCGACTGTTCAATTCAAGCTGAAGAATTACTACGCACCATTGCTTTCATTGCTCGCATTCAATAACAGTGCGGCAATTGTGATTCCAGCGAAAAATACTGAAGGACCATTGACCAAATTTATCGGAACAGGTCCATTTCAATTCAAAGAGCGTCAACCTGATCGTTACATCGTACTTTCTAAGTTTCCTGCCTACACAAGTAGAACTGAAAATTCAAATTGGTACGGCGGTAAACGCAATGCAAATGTTGACGAAATTAAATTTGTTCCTGTTCCCAACGCGAACACAAGAGCAGAAGGCGCAATTGGTGGCCAATTTTCATTTACAGATGCCATTCCTGTTGAATCGTACGCAAGGTTTGCTGGAAACTCCAAGGTGGAAGCAATATTGACAAAGCCTTTTGGCGCGCCGATTATGTTTTTCAATACGAAGCAAGGAAGCGTTGCTGATGCAGGGATCCGTCGAGCAATTCAGATGAGTCTAAATACAGCCGACATGCTCGAGGCTGCATTTGGAAATAATCAATTTTATGCAGTAGATGGTTCGTTCTATCCCCAGGGATTTCCATTCCACAGCAAGTCAGGATTAGAGGCGTACAACCAAAATAGTCCTGAAAAAGCTAAAGAATTGGCAAAAAAGTCAGGTTATGCAGGTCGTGTAGTTCGTATTTTGGCAAGCAGTCAGTATGACTTCCACTTGAAAATGGCTCAAGTTGCTGTCCAAAACATGCGAATGGCCGGATTCACAGTTGATTTGCAAATCAGTGATTGGGCTACGTTGACAACACGACGCAATGATCCAACTGCGTGGGAAATTTACTTCACACACTCTCCATTCTTGCCTGAGCCAGCACTGAGTTCAATCATGAACAACAATGCTCCTGGATGGTGGGCAACAGAAACTAAGAACAAGATAGCGGACCAACTCAACGAAGAACACGATTTTGAGAAAAGAAAGAAAGCCTTCGGAGATTTTCAAAAGTTGATGTACGAAGAGGTGCCAATAATCAAGGTCGGAAATTTCAATGTTGCAAGTGCTAAATCAACTAACTTAATTGGTTACAAGCCTTCGCCATGGCCATTTTTCTGGAATGTTTCCTTGAAAAATAACTAAACATGAAGTCTTATGTATTGAATCGAGTCTTTAGTGGCTTGGTTGTAATGGCAGTGGTCGCCACGATTGTTTTCATCATCATTCGTGTCATTCCTGGCGATCCTGCTTCTATTATGTTGGGGCCAGATGCGACCTTGACAGATGTGAATGAACTCAAAGTAAAAATGGGTTTGGATAAGCCCATTTTTGTCCAGTACTACAGCTTCATCGCAAATCTTGCTACCGGAGATTTAGGGCGCTCTATATTTTTAGACAAATCAGTTCTGTCAGCTTTAGCCGATCGTGCTGAACCCACTATTTTTCTCTCATTAATGTCGGTTGCAATTGCCGTACTCATTGGAATTCCAGCAGGAGTGATATCCGCAGTCCATAGAAATACCTTGCTCGATAAATGCGTTATGGCATTTGCGATGCTGGCATCAAGCTTGCCGAGTTTTTGGCTTGGATTGATGTTCATGCAAATATTTGCTGTGGATTTGCAGATATTTCCAATCTCAGGTTATGGAAGTGCATCAGATCCTTTGGTAACACGCTTGAGTTATTTGATGCTGCCATCAGTCGTCTTAGGGCTCACAAGTTCCGCATTAATTACACGATTTACGCGGGGAAACATGTTAGATATTCTCGGTGAAGACTACATCAGAACCGCAAGGGCGAAGGGCGTTCCAAATCTGATAGTCATCATGAAACATGCGTTTAGAAATGCATTTATTCCGATCCTCACAGTCATTGGTATGTGTATGGCTTTGTTGTTAGGCGGCGCAGTTGTAACTGAAACGGTATTCAATTTACCAGGCGTAGGAAATCTGATTGTCTCTGCTGTCATGCGTAGAGACTACCCCGTAATTCAAGGGGCATTGATTGTTGTTGCGGGAGTTTACGTGGTGATCAATTTACTGATTGATTTACTCTATGTTGTAGTAGATCCGCGCGTAAAGTATTGATAGAGCTCCTATGTATAAAAGTTTTTTATCTAACAAATTAGCACTTTTAGCTGCCGTAATTTTGCTGGTACTCATTGTTCTAGCTGTATTTGCGCCATTATTTACGGCATACGATCCCAATTACATGAAGATTTCTCAACGGCTTCAGTCGCCGTCTATCGCGCACATATTCGGAACAGATGAATTTGGTCGTGATTTGTATGCTCGAATTATTTACGGAGGACGAATCTCTTTGTTAGTCGGGTTTCTTACAGTACTGATATCTGGCGCTACAGGCTTAACGTTAGGGATATTGGCAGGATTTTTCAAAAAGTTTGACAACTTGCTAACAAAAATCATCGATGCAATGATGGCCTTTCCAGATATTTTGTTGGCTATTTCGCTTGTCACTGTTTTGGGGCCAACGTTACTCAATGTTGTTATAGCTCTAAGCATCGCTTATACGCCCAGATTTGCACGCATTGCTAGAGCGTCAACACTGATCATCAAAGAGTTGCCATTTGTTGAGGCGGCGAGAGCCTTAGGTATCAATTCTTTGAAAATTATTCAAAGACACATTTTGAAAAATTTGACTTCACCAATCATTGTGCAGGCAACATTTGTTTTTGCACATGCAATTTTGGCAGAGTCAGGATTGTCATTTTTAGGCGTTGGTGTTTCTCCAGATACGCCAACATGGGGAACATTGATTAATTCAGGTCAACAGTATTCGAGGGACTCTAAATGGGTGATGTTATTTCCTGGATTAGCGATTGTTTTAGCAGTCTTTTCGTTGCAAATCATTGGTGATTTTTTACGTGATTTTCTGGATCCGAAGTTGAAAAAAATAAATTGATATGAAACAAATACTCATAAAAAGTGCTGAACTCATCGGGTTCAATGATCCTCAGAATGGTCAGGTACTTGATCTTTTGATTGGTAGTGATGGTTGTGTTGAGCAGTTAGGAAATGATCTTTCATGTGCAGAAGCGCATGTCATCAATGCACACGGAAAGTTTATATCTCCTGGGTGGTGCGATTTGCACACTCACATTTACTACGGCGCTACTGACGTTTCAGTCAAGGTTAGTGATGTAGGTGTCAAAACGGGTGTCACAACATTGGTGGATGCTGGCTCAGCTGGTGAGGCAAATTTTGTAGGCTTTAGGGAATACATATCTGTCCCTTCTAAGGAGGATATTTATTCATTTTTGAACATTGGTTCAATTGGACTTGTTGCTTGTAATCGAGTCAGTGAACTTGCAGGTCTAAGTTCAATAGACATGGAAAAAACACTTGATTGTGTCAATGCAAACAAAGATTTAATTAGAGGTATCAAAGTACGTGGCAGTGGCGTAATTGTGGGTGAGTGGGGAATCACACCAGTAAAAATGGCTAAGAAAATTGCCAAATTAACGAACTTGCCACTGATGGTTCATTTAGGTGAAGCTCCTCCATTACCAGACGAAATATTAGATTTATTGACACCAGGCGACATCATCACTCATTGCTTTCATGGAAAAAGAGGTGTGAACATCTTAGAAGATCTAGAGCTCTTCAGATATTCGCAGAAATTAGCAAGTCAGGGTGTGGTGTTAGACATTGGTCATGGCGCGGCATCTTTCAGCTACAAAGTCGGAATATTTGGAATTCAAAACGGTTTGATTCCTAAGACGATTAGTACTGATTTGCATAGTCGAAATATCAATGGCCCTGTATGGAATTTATCAACAGTTATGTCCAAGTTTTTAGCTATGGGCATGAATCTTGAAGATGTGATTCGTGCTTCGTCGGTGAATCCACGAAAGGCGATTCAGCAAAGTGTAAATAATTTAGTTGCAACTGGAGCACGTGCAATGTTCACTATTTTTGAATTGCAAAAAAGTGAAATGATGCTGCCTGATTCGGAGGGAACGCCACTTAATTTAGCGGAAATGATAAATCCACTTTATACGGTTCTGGATAGCGAAGTTATCGAGTGCGATGCCAAAGTAAAGTTTAATATTTTTCCTAAACCTGGAGTGGAGCATACGCCTAAATATATAAATTTGGGAGCGTGCTGAGATGTTGCCAGATGAAATATTAAAAGTCAGTGGTTTGTGCAGTTATTTCAAAACACCAAATGGTGTTGTGAAATCAGTAGATGGTGTTGATTTGAAATTGAAGCGAGGAGAGACACTCGCTGTTGTAGGTGAGTCGGGATCTGGGAAGTCTGTTACCAGTCTTTCAATACTGCAGCTTTTAGGCGCTGGCGGCTTCAATGCTGGTGGCGCGATTCTTTATCAGGACAAGGAGTCAATCCGAAATATTCTTGAATTGGATGAAGGTGCAATGCGGAAAATTAGAGGTCACGAAATTGCGATGATTTTCCAAGAGCCGATGAGTAGTTTGAATCCTCTTTTTTCAATTGGAGATCAAATCGCAGAGCCACTGATCTATCACAAAGGTCTTACTCGAAAAGCGGCCTTGAGCGTTGCAGTAGATTTTCTTAATATGGTTGAGATACCTGATGCTAAAAATCGGCTAAATGATTATCCACATCAATTGTCTGGAGGCATGCGTCAGCGAGTGATGATTGCCATTGCACTTTCATGCTCACCATCCCTACTGATTGCTGATGAGCCTACCACGGCACTGGATGTGACTATTCAAGCTCAAATCTTAGATTTATTGCGAAAGCTACAGCGTGAGCTCAATATGAGCATACTTTTTATTACCCATAATTTAGGTGTTGTTGCAGAAATTGCCCATCAAGTCTCTGTGATGTATTCAGGGCGTATTGTTGAAAATGCAGATGTAAGTTCAATTTTCAATAAACCACTTCATCCTTATACACGTGCGTTGCTACGATCTACGCCTCGTTTAGATCGAGACAGATCAGTTGATTACAGCAGTACTCGTTTGCCGTCTATCAAAGGCGCAATGCCTTCGCCCTACGACGTTAGATCAGGATGTGATTTCTACAGTAGATGTGAATTTGCCGATGCTGACTGTCGTGTTATTGATGCTAATTTGAATGTAATTCATTCAACGCATTCTTCAGCATGCACAAAGTGGGCCGAGCTAGAGTCTTTAAATTGATGAGCGAGGTCATTTATAAAATGAATTCCAGCGTAATTAAAGTGTCCGAACCCGATTTGCTTTTAGAGGTAAAGAATTTATCTAAGCATTTCACAGTCACCAGCTCAAAGAAAATTTTGAAAGCTGTTGATGATGTTAGTTTTGGTATTCAAAAAAACAAAATTGTGGGTTTAGTAGGGGAGTCGGGTTCTGGCAAAACAACTTTAGGTCGGACAATTTTGCGGCTGATTGAACCTACTAGTGGTCAAGTTCATTTTGGGCACGTAAATGTTACAAAGCTGAATAATGAAGATATGCGTCTTTTGCGTAAAGAGATGCAAATTATTTTTCAAGATCCATATTCAAGTTTGAATCCTCGCATGAGGGTTAGAGAGATTATTGGTGAAGCCATAACAGCGTTTACTTCGGTTTCTCAAAAAGCACAAGATGAAATCATTTCTGACCTGCTAGTTAAAGTTGGATTGTCGGCAGAACACATCAATCGGTTCCCCCATGAATTTTCTGGGGGGCAACGACAAAGAATTGGAATTGCAAGAGCGCTTGCTACAAATCCTAAATTTATAGTTGCTGATGAGTCGGTTTCTGCTTTAGATGTTTCTGTTCAAGCACAAATTTTGAATCTTTTAAAGGATTTACAAAAAGAGCTGAATTTAACAATTTTGTTTATTGCACATGACTTGGCTGTCGTCGAGTATTTGTGTGATGAAGTCATTGTTATGTATCTCGGAAAAGTAATGGAAATCTTGCCCACATCTAAATTGATTGATGGGGCAACACACCCTTACACCAAAGCCTTGCTTTCTGCAGCACCTGTTCCTATTCCAAACGCAGATCGCAATCGGATTATCTTAAATGCAGACATTCCTAGTCCTTTAAATGCACCTTCTGGTTGCGTATTTAGAACACGATGTCCTTCTGCAAATGTACTATGTTCAAAGGAAGTACCTTTGCTTCGTCCAGTTGCACAAGGTCACTTTAAGGCTTGCTTACGTGATGATTTGAACTAATGAAATGAACATTGCACAACGTATTCATGATCTAGGTATTGTGTTACCTAGACCACCCAAGCCAATTGCTAATTTTGTCACCGCAAAAATTCACGGCGATCTACTTTTTTTGTCAGGGCAAGGTCCTTTAAAAGCCGATGGCCAGTTATTTGTTGGAAAAGTTGGTGTTGACGTATCTTTGGACGAGGCCTATCAACATGCTCGTGTAACGGGTCTTAATTTATTGTCTGTGGCACAAGATGTTTTAGGAAGCTTAGATCGAGTAGCTGCAGTTATCAAGGTATTAGGTCTTGTTAATGCGGACTCACAATTCATAGATCATCCTAAAGTCATCAATGGCTGTTCCGATCTGTTTGTCAGTGTGTTTGGTGAGGAAGTTGGAAGAGGTGCAAGATCTTCACTGGGAATGGGATCGTTGCCAGGTAATCAAACAGTTGAAATTGAGGCAATATTTGCAATTAAATTGTTAGACTAGTTGCATCTAATTTTGCCTTGGTTTTTTTGAACGTACAGTTCGTCGATTGAGGTTTTCGGAGGGTGTACTGAATTTTGTGTAAACGGTCTAATGGCGGGTAACCGCCGAACTTCTTGGAGAGAAGATGACCGCAAATTCAAAGAAAGCAGTACCCAAAGAGCTCATCGACAGTTTGCTGGCTGATTACAAAAAGCCAGAAGATTTGATTGGTGAGAATGGACTTTTAAAGCAGTTGACCAAGTTACTTGTTGAGCGTGCCCTAGATGCTGAGATGTCCGAGCACCTTGGGCATGACAAGAATGCCCCTGTCACCAACGCAGATGGCAATGCTCGCAATGGCAAAAGCAAGAAGACGCTCAAAGGCGAATTTGGCGAGTTGCCCATTGAGATTCCCCGTGACCGGCAAGGCAGCTTTGAGCCGCAGTTGATACCCAAACACCAGACGCGCTGGGCGGGCTTTGACGACAAGATTTTGTCGCTCTATGCGCGCGGTATGACGGTGCGAGAGATCCAAAGCCACCTTGAAGAAATGTATGGCATAGAGGTCTCGCCCACCTTGATCTCGTCTGTCACAGATGCCGTGGTGGAGGAAGTTAAAGCCTGGCAGTCCCGACCCCTTGATTCCGTGTATCCCATTGTTTATCTAGACTGCATTCACGTCAAAGTGCGTGACTCTGGTGTGGTTAAAGCCAAAGCTGTTTACCTTGCCATTGGCATCGACATGACCGGCAACAAAGAAGTGCTTGGCTTGTGGATCGCTCAAAACGAGGGTGCCAAATTCTGGCTGCAAGTGGTCACAGAGCTTAAGAACCGCGGGGTGCAAGACATCCTCATTGCATGCGTAGATGGCTTAAAGGGCTTTCCTGAAGCAATTGAAACGGTGTACCCGTTGGCAAAGGTGCAACTTTGTATTGTGCACATGGTGCGCCACAGTTTGAACTACGTGTCGTGGAAGACTCGCAAAGAAGTGGCTGCGGCGCTCAAATCAATCTATGCCTGCGCCACGGTAGAACAAGCGTCGCAAGCCTTGGATGAGTTTGAAACGGTATGGGGCAAAGACTATCCGTCCATCGTGCAAAGTTGGCGGAGAAACTGGCAGCGCATCATCCCGTTCTTTGACTATCCGCCTGAGATTCGCAAAGTGATTTACACGACCAATGCCATTGAGTCTGTGAACATGAGCCTGCGCAAGATTACAAAGAACCGTGGATCGTTTCCAAGCGATGAGGCGCTGAGCAAATTGTTCTACTTGGCACTGAGAAATATTAGCCAGAAATGGAACATGCCAATTCGGGACTGGAAGGCTGCACTGAATCGGTTTAGTATTGAGTTTGAGGACCGGGTCCCTCATCAATGACCCTTAACTCCGTTTACACAAAATTCAGTACACCCTCCATGTGCACATTAAAAACGCCTCATATGCAACTTGCGTTTGAGCGTGCAGGCTATAAGTTGCTTGGCTTTGCACCAGGTTACGATCGAGAGATCGTTTCTCCTGGCGTTGTGAAAAGAGTGTTTGAAGCATATTTTGCAAAAATTTTAGTGCCGCTTGACGAATTGCATGTTCCGGACCAAAAGAACTTAACACCACAAACGCTCGAGCTTTTTAAAACACTTTTTCCGGAATTTACTTCTGAGTAAGCTGAGTCAGATTTTTTTTACCATCAGAATAAAAATCAAAACTCCTAAGCGTAAAGACTCTTTACACTGGACCTTCTAAAAGTACAAATTTTTGAATTTAATTAGTACAAAAGAAAATAATTTGCCTTGCACTTCAACAAAGGCGTTCTGATTTCAATTGCCTACAAAATTACCGAACAAAATCAGCAGTAATTTAATTTCACTACCATACTACTTCTATACTACTTTGAGTTACCGGAAAGCAGCTAACTCAATGAATTTATTGAGGAAAGTAGTGGTCTAAAGGAGTCTTCACACTGCAGGGGTCAGAAGTTCGAAACTTCTACTGCCCACCAAAAATACCTAATTAAAATAAGCGCTTAGAGAAATCTAAGTGCTTTTTTTATGCTCAAAATCAGTACGAATAAGTCGCACTACTTCTCATTTAAGGCTACGTCTCAAGGAAGCAGGTCATTGTGAAAAAAATATCTTTTTGCGTTGTTTCATTCATTTTGTGCAGCCATCAGGCTTTGAATGCACAGGTATTGGATGCAATCCGTGGCCATGTACAAGACCTTAAATCGCGTCTTTCAGCGAATCAAAAAATTGAAGGTCAAATATTGAAGTTAGGCACAATTGATACCAAAGCAAAAGGACAAGACTTGGTGCATAACTCGTCTGGCACTTGGACGCTTGTGAAGCTTGGGCAACAGTTGTATTTGCAATCTGGAGAAGACTTTCGGTCCAGTCCAGGGCCTGACTATCATGTTTACTTTAGCAATGGTCCTGCGATCAAGGACAACGAAGAATTTAGCAGCAAGCAAGTAGAAGTAGGGCGCTTGGCAAAGCCAAACGGTGCCAGTTACTATCCTTTGCAAACCACCGATATCAATGAGGTTAAAAGTGTTTTGATTTGGTGCAAGCAATTTAAAGAATACATTGGGTCGGCAGATTTAACAGCTTCTAAACAATAGCTTTGTGAGCTGGTTATCGCTAAGCTTCTCAATTGAGACGGTTGAGCGCTCTTGACAAAGTAGAGGGGCTTGCATACCCGGTTTTAGTGGCAACCTGTTTTAGTCCAATGCCACTTTGCGTCATTTGGCGAGCAATTGCTAAACGCAAATTTTCCAAATACTTGCCAGGCGAAACTTGCATTGCATCTTTGAAATTATTTGCAAAAGATGTTCTGGACATTCCTGCCAATTGCGCCAAACCATCCAATGTCCAGGCGTGACCAGGTTTGGTATGCATAGCCACCAAGCTTTTGGCAATTCGTGGGTCGGATAATGCGTTGAAAAGACCTTTGCCTAGTTGAGGGCGCGAAGTTAAATGCCTCATTAAGCTGATCAACAAAATTTCACCGGCTCGGTTCATGAAGAGTGGTTGTCCACATCGACTGGCTTTCATTTCATTGGCCAGCAATGCAATGACTTGTGTCAGCGAGGGGTCTGCATCCTTCATGCCAATGGTGATGGGACGAGACAACTCGGACAAAAAGCTTTGCCTCATAGGCCCCTCAAACTCAACTTCGAAACTCATGAAACATTGCTGAGTAGCTGCCATGTTTTTCTCAAGTAAGTAACCTGATGGACAAACCAGCATCGCCAAATCTTCAGTGTCAAATTTTGCTGAGTCCGAAGCAGTTTGTGCCAAATTAACTGTTTTAAGGATGTGCATTGAAAACCCAGTGGGGTTGGCTGCAAGCGTCACCTTGGGGCTAAGACCTTCAAGCAAGGCCGAGAGACGATCTAATCTAGGGCTTTCCATTTGTACGATTTGCAAATATATATGTACGTATTGTTGCGTAAAGTACAAGAGAATTCAAGACATGAGGTCTTATGCAATTGCAAGTTAGGCACTATGTTTTTAAAAATCATATCCATCACATTGCCAATTTTCACGCTCGTGCTTGTTGGATTTCTCTACAGCCGCCGCGTCAATCCTGACCTAGGTGGGGCCAACAAATTGGTCGTGGACGTTGCGTTGCCAGTGCTAATTTTTATTTCTCTGGCAGCCAAAACGTTTGACCCCATTGCAGCTTTGTCGTTCACGGGGGCCTCAGTGTTGGCCATATGTCTGAGCGGTTTGATCGCTTGGCCTTTGGTGAAGCTTTCTGGTTCAACACTGCAAGCTTTTTTACCTTGTGCCATGTTTACCAATGTTGGGCCCATTGGGATTCCTTTGATTGCGCTTGCTTACGGGCCCGAGGGCATGGCACCCGCCGTAGTTCTTTTGGTGATGTCCAATGTGTTGCATTTCACAATTGGGGCAGGTTTGATGAGTGGCAAGGTTGACTGGCGAATG
>JBJTMU010000002.1:0-11656 GCA_046070685.1 Flavobacteriales bacterium | reverse complement strand
CAACACGACTCCTGGATTTTCCCCGGCGAGTATTGTACCTCAAATGCTTTCCTGTGCAGGAATCCAGATTGAATCTTTTTGGAAATCGATTCTTGATTTCGAACTGAAAAACTAATATTGCGCCAAGGCATTCAGTATTTTCTCCATGCGAATGGTGAGTTGATTTCCTGAACAATTGAAATCGTTGACAATAATCGCGAAGGCAATTTTTCTTCCAGTAACGGAATCAACATAACCAGCAAAGGATTTTACTCCTTGCATAGATCCACTTTTTGCAAAAACACGTCCTTCCCCCACATCGCCTTTACACAAGGATTTAGCTGTCCCGGTTTTACCTGCAATCGGCAAGGTATTTTTAAATACTTCTGCATTTGAAGAACTTGACATCGCCTTCAGTAAATCACAAAAATGGGCAGCAGAAATGGTGTTTGAACGAGACAATCCACAGCCATCATATATTTGAAACCCTGTTAAATTTATTTTCGACGACCAATAATCATTGATTTGACGAAGTCCTTGTTCAAAATCTCCTTTTCCCGTTTTTTGAAAAGCCATGGCATTAACGAGTCCATCTGCGAATAAATTCACACTTTTCAAATTGGTCCATTTTGCAATCTCTCCAACAGTCTGACCTTCCACTTGGAAGAGCAGGGTTTTATTCGCATAAGAATGTGTATGAACATCTTTTTGAATCGAACGGAATCCTTTTGCACCATCTTCCACCTGAATTCCATTGAGTAGAAGAACTTTCACCCATTCAATCGCTAATTGATTTTCCGGATCTGGCATACTTCCCTTCACGACAAAATTCGTAGTATGACTCGGCAACGTTCCTTTTATTCTGCGATTAAATTCATAAGCACCTCCATAAATAATCGTTTCATCACTGTGAATATTCGCTGCTTTTACTTGATTATCCAACTGAAATCCCGGAATCTCCGGATAAATCCCTACATATTGAGCTGTCGTACCAACGGCACCTGTTTGAAAGCGCAATTTAACGGTATTGTCATAAAAATTAATCCCTCCAGCAAAGGCGCCGTAGTAATTCCCAACATCACCGGACTGCCAGGATTTTGGTGTTCCATTATATCCAAACTCCGAGGCATCAGCAATAACCGATCCTTCAATAAATTTGATTCCTTTTGATTTGAGTGAATCAGCCCATGCTGTTAGAAAATTCAATTCTTGATTTTCAAAGGAAAAAAACTTGGAACCCAAACTCACATCTCCCCCACCTCGTATCCATATATTCCCATGCAATACACTGTCTTTATCAATAAATCCATCGCAATAAATGCGTGTATGCATTCGATATTGTTCCCCTAAAAGTTCAAAAGCAGTGGCAGTGGTAAATAACTTCGTAGTCGAAGCGCTCGGAATCGCATTGTTTCCTTTGTAATTTGCAATCACCTCGCCACTCGTCATGTCAATCGCTTGGAAAGAAATATTCGCATGTCGATTCACTGGATCCTGAGCAAAAGCATCCACGACTTGCTGGACATTCACTTGAGCCCAAGCGATCGGAGTAAAAATCAAGCAAAACAAAAAACGCATAAGGAATGTTAAATCTTCTGAAAACAAAGATGCAAATTAATTGCGATTACGCCGATATCGTTAAAAACTTGTAATATTGCGACATTACTCAAATTGAAGCTAAAGTGAAAGTTATACATGAATTTCCCGAAGGACTCGTTTCCATTTTTCCATCGATTTTTGGTGATGAAAGAGGTTTTTTTCTTGAATCCTTCAATCAAGAGAAATACGAATCTTTCCTAACTGGTTATTCATTCGTTCAAGACAATCTTTCCAAATCGAAGAAAGGTGTTTTACGAGGTTTACACTTTCAGGCTCCGCCCTTTGACCAAGGAAAGTTGGTTCAAGTCATTCAAGGAAGTGTGCTGGATGTTGCTGTTGATATTCGTAAAAACTCTCCAAGTTATGGAAAACATTTCAAAGTGATTTTGAATGATTTGGATCGAAATCAATTGTGGATTCCACCGGGATTCGCGCATGGATTTGCTAGCTTAGAGGATGACACCATTTTTTCTTACAAATGTACCAACACCTACAGTAAAGCACATGAGGGATGTTTATTATGGAACGACCCAGATTTAAACATCGATTGGGGAATCGATCGAGCAATTGTCTCGGAGAAAGACCAAGAAGGCACGTTATTGAAAGAATTTAAAAGTCCATTTTAACCATGTCCAAGGAAGAAAAAACCTTGTCCCAAGAAACCATTGACATTTATGGGGCAAGGGAACATAATTTAAAAAATATTCACCTCAGCATCCCTCGTAATGAACTCATCGTTTTTACCGGCCTAAGTGGAAGTGGGAAATCTAGTTTAGCCTTCGACACCATTTTCGCAGAAGGACAACGTAGATACATCGATACGTTCTCTAGTTATGTCAAACAATTCATTGGCGGACTCGAGCGTCCTGATGTGGATAAAATAGATGGACTTAGTCCAGTCATTTCGATTGAACAAAAAACGGTTTCTCGTTCACCACGATCCACTGTTGGAACGATCACCGAGCTGTACGATTTCTTCCGTTTGTTATTCGCACGTATTGGCACTGCCTATTCCTATGTCACCAACGAACCGATGGTCAAATATTCAGACGAGGCGATTTGTCAACGAATTGAATCAGATTTTCAGGGTAGAAAAGTGGCCTTTTTAGCGCCTAAAATCAAAGGAAGAAAAGGACACTACCGCGAACTTTTCGAGCAAATATTGCGAAATGGATACACCAAAGTCCGTGTGGATGGTGAAATCAAAGAGATCGTCAAGGGAATGAAACTTGATCGCTATAAAATTCACGACATTGAAGTGGTCGTTGATCGCATGTTAATCGGACAAGTGGATGAAAAACGCATTTATGATTCCGTTTTAATCGCCATGAAAATGGGAGAATCTGCCATGATGGTGATGGATTTGGAATCAAGCACCATCAAACATTACAGTCGTTCTTTGATGTGTCCAACTAGCGGCATCAGTTATCCAGAACCCGAACCGAGTTTATTTTCCTTCAATTCCCCCTATGGTGCTTGTCCATCGTGTAAAGGATTGGGAGATGTAAGTGAAATTGATCGCGAAAAAATTATTCCGGACCCCAGTTTATCGATTCGAAAAGGAGGATTTGCTCCACTTGGCGAATACAAGCGT
Source organism: Flavobacteriales bacterium (assembly GCA_046070685.1). Classification (GTDB taxonomy): domain Bacteria; phylum Bacteroidota; class Bacteroidia; order Flavobacteriales_D; family Crocinitomicaceae; genus UBA952. The sequence continues at coordinate 8,484 of JBJTMU010000002.1, read as the reverse complement.
ATCTGGATTTTTGAGAAAATGGAGGCCATTCTCCTCAAACAAGGTTATTCCTTGAACACTCCCATTGCCGACTTGGACGATGAACTCATTCAATTGTTTCTGTATGGAAACGAAGACATGGAAATGAATGCTAAAACGACCGAAGATCGCTTTGAAGGAATCGCCAATTTCATGACGCGTCACTCAGAAGATAGTTCAGCAGGAATTCAACGTTGGGCACAAGGATTCATGAATAAAAAGGAGTGTCCAGAATGTCATGGTGCTCGTGTTCGAAAAGAAGCATTGCAATTTAAATTGAACAATCAAACAATCGGCGACATTGCTGCCATGGATTTCGATCAATTGAATCGATGGACAGCAGAAATTGACCAATATTTATCAGCTGACCAAAAGCAAATTGGCGCAGAAATACTGAAAGAAATTCGAACGCGCATCCGTTTTATTTTAGAAGTTGGACTCGACTATCTAACCTTGCATCGTAGTGCAAAAAGTTTGTCAGGCGGAGAAGCTCAACGCATTCGATTGGCCACCCAAATTGGTACAGAGTTGATCAATGTACTATATGTGTTGGACGAACCTTCCATTGGATTACACCAGCGCGACAATACAAAGCTGATACAATCGTTGAAAAGACTGAGGAACGTTGGAAATTCGGTTTTAGTCGTTGAACACGACAAAGAAATGATTGAAGCAGCAGATTTCATCGTGGATATCGGTCCAGGCGCAGGATCATTTGGTGGAAATATTGTCAGTGCAGGTGATTTGACAGCGGTATTATCGAGCGATTCCTTGACAGCCCAATACTTGAATGGAACTCGAAAAATAGAAATTCCTGTCAAGCGACGAAAAGGCAACGGACAGCAACTCACGATTAAAGGAGCAACGGGACATAATTTAAAAAATGTCAACATGTCCATTCCATTGGGAACGTTTACTTGTGTAACAGGCGTTTCCGGAAGTGGGAAATCTTCCTTGATTAATCAAACATTATATCCCATCTTGATGAATCATTTTTATCAAGACATCCGCAAGCCACTCAATTATCAGTCGATCGAAGGATTGGAACATTTGGACAAAGTCATCGAAATTGATCAAAGTCCTATTGGAAGAACACCACGCTCAAATCCAGTTACTTACACGAAAGTATTCGATGAAATCCGCAGTCTATTCGCAGCCTTACCGGAATCACAAATCCGCGGATATAAAGCTGGTAGATTCTCTTTTAATGTAGCTGGTGGAAAATGTGAAACCTGTAATGGCGGAGGACTGAAACTCATCGAAATGAATTTTCTCCCCGATGTTTACGTGGAATGTGAAACCTGCAACGGAAAGCGCTATAATCCTGAAACATTGGAAGTTCGCTACAAGGGAAAAAGTATTTCAGACGTTTTGAACATGACCATTGAAGAATCGGTTCCATTCTTTGAAAATCACCCGAAAATTTACCGCATTTTAAAAACCTTGAAGGAGGTTGGACTCGGCTACATTAAATTAGGTCAATCTTCCACAACCTTATCAGGAGGAGAGGCGCAACGCATTAAATTGGCAACGGAATTAGCAAAAAAAGCGACCGGTAAAACGATTTATATTTTGGACGAACCATCCACAGGATTACATTTTGAAGACATTCGAATGTTGTTAGATGTCTTGCAACGACTGGTTGATGAAGGAAATTCCGTTTTGGTGATTGAACACAACATGGATATTATAAAAATAGCTGATCACATCATTGATTTAGGTCCAGAAGGTGGATTTAGAGGAGGAGAAATTTTATTCACTGGAACGCCGGAACAAATGATTAAAAAAGCACAGGATAAGTCCCATACAGCAAAATATTTAGCCTTAGAATTGAACTAAATCAGACAATTTGACGGATAAATCTATTTGGTCTGTCCTTTGATAAGAATAATTGAATTAATTTTACGTCCCGAAAAGGGAAATTATATACTTAAAACAAAATAAAATGGCATTAGAAATCACAGATGCGAACTTTGACGAATTAGTCATGAAGTCAGATAAACCAGTTGTTGTTGATTTTTGGGCTGAGTGGTGTGGTCCTTGCCGCATGATCGGTCCAGTAATCGAAGAAATGGCGAATGAATACGATGGAAAAGCAGTTATTGGAAAAGTAAACGTGGATTTAAATTCAGGTGTTTCTGCTCAATTCGGTGTTCGCAGCATTCCAACAGTATTATTCATTAAAAATGGTGAAGTAGTTGATAAATCAGTGGGAGCTGTTCCAAAAGCGGTTCTTGAAGAAAAACTAAATTCATTAATGTAATTTAGAAGGGAGTTCGCTCCCTTTTTTTATGCCATGAAAGATTTTTTTAGACGATTAAAATATTACGGAGTCGGATTCATGATTGGAACCTTAATGGTCGTCTTTATGTTCGACAATAAAGGCTGTTCTTGGTTTCCATCGAATCGCGTAAAAGACAATTTATTCAACCGAATGATTGTCGTGAATGCTTCTGCTTTTGATCAAATGAAGGAACAAGGATTTACAAAATCAGCGTTTTTAAAAACAGTTCAAGAAGGAGATGTTGACTTTGGTAAAAGTAAAAAACAAGGCCTTGACAAGGTTTATCGCATTGATTACAAAACGCCAAAAGGAAAGAAAGAACACTGTTTCATGACGATGGGCGACGAAAGTTTCATGACAGAAATAATCTTTTCTCGGAAAAAAGCCAATCAAATTTCACCAACGAATACGGATGCTGAATTGCCGGGTCAAATTCTCTTTATGCCTAAAAACGAATTCCTTTTTTACATGGATTCATCTTCCGTTTTAACCGAAAAAATGAAGTCGATCGGAATCAAAGACGACAAAGAACTCAACCGCTTGATTCGTAAAAATGGACAATTCAACTTTGCTTGTTCGTACCTTTTACAACACCCGAAACCAGTTCATTGCCTTGAATTTAGAACGAATAAATTGCCAAAGGAAAAGATTCAAATTAAGTGCATTTGGTACAAGGAAAAAATCAAAGTATATGATTTAAAAACGATCCCTTTGGATTTCTAACAAAATTGGACTTTTTATTGTTAATAAATTGACTTTTGTCCACGTTTCTCCGTCCTAGCTTTTTGTAACTTTGATTAATGGAATTTACAGCCGAACAAATCGCTGGCCTTTTGAAAGGAGAAGTTGATGGAAATCCATCAGCAAGTGTCAATGGATTAGCAAAGATAGAGGAAGGAACAGAAGGATCATTGAGTTTTCTTTCGAATCCAAAGTACGAAGAATTCATCTACACTACTGAATCTAGTATTTGTATCGTTAACAAAACATTTGTCGCTTCAAAAGCTCTTCCGAACACGCTAACCCTCGTTCGAGTAGATGATGCTTATGCTTGTTTTGCCAAATTATTGGAGTTGTATAACAACATGAATCGCAAAGAGCCACACATTGAACAACCTTCGTTTATTGATGATTCTGCTCAAATTGGTGATGAACCATACATTGGGGCTTTTGCCTACATCGGGAAGAATGTCAAAATCGGCAACAATGTTCAGATTTATCCGAATGTTGTGCTCGGTGACAATGTTCAAATTGGTGACAACTGCACTATCTTTTCCAACGTAAGTATCTATGCAGATTGCCAGCTTGGTAATCACGTTATTATTCATTCAGGAACTGTTATTGGTTCAGATGGATTTGGTTACGCTCCTGATGAACACCGTGTTTATCAAAAAATTCCTCAAATTGGAAATGTCATCATCGAAGATCATGTAGAAATTGGCTCCAATTGCTCCATTGACCGAGCAACCATGGGTTCAACCTTCATTCGTAAAGGTGTTAAAATCGATAACCTTTGTCAAATTGCGCATAACGTAGATGTCGATCAACATACAGCTATGGCTGCTCAAGTTGGAATTGCTGGTTCCGCAAAAATCGGTAAATATGTCATGATTGGCGGACAAACAGGCGTTGCTGGACACTTACACATTGCTGATGAAACGAAAATTGTCGCGCAATCTGGAATACCATCGACCATAAAATCAGCGGATACGTTGATGGGGTCACCGGCGTTTAACCACAATGATTTCAAACGTTCTTACTTAGGATTTAGAAAATTGCCTTTTATCTTATCAAAAATATATGAGTTCGAAAAACAATTAAAAGAACTCACCAAAAAACAATCAAATGACTGAAAAACAACGCACGCTGAAGGAAGCCATTGTTTTTAATGGTGTGGGTCTTCACACAGGAGAACCTGTTACAATGGAGATTTGTCCAGCAGCGGACAACCATGGCTATAAATTTCAACGAGTTGACTTAGAAAATCAACCCATCATTAAAGCTGATGTTGATTACGTCGTAGCAACTGACCGCGGCACCACATTGGAACAACATGGGGCGCGTGTTTACACGACTGAACATGTTTTAGCAGCGCTTTATGCGTGTCAAGTGGACAATGCGCTCATTAAAATCAATGGACCAGAAATTCCAATTATGGATGGAAGTTCCATTCTATTTGTCAATGAAATTGAACGTGTAGGTTTTGAAGAACAAACGGCAGATCGTGAATATTTTGAATTAAACGAAAACATTCCTTGGGAGGACCTCGAAAAAGGAATCGAGTTTTTGGCCATTCCAGACATCAACTATCGCTTAACAGTGATGGTTGATTATAATTCTCCTGTCTTAGGAACGCAGCACGCAAGCATGTATCAATTGGGTGATTTCAAACAAGAAATTGCTCGTTGTCGTACGTTTGTTTTCTTAAAAGAATTAGAATATCTAGCGAGTAATAACCTCATCAAAGGTGGTGACTTAGATAATGCCATTGTACTTGTTGATCGAACCGATGTTTCTCAAGAAGAATTGGATCGCTTAGCCAAATTACTCGGGAAGGATAAATTACAAATTTCCATCGACGGAATTGGCGTATTGAACAGCACAAAACTTCAATTTGAAAACGAACCAGCTCGTCATAAATTATTAGATATTGTCGGGGATTTAGCACTTGTTGGAAAACCAATTAAAGCACATATCCTTGCGGCTCGTCCGGGTCACTCAGGAAATGTTCGATTTGCCAAAGTACTGAAGGAACAAATTAAAAAACAACAAAACCAAGGTCGTCAATTTGATTTAGCGAAAGATCCTATATACGACATCAATGATATCGAACGCATATTGCCACATCGCTATCCGTTCTTAATGGTCGATAAAATCATGGAGATTCATGAAAATTCAATCATTGGAGTGAAAAACATTACGATGAATGAACCTCAATTTACAGGTCATTTCCCTGGTAATCCAGTTTTTCCAGGTGTGCTTCAAATTGAAGCAATGGCACAAGTTGGAGGGATTTTCGCATTGACAAAAGTGGAAGATCCACACTTGTATTCTACTTACTTCATGAAAATTGACAATGTTCGATTTAAGCAAAAAGTGATGCCTGGAGATACCGTTGTGTTTGAACTTGAACTAACCTCCCCCATTCGACGCGGATTAGTTGAAATGAGTGGAAAAGCTTATGTGAACGGTAAAGTTGTATCTGAAGCAAGTATGCTTGCTCAAATCATTAAAGACAAAGAATAAATGATTTCATCCTTAGCCTCCGTTTCGAAAGATGCTCAAATCGGACAAAATGTTCGTATCGATCCTTTTGCTGTCATTCACGAAGACGTGATTATTGGCAATGGAACGCGTATTCACTCGAATGTTGCCTTATATCCTGGAACCAGAATCGGTGAAGATTGCGAAGTTTTTCCCGGTGCAGTATTAGGTGTGATTCCGCAAGATTTAAAGTTCGACAACGAATACACGACTGTTGAAATTGGTAACAATACAAAAATCAGAGAATGTGTTACAATCCATCGTGGCACAAGTGACAAAATGAAAACGGCTGTTGGGGATAATTGTTTATTGATGACGTATGTTCACGTGGCACATGATTGTCAGATTGGTAACAATGTCATTCTTGCAAGCTATACCGGACTTTCTGGACATGTCATCATCGATGATTATGCGATCTTAGAAGGAAAAGTTGCCGCTCAACAATTTGCACATATTGGCCGACATGCATTCATTGGTGGCGCTTCTTTGATTCGTAAAGATGTTCCCCCGTATATTAAAGCTGCACGTGAACCACTAACCTTTGCCGGAGTCAATTCAGTTGGATTGCGACGTCGAGGATATACAGATGAACAAGTAAGAGAAATCGAAGATATTTATCGAACTATTTACGTTCAAAACAGTAACCTTTCAAAAGGAGTTGAAGCTGTACTTCAAAGCATGGATAAATCACCTTTGCGTGATGAAATCATTGGATTCATTCAATCTTCCGATAAAGGAGTAATTCGAGGAATGATTTAAAATGAAAAGAGGGGATGAAATTTCCGTTGAAATAACGGATTATGCTTTTGGTGGACGTGGTATTGCAAAGTTGGAAACTGAACACGGACATTTCATTGTGTTTGTTGATAATACTTTTCCGGGTCAAACCGTTCGCGTTCGCATTGAAACAAAACGCAAGAATTACGCCGAGGCAAAATTGATACAGGTTGAAAAAAGATCCGAATTCGAAACCGAGCAAGGCTATCAAGAAATTTCTGGGGGACCATACATTCATGTGCCTGTTTGGAAACAGGAGGAAGTGAAAAAAGAATCCACTTTGAGCACCTTTGAAAGATTGAGTGGAATTCAACAGGTACGCGAAAAATTCGACGCGTTCATTTCCTCACCAAAACACTATTTCTATCGAAATAAAATGGAATACAGTTTCTCCTGTATTGAACATGATTTAGAGACAAATGAAGAATTAGATGATGCCTTTGCCTTAGGTTTTAAACGTCGTGGAACTTGGTGGAAAGTGGAAAGCTTGAACAAAGCATCGGGTATGTTCGATGAAGAATGGGAGACCAAACTTCGTGAGATTCGCCTTTACCTTCAAGCAAGTCAACTACCTGCTTGGCACCCACCTAAAAAGATCGGTTTTTTTCGTCACATAGTAGTGAGAAAATCATTCCATACCAACCAGTTACTTCTTAATTTAGTTACTTCCACTGATGAAGATCATCAATTCGATGTGTCCAAATTTGGTGCCTTTTTACAAGAACTTTTACCTGGACGCATTGCCGGATTATGGCATACAGAAAATGACAATGTTGCAGACCGCGCAAAAATTGAGAATGGTACCTCAAAATTGATTTTCGGACAAGAAGTTATAGAGGAAGTCCTTTCCGGTTTAACATTCCAAATTTCGATGGAAAGTTTCTTTCAAACAAATCCTGCATGCGCTGAACTACTTTATGCGAAGGCATTGGATTATGTTTTCGAAGAAGAAATCCCAGCGGAGAAAGTCGTGATGGATTTATTCTGTGGAACGGGTACAATTGGACAGTTACTCGCAAAACGAAATCCAAATGTGCGCATTGTTGGTGTCGATATCATCGAAAAAGCGATTGAAGACGCTCGCGAAAACGCCAAAAAAAATGGCATTCATTCTATTGACTTTTACGCTGCAGATGTTGGGAAATTCTTAAAAGAGTACCCACATTACCAAGGAAACATTTCGTGTATTGTCCTTGATCCACCGAGAGCAGGAATAGCACCAAAAACACTTCAAAAAGTAATTGATCTCGGAGCGAAACACATCGTTTACATTTCGTGCAATCCTTCCACTCAAGCACGTGATGCAAATACCTTGCAAGAAGCTGGTTACGTGTTAGAAAAATATGCACTTGCCGATCAATTTCCGCACACAGGACACATTGAATCCATTGCGAAATTCGTGCGAAAATGAACATTGAAATCATTGCCATCGGAGATGAATTATTGATCGGACAAACCATCAATACGAATGCATCTTGGTTAGGACAAGAATTATCTAAAATCGGAGCGAGAGTTACTCGGTCCATTGTTGTAGCAGATGACAAACAACGGATTCTTGAGGCAGTAGATCAAACATACCCTGAAACAAATTGCGTCATCATTACTGGTGGATTAGGTCCAACAAAAGATGACATCACCAAGCACACCTTATGTGAATACTTTGGGACAAGCTTAGAAATTCACCCGCCTACATTAGCGAAGATCGAAGCCTATTTTGCCTCTCGAAATCGTCCGATGCTGGAAACAAATATCCAACAAGCAGCTTTACCCGTAGATGCGGAGATTTTACCAAACAACTATGGTACCGCAGCAGGAATGCTCTTCGAAAAAAATGCTTGTTATTGGGTTTCGTTACCCGGTGTTCCCTACGAAATGAAAGGAATTGTACGCGAAGAATTAATTCCGAGACTCCAAGAACGATTCCAATTGAAAGCCATTTATCATTTTACAGCATTAACACAAGGAATTGGAGAGTCTTTTCTAGCAGAACAACTCAGCGATTGGGAGGACCGCATTCGAGCCAGAGGATTTGGATTGGCCTACCTCCCCTCTCCAGGAATGGTGAAATTGCGCATCACTTCTTATGATGGCAAAGTTGATCAAGGGGAAATCAAGCAATTCTTTCAAGAACTAGAACAGCG
>JBJTMU010000001.1:0-4884 GCA_046070685.1 Flavobacteriales bacterium | reverse complement strand
TCAGGCGAGAAGTCTATCCCGAACGAGGTACGAGTTTCGGGAAGCCTGTGTGGGACCACAAAAAAAGCCCAAGTTGGGGCTTTTTTTGCTTTGAAGATAATTTTTCTATTACGGTTTTATTTCCTGTATTTTACCATTCTTACTTATAACAACGCTTTGTCCAAGCGCTCTTTTCGAAGCTACTAACTTCTGAGAAGATAACTGAATAGCTTTCTTGATTTTCTGATTTAACAGTTCTTTTTCTTTATCGTTCATCAGCTATTAATTTTAGTTTATTATACTTTTCCAATTGGTAAACATTAAATTCACCATGAAGCTTTTTTTCGGCGATTAAATCGGATTCTAATGCGGAATTATCAAAGTTGAACAAAGAATCAACTCTGTCTGAATATAAATTAAAAGGTTTTTAATTCCTAATTTATATCGCCTACTGATTACTTCATTCTCAATATGATGACCACCTTCAGAAACTCTTTTTTTGACACGATCTTTTGCAAGTTCAACTGATTCTAACCAAAAGAAAATCAAAGTTTCAAAATAACCTGCTGATTTTGCTCGATCTATCGTATTGACAAAAGACCTTGTTGAAAGTGTTGTTTCGAATGAAAAATCTTGATTTGATTGTATTAATTCATCTATTCGAGTTAGCATTAGTCTACCGGCTTCAATAGAAACTTTTTCAGGTTGAAATGGAGAAAGTCCTCGAGCAATTTCATCTGCATTAACAAATTCCTTGCAATCGAGTAATTCAGGAAGAATATTAAACGAAGCAGTCGTTTTTCCTGCCCCGTTGCATCCACCTATGACATACAATTTTTTTTCGCCCACACTCAAAGTTAACAATCTTTGTTTTCATTGCAAAAACCTAAGTGATTTAGAAAAACAAAATTGAAAGCATAATCGCTCAACGATCAACATCCGCAGAGATCAAATTAGTAAATTTCAACATCTGATCGAAGTCATCCCTCAACAAGTTCGATATTTCAGACCTTTCGCCACCCAAAGTACCCCTGACGATGCTGCCAGTTTTTTTTATGTAAAAGACCAGTATTTAGGAATTAAAAATTATACGAGTCAACCGTTCATTCAATAATTCACTATATTTGATACAAAATGATTGAATTACTATCAAATAAAAAAGAGGCAATTGCAACACTTTGTGAAATGCACAAGGTGAAAACAATTGCTGTATTTGGTTCTGCGGCCCGAGACACAATGACGGCTCAAAGTGACATCGATTTCTTGGTCCAATTCTCTGAAGATATCGAAATACTTGACTTTGCAGACAATTATTTTTCATTACTTGAATCTTTAGAATCATTAACTGGTAAGACCATTGATTTAGTTTCGGTTCATTCTTTGAGAAATCCTGTTTTAAAAGAAGAAATTGAAAAGTCAAAAATTGAACTTTATGCAGCATAAAGTCCTTAAGTACATTCTCGATATAGAGAGTATCATTTCAGAAATTCAAACAATAAAGAGCAGACTCAATAATGACTTCAATCAATTCTCCAACGATGTCATCATGCAAAGAGCCGTCGAAAGAGATCTAGAAATCATTGGAGAAGCAGTCCGAAAAATCTTAGAAATTCAGCCAGAAATCTATATTTCATCATCAAAAAAAAATATTGGTTTGCGAAATATCATTTCTCATGCTTATGATTCTATTGAGCCCGCTTTGATTTGGGGAATCATTCAAAAAGACATTCCAACGTTGAGCATAGAAATCGAAGCTATCAAAAAGGCTTAATACCTTCTTTATTTTAAGCCAATAAATTAGTTAAATCCCGATTCAACAAGTTCGATATTTCAGACCTTTCACCACTAAATCAGCGTGAGCGTGAAAAGCGAGAGCGGTTCACACTATTCGTATTTTTCTTCGCTCTCATTTAATTGACATTTTAAACACATGAGTCGATTCTTTTCGTTTATTTGGTTTGACCCCAACGAACCAAAAGGCCCAGCTTATAATTTCATTTTTTAACGGCGATCGCAGAAGCTTATAAGTAAATCTATCCATAGTATAACTTACTAAAAAACAATGTCTTTAAGGTTTTTTTACTTATTACATCATCCTTATTGAACAAAAGTGATTTTGAAAAAAAACAATTGAATTATTCACTATATTTGAGTTCGAATGATTGAAATTCAGCTATATAAATTAGACGCCATAAACTTGCCCGATATTGATGACCAAGGAGCTGGCTTTAATCCCTTGAATTTAAACATCAATGGAGCCTACAACTATGTGTATGATGAAGAAGGAAGACTAGTGAAAGATGTCACTGAAGGTATAGATCAAATCGTGTGGCGTGTAGATGGGAAGGTTCGCGAAATCAACCGAACCAGTACTTCAACAAGGTCAAGATTAAAATTCGATTACGACGCCATGGGCCGCCGAATTGCCAAGCATGTCTACAACAACCAAACTGGCCTTCTTGAAAGGAGCACTTATTATGTATTGGACGTTTCGGGCAACGTAATGAGTGTATATGAGCGAGTTATAGACAACACAGCCCAAACCATAACCTTTGAACAAACCGAAAAATACATTTACGGTTCTAGTCGATTGGGCGTTCTAAACAGCGACATAAATCTACTTGGTAGTGCAGGAACAGCACCATACAATCAAACCATTTTCTCGCATCAAATTGGTAAAAGAAATTATTTCTTAGAGAATCATTTGGGCAACGTTATAAGCGTTATTTCAGACAAAGTGATTCCGCACTCTAGCAATGGTACAACGGTGGATTATTACATGGCGGATATTCTTCAAAGTACAGATTATTCTGCTTTTCATGCTCCATTAAGTGGTAGAACACTTTACAAAACAAACAACACTTTAGATTATCGTTTTGGAGGTTCTAACGGTCAAGAAAAAACTAACGAAGTTTCAGGAAACGGAAATCATTATTCAGCAGAATTTTGGGAATATGATCCAAGATTGGGTAGAAGATGGAATATAGACCCAGTCGTAAAAGAACACAGAAGTCCATATGATGTGTTTAGTAACAACCCGATAATAATGGTCGATCCAAATGGTGATGATGATTATTATAATTCTGATGGAACATATAATACTAAGATGAGTAAAAAATATAATGATAATGGTACTCATAATATTTATGTTTTATCTGCTGACGGAAAATCTAAAAAATTACTAGCTGATACGCCAATAAAAACTGAAAATGACCGAAAAGTCGTTGAGCGTGTTATGAGTGGTTATGCAAAGAAAGCTGGTGTAAGTGGAGCGGTAACTTTGAAATATCATAAATCAGGAAGTGAGGCACATGCCTTAGCTTTTACAACTGAGAAAAAAGTTTATGTAAATACAGAAGGGGGAGTAAGCGACTTACTTTCTGATTATCATAATTTGGAGAGTGTAATGTTCCATGAAAAACAACACCAAGATGACCAAAAAGCAGGTAAAAGTTTTGATGACAAAACATTTGAAGGTTTATTGAACCACTCTAAGATTTATGAAAAACAAATGAAAGATAAATCTTTTGATAGAACATCAGAAGACTTTAAAGCTGGTCGATTTGGTGCTTTTGGAACTTATTTAGAAAATGGTCTAAATGAAGCTTTGAAGGGATTTGATGAGAAAGGTGATCCTAAAAAAGTAACGGATATGATTAAATCTTTTAACGAAGGAACAGGAAAAAAATACGGCTACTCCATTTCTGCCAAACAAACAAGTGTTGGCGGTGAGTTAATATGGGATGTTGATGTGAAAAAGACAAAGAAATGAAACAACTAAAAATAATTTGGGGTATTGCTTTGATTCTTTTTTTTCTTAGTTGTAAGATGAAAAAGGAAGACTTCATACTGAATAGCATTGAAAAAGAATGGAGACTCGACAAAAGGAATGATAAATCAATATCTCCAAATTTTCCACAGACACTCTATATCCTTTTTCATGAAAACAACACTTATGATATTTATTATAAGAGAGCAGGGAAAAGATACGATGAATCAACGGACAACATAATTCAACAAAAGTGGTATTTTGATAGTAAAGGGAAATTATATATTGCAACTTTTTCAGTTTCAGACTTTAAGCTTGTTCAATTGGATAATAAAAATTTAGTATTCAAGTATGGAAGAGAAAAATATGCCTTTGTGTGCGATGAATGTGAATAATGATAAAAAACAACAACCATGAATAAAGCAGAATTAATAAGTGCGCTTGCAAGCAAGACAGGCAAGCGCCAAACCAAACAATGAGCTTTCAATTGAAAGAACGTCATATATTCGGAAGTGCTCGCTTAGGAATGTATGCGGAATCTGTTGTATTAGTTGAAAACCCAAGTACTGAAAACAACAATGTTTTGGTCAATCAAGGATTCAAACAATACGAAATGACAAATCATTTGGGCAATGTCTTAACCGTTATTCATGATATCAAAATTCCGCTGAACAATGGCACAGGACCAGCAGTAAGTTCATATCGCGTCGGTATTCGAACCTGCTCCGATTACAGCCCGTTTGGTGTGGAATTGGATGGTAGAACGGTGAGTGATGGGTATCGATATGGGTTTCAGAATCAGGAGAACGATGATGAGATTAAGGGAGAAGGAAATTCGGTGAATTATACGTTTAGGATGCATGATCCGAGGTTGGGAAGGTTTTTTACTGTGGATCCATTGGCTTCAAATTATCCTTATAATGGATCATATAATTTTTCAGAAAATAGACTAATTGATGGTGTGGAACTAGAAGGATTAGAAGTAAAAAGTGTAACACAAATCACCAATCTTGATGGATCAATTACAATAAAGATTAAGATGGATATGCAAATTATTACAGATCAAGAATTCGTAAACTATAATAAAATCTATGGTGTTGCATATGAAGCAAAGAAACAATTTGAAAATTCATTTA